>JAZNTB010000080.1:0-57843 GCA_045591565.1 Clostridia bacterium
AGTATAACGACAAATCAAACGGTTACTGCTCAAAATGCGGTGCCGGTCTTTCACAGAGCAAGGCCGAAAACAGCGCAATCATAGAAGTAACAGAATTCCCCGAGGACTAATCCTAACAATCAAAAAGGCTGTGACAAATGACTATCATTTCGTCACAGCCTTTTTCCATCTAAAAAATCCCGAAACCGCTGTTTTCAGCAATTCCGGGATTTTAATTTATGATTTTATTTAATCATTGAAGCAACTTCATCTGCGAAGTTCTCTTCCTTCTTTGCTAAGCCTTCGCCCTTTTCAAAACGAACAAAATCAACAAGCTTAACACCCTTTGAAGCAAGGTACTGTTCAACCTTCTGATCAGAATCCTTAACGAATTCCTGCTGAAGCAGACAGTTCTGCTCAAAGAACTTATTAATTTTACCGCCAACCATCTTTTCTAAGATAGCTTCAGGCTTTGATGCGTTCTTAGGATCTTCCTTGATCTGTGCAAGGATGATGCGCTTTTCGTGCTCAACATCTTCCGCCGGAACAGTGTCCTTTGAAAGGTAAAGAGGGTTGATAGCAGCAATCTGCATTGCAACATCTCTTGCAGCCTCGTAAGCCACCTCATCAAGAGCGCCTTCAGCCTTTACCATAACACCAATTCTGCCTTCGCCGTGAGTATATGAGCAAACATTACCCTCAAAACGAGCAAATCTTCTGATTTTCATATTCTCGCCGATTTTAGCGATTAAAGCTGTTAAAGCTTCATCTACAGTTACATCGCCCATCTTCTCAACCTTTAGAGCCTCAACATCAGCAGGGTTGTTTGCAGCAACAACCTTAGCAACTTCTGTAACGAAATCCTGGAACTCGTCGTTTTTAGCAACGAAGTCTGTTTCTGAGTTAACTTCGAGTACAACTGCAACGCTCTTGTCATCTGACATATAAACCTTAACAATACCCTCTGAAGCAATTCTTCCTGCCTTTTTAGCAGCAGTTGCAAGACCTTTTTCTCTTAAATATTCAACGGCCTTGTCCATATCGCCATCGGTTTCTGTGAGTGCCTTTTTGCAATCCATCATACCGCAGCTTGTGATTTCTCTTAAAT
The DNA here is from genome assembly GCA_045591565.1 of Clostridia bacterium. Classification (GTDB taxonomy): domain Bacteria; phylum Bacillota; class Clostridia; order UBA1381; family UBA1381; genus UBA1738. The sequence continues at coordinate 1,088 of JAZNTB010000080.1, forward strand.
TCTTAACATCCTGAGCTGTGAAATTCATATTCAAATTCCTCCCCGAAAGATTATTCCTCTACTGTCTCTTCTACAGCCTCAGCAGCTTCCTCTACTGCTACAACTGCATCTTCACCCTGTCTGCCTTCGATAATAGCATTTGACATAGTTGAAACGATAAGCTTAACCGCACGGATAGCGTCATCGTTACCCGGGATTACATAATCAACATCATCAGGGTCACAGTTTGTATCAACAATAGCGACAACCGGAATACCAAGCTTTTTAGCTTCTGTGATTGCGATGTGTTCCTTTCTTGGGTCTACAACGAAAAGTGCGCCCGGAAGCTTCTTCATATCCTTGATACCGCCAAGGTACTTTTCAAGCTTATCTCTCTGAGCCTTAAGCTTAATAACTTCCTTTTTAGGCAGAAGGTCAAAAGTTCCTTCTTCTTCCATCTTGTTGATCTGAGCCAAACGGTCAATTCTCTTCTGAATTGTCTTGAAGTTTGTCATCATTCCGCCGAGCCATCTTGCGTTTACATAGTACATTCCAACTCTCTCAGCCTCTTCCTTGATAGAGTCCTGAGCCTGCTTTTTAGTACCAACAAACAGGATGTCCTCTCCGCTTGCAGCGATATCTCTGATGAAGTAGTAAGCTTCTTCAATCTTCTTCACTGTCTTCTGAAGGTCGATGATGTAGATACCGTTTCTCTCTGTGAAGATGTATTCAGCCATTTTAGGGTTCCATCTTCTTGTCTGGTGTCCGAAGTGAACACCTGCTTCTAAAAGCTGCTTCATAGCAATTACATTTGACATTTTAAAATCCTCCTTGTTTTTTGTTACTTCTACAGCCGGCTTAAAACCCACAAAAATTCAACAAACATGGATATTGCCGTCCGTATGCTTAATGTCAAACCGGATATTTTCACATACCCAGCCTTTCGATTATACCACATAGTCCCTGCTTTGTCAACATTTTTTTATCAAAAAAGACTGCAGAAATCATCCTGCAGCCTTTTATCAGCCTACTATGAGCGCTTCATTTCGCACAAAAAGCTGACTTATATCCATTTCTCCGAATTTATCCGTCTTTTTTCCGTCAATCAGGAACTGTACATTGCTGATGTTGTCCCTTTCGGTAAGGGAATTCACGACAGAATATATGATGAGTCTGCCCTTGTCCTGTGACGCAATATTCTTGTCAATAAAATCCTGTTTGAAATTGACATAGCAGGTGCCGTCTGTTGTTTCTACCGACAGCACACCGGTATCCTGCGCAAGAAGCTTTTCGTTACTCTTGTTTTTAGGCCCTTTTATAAGCTCAGTCACGATGTACTGCTCAACAGGCTGTGTATCAGTAATGTTGATTTTGCGATATTCCATAACCAACCCTGTCTTTTCCTGATTTGCAAAATACAGGCGTATTCCGGTTGCATAGTCATCATCAAGTTCGGTATTAACCTCATCCCCCGAAATAAACCCAAGCGGGTCGCTGTCGCCTTTAACAATCTCGCGCCCCCCTGCTGTCACCTTTACATATTTAATTTCCGGAAGTCTTGTAAAACTTTTTACTACAGCATATGTGCTCATAAGCTCTGCTTCCCGGTATCCATCTGAAAAATCCACCGTAAGACTTCCGTTATCGTTTCGGATATAGTTAAGCTCAATGTTCTTATCCATTATAGGGAATACACCCTTATCCGACGGCCCCTTTATAAGTGCATTTGCCATTTCCTCGTAAAGCTTTTGAGAATTTTCCGCCGAAAGCTCCATTTTGGTCGCAACTATGTCCGTTGCATTGCGGTTAAAAAAGTACAGAGTCACCTCTTTTATATTATTCCTGTTCTCCCTGCCCGCAAAGCTGTATATAACACTCGCTGCAATCAAAAACAGAATAACAAGCCACACGGCCTTTCTGTTACTGCGCATATTCTTATCACTTCCTTATGCATCAATTCCACCGACATTGTACGGCAGACTTATAATAAACCTGCTTCCTCCGCCCTCTGCATCCTCTGCAAAAATCTCTCCGCCGTGCAGAACTACAGCCTCTTTGGCTATTGCCAATCCCAGTCCTGTTCCGCCGGTATCCCTTGCGCGGGAATCGTCAAGACGGTGGAATCTTTCGAAAATTCGTTCCTTTTCCTCATCAGGTATACCCGGTCCGTTATCTTCGACCATAACGAAAACTCTGTTACCTTTTTGCTCAAGTCCCAGCTTGACAAATCCACCTTCCGGTGTGTATTTTATCGCATTATCGGTAACATTGTAAACCGCTTCCCATATCTTGTCATAATCAAGCATCATAGGCTCCAGTGCCTCTACTGAATAATCAGCAAAAAGCGCAATATCCTTTGCTTCTGCGTTCGGGGTAAGCTTTCTCACAATAGCACCCAGCATAACCACAAAATCTACCGGGGTAAGACTTGCGTTATTCTGATTTGCGTCCATCTTGGTAAGTGTTAAAAGCCGTTCCACTATTCGTGTCAACCTATCCACTTCATCGCTTAAATCCCCAAGGAAATCCTGTATCATTTCAGGGTCCGGAGTGTCTGTGGTTACAATACTGTCACAGATAAGCTTGATGGTCGCAAGCGGAGTTTTAAGCTCATGCGAAACATCCGAAACAAACTTCTTCCGATTCTGCTCAAAATCGTCAAGTTCCGCTGACATATAGTTCAGTGCCTTTGCCATCTCAACAAATTCCATCGGACCTTTTTCTTTTGCCTTAATGTTAAAGTTTCCTTTTGATATTTCCTTTGAAACAGCAATAAAGTTATCTATCGGTGCCGTCGTCATAAGCGACATTCCAAGGCTCAGCATCGCAACGAGCACACTTATTATTACAGCAAACATAATCAGGTTTTTGCGGATATTCCTGATAGTCATATCTGTATCATAAAGCGACTGTATCAGATAGACTGCACCAATCGTTCTTCCTGCGCTGTCGAGCGGAACTGCTACCGACATTACTGTTGTATCCATATTGCTTTTATTGACGGCATAGGTCTGCTCGCCATCCTTTATACACCGGTTTACTGCATCACGGATTATTACCTTCCCCAGAAGGTCGGAATCCTCGCTGCTGTCATAGCATACACGGTAGTCAGAACGCACAGCGATGCTTCGCATATTACTTCCTGACAAAATCTGCCCTATATCAAATTTTGTTTCAACGCTGATATCATCGGGGTTATCAATCATATCAGAAATAATATTTGCCTTAGCAAACATTTTTACCTTCTCGGAATTATACATACTTTCTGTCAATGTGCTCAAAATGTATACGCTAAGGAGTATCATGGAAATCACTATAACCGCCACATAGGTAGCCATCATACTGACGCGCATTGACATAAGGAATTCCTTAATCCTTTTTATAATAGTAACCAACTCCCCATTTTGTTTTAATATAGAGCGGCTCTGCCGGATTTTCCTCTATCTTTTCCCTGAGTCGTCTTATGTGAACATCCACCGTGCGCACATCACCCGGATAGTCTACACCCCACGCAATATCCAGAAGACTTTCCCTCGTATAAACCCGTCCCGGATTTTTTATAAATAAATCCATAAGGTCAAACTCTTTACCTGTAAGCTCTATAACCTTGCCGTTTATAGTAACACGGCGGAAGTTATAGTCAAGCGTTATATCTCCTGAGACAAGTATATCTCTGTCACCTCTGGGTGCAGGATTTACTCTCCTTAAAATTGCCTTTATTCTGGATGTTACCTCTCGTATATTAAAAGGCTTTGTGATATAGTCGTCTGCGCCATATTCAAGACCTAAAATTTTATCTATATCCTCGCTTCGTGCCGTGAGCATTATTATCGGAACATCCGAAAAGCTCCTTATCGTTCTGCAGGCTGTGAGTCCGTCCATTTTGGGCAGCATTACATCAAGCAGTATAAGGTTTATACTGTTGTCACGCGCCAGCTTTACTGCTTCTTCACCATCAAATGCAGTAACAACCTGATACCCCTCCTGCTCAAGATTGTATTTGATTCCCTTTACAATGATTTTTTCATCATCCACAACCAAAATTTTCATCCTGCTAAACATTCCTTTCCCGTTCCGGCATTATTATAATATTTATACGGCGCCAAGGCACCGGTTAATTTACAGTTATGTAGCTTTTTATCTCTTCGAACTTTTTCGTACCTATTCCCTGTACCTTCATTATGTCCTCAATCATCTCAAAATTACCATTTTTCGTTCTGTATTCGATAATTCTCTCCGCGAGCGACACTCCGATTCCGTCAAGCCGTTCGAGTTCATAGACATCCGCTGTATTTATATTTATCATCGCAGCTTCTGTCTGAGGGATTATGACAGTCTCCGATATAGGAGCATATGCCTTAGACTTTTTAATTATTTTAAAAGAATGATTTTCGAAATCTCTTACAGCCATTCCCAACACCAGAGTTACAATGAAAATCAGCACATAGTACCTTTTTTGTATCTTTTTCACGATGTTCCTCCAAAAAAAGTTATACACCCCATTAATAAGTATAACATAAAAAATTATTTTTTCTACACTTTTTTACAAATTTTATTATATTTATTGCAAAATTATTCTGTTTTATGTATAATTAAGTATATAGGTATATAAAATGTCACCGCCCGTTGATATTTTCAAATAAATTACGGGCAGAAAGGCTATGAAATTATGAAAAAAAATCGTCTTGCAATCGTAATTCTTGCTGCTTTGATGTCAATTAATACGATGGCTTTAGCAGCTCCGTCTGCATCTCCAAAGCCTTCATCTTCTCCTAAGGTTTCCGCATCTCCCAAGGCTACATCGTCACCTAAGGCATCTTCTGCAGCTGACTCAGACAATACGGAAGAAAAAAAGAAGAACACCTTTCCTGTTCCAAATGCCATCTCATCGGTTGTGCTTGATGCAAATTCGGGCGATGTAATATATGCGCTTGAAGCCGACAAAAAGGTGTACCCTGCAGGAACATCGAATATTATGACAGCTATAATCGCTCTTGAAAATTCCAATCTTGCTGACACCTGTACCGTTACAAAAGAGGCGCTTGCAAATGTCACCTATGACCAGCCGCAGCTCGGTATGGAAGAAGGCGAAAGCTACACGGTAGAACAGCTCTTATATGCAATTATACTGAACTCAAACAATGACGCCGCAAATACCCTTGCAATATCAGTGGGCGGCAGTATTGATAACTTCGTTCAGCTAATGAATAACAAAGCCGCAGAGCTTGGCCTTTCCGGCACAAACTTTGCAAACCCGACAGGGCTCCAAAACGAAAATCACTATACAACAGCAACGGATATGGCAAAGCTTGCTCAGTATGCAATGCAGAATCCGACCTTTTCAAAAATAGTGACTACTCAAAAATATATCTTCCCTGCAACAAATATGCGTAGTTCAGAGAAAACAATTCTCAGCACAAACCATTTGGTGAGCAGATATAAATATCCGTATCACTACTATGCAAATGCAACAGGCATCAAGTCAGGAAACAGCACCGATGCAGGCTATTGCCTTGTTGCTTCGGCGGTTAAGGGAAAACTCTCGGTTATAAGCGTGGTTATGGGTGCTCCTAACGAAGATGCAAAGGATAAGGCATACTCCTTTGTTGATACAAAAGAGATATTCGATTATGTGTTTGAAAATTACCAGACTGTACTTCTTGCAAAAAAAGGCGATGTTATTTACGACTCAAAGGTAAAAGAGGCAAAGAACTCAACAAGGCTCGCTCTTACCGTTGAGAACGATATATACACTACTTTAAAAAAGACAGCAGACCCTGAAATTATTGAAAGTCAAATTGAGGTCACCGGTGAAGCAAAAGCTCCTATCGCACAGGGCGACCTTTTCGGCAGCGTGACATATTCGTATAACGGCAGGGAGCTTACAAAGGTCAATCTCGTGGCTGCAAACGAAGTAAAGCGCGACTTTATTCTCCATATAATAAACAGTATTTTAGGCTTTGTTTTCCACCCGATTGTTTTAATCATTGTTATCCTTATTATTGCAATCTGGGTTCGTATGAGAATAATACGCAACAGAAAGCGCCGTATAAGACACAGCAGAATGGTATCGCAGGGCGGAAGAAATACTCCGCGCCGCGCCCGTCCTACAGGCTCTTCAAGATCGTATGACGATTACCCAAGAAGATATTAAAAAAATACTTCAGGATTTTTCCTGAAGTATTTTTTTGTCAGCAAAACACAGTAGTCTTCGCATCTTCCCTCAGTTCTTCAGGAAGCGCCGTATCACAAATACAGTAATCAACATTTTTTAAGCTGCACCTTTTACCAAGCCTTGTGTTATCTATAAGAAAGACGGGATGTGATTTTCACATCCTTTTTTCACCAAAAAAGAGCAGATATATATCTGCTCTTTTAATTTTACATAATTATTCTTCTGTTGCTTCTTCTGAAGCCTCTTCCTCTGCGATAAACTTTTCGATATCAACAGGAACATTCTCCTCGCTAGGGGCTGCCGGAGCAACCTCTTCAACTGCTTCTTCTGCCTTTTCCTCTACAGGAGGAGCAATCAAAGCTCTGATTGAAAGGCTGATTTTGTTTGTTTCCCAATTGATTTCAACAACCTTAGCCTCAACCTCTTCACCAATTGAAAGAACATCTTCCGGCTTGCCGATTCTCTTGTCAGCAATCTGTGAGATGTGGATAAGACCGTCAACATTCGGAATAATCTCAGCAAATGCACCGAAAGGCATCATGCGTACGATTTTACACTTAACAACATCGCCTACATTGATTTTTTCCTTAGCGATAGCCCAAGGATTGTCCTCAGCCTTCTTGTAGCCTAAAGAAATCTTCTTTGTTTCCTCGTTAATGTCCTTAATATAAACCTTAAGTACATCGCCCTCTTTAACAACCTCAGACGGATGCTTAATCTTATTCCATGAAAGCTCTGAGATGTGAACAAGGCCGTCAACGCCACCGATATCTACGAAAGCGCCAAAGGATGTAAGTGACTTAACAGTGCCTGTGTACTCCTTGCCAACTTCAGCATCTGCCCAGAATTTTTCCATAGCTGCGTTCTTTTCTTCTTCAAGAAGAACACGAACAGAGCCAACTACGCGCTTTCTTCTGTCATCAATCTCAATAAGTCTGATTTTAACATTTGTATTCAAAAGTGTTTCAAGATCCTGAACATATCTGAGTGATGCCTGTCTTGCCGGGATGAAGACCTGAGAATCATTTGCAAGCGCAATAACGCCGCCGCGTACAGTCTTGATAATTTTTGCGTCAAGAACTTCTTTATTCTCGAAAGCTTCCTTCATCTTATTCCAGCTTTCCATCTGGATAAGCTTCTTTCTGGAAAGAACAACCTTTCCCTCTGCATCGTTAACACCAACAACATAAACCTTGATTGTGTCGCCAGGCTTTACGATATCAGATGCCTTCAAATATGGATCGTCTGAAAGTTGATCGGTTGCAAGCTGACCATTGTATTTAAATCCGCCAAGGTCTACAATGACCTCAGTGTTGCGTACTTCAACAACTGTTGCGTCAACAATATCTCCATTATTTAAAGTTTTGCTTTCGTACCTTTCAAAAAGTTCTGCGAAAGACTCTTCGTTTTTGATTTTTTCATCCATCGTTGTAAAAACCTCCTCGATAGTTCGTGCCGGAGTCGATGCCCCTGCCGTAATCCCTACCTTTTTATTTTTTAAATATATACTTTGAGGAATATCCTCATAAGTTTCAATAAAATATGTTTCAGGGCAAGTTGTGCTTGCAATCTCATAAAGCTTTCTTGTATTCGAGCTTGCCTTTCCGCCCACTACAAACATCACATCCGACTCTTTAGAAAGGTCGTATGCTTCTTCCTGTCTATCTTTTGTCGCACTACATATTGTATCAAAAACCACCACTGTTTTGCAAGCATTTTTGACATTTTGTACGATTTGCACAAAAACATTTTTATTTATTGTTGTTTGTGCTACAATACATATGGGATTATCTGATAATTCCTCCGGAAAACGGAAGCTTTCATCATAGGTTATAATCGCCGAATCATCGCACCATCCGTTAATTCCGACCACTTCGGGATGATTTTCGTTTCCGACAATCAGGATAGTGTATCCCTTTTCATAATGCTCTCTTACAATTTTATGGATTTTCTTAACAAACGGGCAGGTAAGGTCGATGTACTCCCTGCCTGAAAGCTCGTCAAAAACGGCTTTTTTTACGCCGTGAGTCCGTATAACAACTGCCGTATCCATCGGGATTTGAGCAACCGATTCATATGCTCTTACGCCCTTTCTTTCAAGGTCCTCCACCACCTGCGCATTATGAATAATAGGACCCAGTGTCGCAATTTTCATATTGCCGGCATCCACCGTTTCGTAAACCCTATCCACAGCCCTTTTTACGCCATAGCAAAATCCTGCCGTTTTTGCAATCTTTATGCTCATTTCAAAGCCTCCGCAGCACTATTTAAGGAATAGATTTTATCCATCACTGAATTGGCAAGCTCCTGTAGCTTTTCCATCGACAGCTTTTCGTCGTAGTACTCATCAAAATATATCGGCTCGCCATATGTAACAGTTATTTTGCCCATCCAGCGGTATTTACCGCTTATAAGAACCGGAACAACCGGAACTCTCGCCTTTGTTGCAAGCATTGTCACTCCCGGCTTGGCATCTACCTTTTCGCCTTCCGATACGCGCTTTCCTTCCGGAAACATAACCATCGTTCTTTCAGCCTTCAAAATAGATAGTGCCGTTTTAATTGCCCCGATATCACCTTTTCCGCGATGTACCGGAAAAGCGCCTAACTTCTTTAAGACAAACCCAAATGGCTTAAACTTGAACAATTCACTCTTTGCCATGAATGCGATATTCTTTGGTGCTCCCAATGCAACCAACAAAGGATCCCAGTTGCTTTTATGATTACCGGCTAAAATAGCACCCTTTTCACTTATAATATTCTTTTTTCCAACTATTTTTATTCTGAAAACAAAAAGGAGGAAAACTCGTATAATAAACTTCACCCACGACAGCATCATCACATTGCCTCCTTTATCATTTTCGTAACAGCGCAAATAACCTCATCCATCGTCATATCGGATGTGTCCACCAAGGTTGCATCCTCCGCCTGCCTGAGCGGAGCAAATTTGCGTTGCGAATCGTTTTTATCACGGTATATAATATCTCTTTTTACCGATTCAAGGTCTGCCTCCGTACCCTTTTGTATAAGCTCGGCGAATCTTCGCCTTGCGCGTTCCTCCACTGACGCAGTTAAGAATATTTTAACCTCCGCATCCGGAAGAACATATGTTCCTATATCTCTGCCATCCATTATAACCGATGTTTTTTCTGCAAGCTTTCGCTGCAACTCCACAAGCTTTAAGCGTACTGCAGGAATTACAGCCACATTCGATGCGCCGATGCTGGCATCTGCCTCACGAATCCGTTTTGACACATCCTTTTGACAGAGCAAAATTCTCTGCCCTTCCTCACCATACTCAATATCAATCTGTATTTTATCAAGCACATCTTTTGAAAATGCCTCTTCCTTTATCTCTATACCATTTTCAATAGCATATACTGCAACAGCACGATACATGGCGCCTGTGTCTATATATACAAATCCAAGCTTTTCTGCAACTGCCCGTGCAATAGAGCTTTTTCCCGCTCCTGCCGGTCCGTCGATTGCAACCTTAATCATAATTTTCCCCTTTTCTATGCATTTTCTCCTGCCAAGAAGCCTGTGGAGAATGCAATCTGTAAATTAAATCCGCCGGTGTATGCATCAACATCTATTACCTCACCGGCAAAATACAAGCCTTCTATCAGCTTTGACTCCATTGTTGACGGATTTATTTCGGATACCTTGACTCCGCCCGAGGTTATTATCGCTTCACTTATAGGGCGTGTACCAGAAATACTCAAGGTCAGGTTTTTTATCGTCTCTCCAAGAGCCTGCCGCTCCTTTTTTGTGATATTGCATACCTCTTTATGCATATCAAGTCCCGCAACTTTTATTATAACAGGAATCAGCGCTTTAGGCAATAGTTCATCCAAAGAATTTTGTAAATGTTTTTTCCCTGCCTTTTCAAAATCCCTGCATATCCGCTTATCAAGCTGTTCTGCGTCAAGCGCCGGCTTTAAGTCTATAACAAGCTTCGCATTCTTTGCTTTTTTCAAGTGGCATGATGCTGAAAGAACAATCGGTCCCGACACCCCGAAGTGGGTGAAAAGCATTTCACCGAAATCAGAAAATATCTTCTTCCCATTTTCGTCAGCAAGAGTAATTTCAACATTTTTAAGTGAAAGCCCCATAACCTCCGAAACCCACTTCTCCTTTGTTTCCAGCGGAACAAGGGATGGCTTTGGAGTAATTACGGTATGTCCGACGCTTTGGGCAAACCGGTATCCGTCACCGGTTGAACCGGTAAGTGGATAGGACACTCCGCCGGTTGCTATAATTACGCTGTCGGCAGGAATTTCCCCTTTAGTGGTTTTCACTCCCAAAACCTTTCCCGATTCTACAAGGATTCCGGTAACCTTATCCTTTACGAGCTTTACATTTTTCCTAAGTGCATACCTCTTTAATGCATCAACTACATCCTTTGAATTATCACTTTCCGGAAATACACGACCGCCTCTTTCAACCTTGGTCGCAACGCCAAGCGAGTTTATAAGAGCGATAAGGTCTTCATTTGTAAAGCTGTAAAGTGCACTGTATAAAAAACGGCTGTTTGTAGGGATGTTCTGCATAATTTCTTCAATGTCGGCAATATTTGTGATATTACATCTGCCCTTGCCGGTAATTCTGAGCTTTTTCCCCAAAAAGTCGTTCTTTTCAATGAGTATAACCCTTTTCACGCGTTCGGCAAGTCTGCCGCAGGCTATCATTCCTGCGGGTCCTCCGCCTATTACTACAACCGTCTTATCTGTCATTTTTTATCATATACCTCGTATTCGTCCCATATCTGTTCAAGCTTTTCAAGATTGGATTGCATTTTTTCTCTGTTACTCATACCTACCGCCACGATGAGTGCATTAATCACGCTGAGCGGTGCCGTTAATGAGTCCACAAAGGATGTGGCGTCACTTTCCGCTATAAGGCACAGCTCGGACTCTGTAACAACCGGAGAATCAACGCTGTCGGTAATTCCAATAACGGTAGCACCATTTTTTTTGGCATAACGCAGCGCCTTTATGGTATTTTTCGAGTATCTCGGGAAGCTGATGCCGATTACAACATCCCCTTTCCCCACATTCAAAATCTGCTCAAAAAGGTCATCGCCACCCGTTGTCTTTATAAGACATACATTATCAAATATAAGGTGCAGATAAAACCCCGCAAACTCCGCAAGTGCTGCCGAGCTTCGTACACCTGTAACATATACCTTTTTAGCCGACGAAATCGCCTCTGCCGCGCGTTCAAACTGAGTTCTGTCAATCCTTTCCATCGTCTTTTCAATATAGCCTATGTCCGACTTCAATATGCTGTCCAAGATATCTCTGCTGCCTATCTTTTCATAGGCAAGCTCCATGCGCTGAACAGAGGTCAGTTTCGATTTGACAAAGCTTTGAAGCTCTCGCTGAAGTGCCGGATATCCGTCAAAGCCCAGCTCGCAGGCAAATCGTACCACCGTAGATTCGCTCACGCCGGTTTTTTCCGACAGCTTTGCCGCCGTCATATATGCTGCTTTTTCGCTGTTTTCCATAATATATGCGGCAATGATTTTCTGGCTTTTACTAAAGCTGCTGTTTTCATTTTTTATCGCGCGTATAATATCATTCATCAGTCTTGCTCCCCTGTTTTTTCCTTTCCGTCCTTATCATAGAAATACCACTTTTCTATGCCGTTATAAGGGCTTGTAACACTCGGTTTTTGAGTTCCCGAAACATATGTTCCGAAAATCACCCTCTCCGTCTTGAAATAAAGCGGAATGTACGGAGGAGATGTGTAGAAATTACGCATATACTCGCTTATTCCAGCTTTGTATATTTCTTTATCCGTAACACCATAAAGCCTTGACATCTCACCATTTAAGGCGGTTGTGTCAAAGTTAAAGTAATTATCCTGACTCTCAAGCATCGCAGACGGGTTATGATTAGGCTGAACCTCTGTTTCACCGACAAAAATATCAAAATTATCAGCCGATATTCTTGCTATATAATCTGCATATGAAGTCTTTTCAACAGAAATTAAAAATCCCGATGCGCGAAGGCTGTCTGCCACGCTGTCTGCCAGTGCGATGCGCTGAGGGTTGTCCTCATTTACCAAAAGTCTTAGCGAAAGCGGGGATGCGTCCTTATAATACACGCCACCCTCTTTTACATATCCCTCTCTCACAATCAGGCTTTCAGCATAATCCTGCGTAAGCTCAGGTGTTGCCGTGTCCTGATACGCCCATGACGCGGGATTTATGGCAAGAGCTGCCGCCATGCCGTGTCCGTACGCATCCTGCTCAAGAATTTTCTTCCTGTCCAAAAGCCCGCCTATCGCACGCCTTATATTTGCAGAAGCAAGCGCCGGACTTGCCGCATTAAACCCTAAAAACACCATATTATCCGAAACGATTTCCTCTGTCCGTGAGTTTGTTTTAGGGGACGCTTCCGACAGCTGATCCGAGGTTATTGCATCAAGCTCGTTAACATTGAAAGCCTCGGTTACCGCTGCCGCATCCTTTAATATCTTTACTAAAACCTTCTTTTTTGAAACCTCTCCTTCGTGCCACGCCGAATTCGGCGCAAGCACGATTTCCGTTCCGCCCATAGACTCGAACTTATATGGGCCTGTACCTATCGGTGTAAAGCCTTTATCGGTAAGATACGGAGTCCGTGACGATATTACCGGAAAGGTCAACAGGTACGCCGGATTGGTTTCCGGACCTTGGAAGGTAATTATCACCTGAGATTTTCCGGTTGCAGTAAAGCTGCTTATCTTATTTATAATCTTTGTATAAAGTCCGCCTGCTGTGCTCATCTTGCTTAATGTATAAACAACATCGTCTGCCGTAAAATTAGTTCCGTCCTGCCATTTTACTCCATCCTTTAGGTTTACTGTTATGCTCATTCCGTCCTCAGAAAGAGTATAACCGCTTGCAAGAACCGGCTCTGCAGTCATTTCCTCGCCTATCTTAAACAGGGGTTCGTAGACAATATTCATTATTTTCTGTACGCTTTTAGACTTGGTTGCTATCGGGTTTAAAGTATCTATTCCATAGATTCCCAGCTTAATATCAGTGGTATCTTCTACCACTACAAGCTCTCCACTTTCAACGCTTCCCGGTCCTTTTTCTCTGCCGCAAGCACCAAGTCCTACCGCAAGCGAAAGCACAAGCGTTAATAAAACTATCTTCCTTGACATAAATTTCCCTCTCTGCGTTTATTTAAGCTCCATTATTGCCGCCATAACTCCTCGTTTGCCGGCAGTTTTTCGGTGAGAGAACAGCATATCGCTGTTGCAGTATGTGCAGATATCCGCACCGATAATATTCCTTTTTAAAACACCGCACTCTGCAAGCTGCTTTTCTATTGCTTTCTGCATATTTACATGATATTTTTCATGCTTTTCCAGAACTTCTTCGCCAAATTCCTTCAAAAACACCTCTGCCACTTCATCGCCTACCTCAAAATGACAGACGCCTATTGAAGGGCCTATTGCCACAAGGATATTCTCAGGACTTGATGAAAATTCCTTTCGCATTTCAAGTACGGTTTTTTGGCATATTCTGCCTGCTGTTCCTTTCCAACCCGAATGGCATAGTGCAATCGCCTTATTTTCAGTATCGAGCAAAAAAACCGGAACACAATCTGCCGCAAATACTGCAAGCGGAACACCGGACACATCCGTCATAAGTGCATCCACGCCGTCTTCAAACCTCTGAGGCCTTATTATTCCGTTTCCGCGGTCCTCTTTCCCTACTCTACATATTGTACACCCGTGAACCTGATTTGAAAAGACCAAATCCTCAAAATTTACATCTATTTCATCACATATAATTTTGTAATTTTTTAAAATATTTTCCTTTTTGTCATCACAATTCATCCTGAGATTAAGACTTTTATACTCATTTTGGCTGACTCCGCCGTGTCTGGTTGTAAAACAATGCTTTACAAGTCCCGTTCTCTCAAACTCATCTATCGTATAATACTTCAAATCTCCGTTTTGTTTAAGACTGAACATTCCTTTTCTCCTCAAAATACTGATAAACTGCCTCTGCCGCCCGTTTGTCTACTGCCGCAAGAAGCTCTTGCCTGGATGCCTCTTTGATTTTCTCAACCGATCCGAAATGCTTCAAAAGCGCCGCCTTTTTCACTGCGCCTATTCCCTTTATATCATCAAGCTCGGATTTTACCAAATTCTTGTTCCTGAGCTTCCTGTGATACCCTATTGCACTCCTGTGAACCTCATCCTGAACCTTTGTTATGAACTTGAAAACACTGTCCATCGGCGACAGCTCAATCTCTCCGTTTTGCGAAACAAGTCCGCGTGTTCTGTGACGGGAATCCTTTACCATTCCGTATACAGGTATATCGCTGTCGGTTGCTTCTATTATTTCCATAACAGCAGAAAGCTGTCCCTTACCGCCGTCTAAGAAAATCAAATCAGGAAGCGGTAAAAACTTCGCATCCTCTGCAGTAAGCGCTCCTTTGGCGATATTTTCTTCCTCTTCCTTCGCATGGCGCAGACGACGGTAAATAACCTCCTGCATTGCAAGAAAATCGTTGGCTCCTTCAAAGGACTTTATCTTGAAATGCCTGTAATCCTTCTTCGACGGCTTACCGTTTACAAAAACAACCATAGATGCAACATTATCGCTGCCCGAAATATTTGAAATGTCGTACGACTCAATTCTTTCGGGAATTTTTTCCATACTCAGCTTTTTCGCAATTTCGTGTGAAATTTTGTTTTTGCTCTCGCCGTACTTTATATTGTTTACGCGGTAGTTTTCCGCCGATATCTCTGCATTTTTATGCACCATCATAGTAAGCTTTTTCTTTTCGCCCTTTTGCGGCGACACGATGCTTACCCTGCTGCCTCTTTTTTCGCTAAGCCAAGCGGAAATAACCTCGGCATCGGTTATTTTGTGTCCGGTCAGAATTTCCTTAGGCACGCTCTCGCGTGAGCTGTAAAACTGCTCTATGAAACCTGCTAACACCTCGCCGTCCTCGGTATCTCCCGTGCCGTCAATCCTGTAATCCGAATGTCCGGTTATTTTACCCGAACGCACAAAGAACACCTCTACAAATGTTTTTTCGCCAAGCCTTGCCGATGCGATAATGTCCATATCGGTCTGGTGTCCTGTATTTATTATCTTCTGCTTTTCTTCAAATCGCTTAATGGCTTCAATTTTATCACGAAGTGCTGCCGCTTTTTCGAACTCTGTATTTTTTGATGCCTCAATCATTTTTTCGTGCATTTCGTCCTGAAGCTCTTTGTGGTTACCCTCCAAAAAGGAACAAATGTCAAAAAATACCTGTCGGTACTCATCCCTTGTAACCTTGCCCTCAATACAAGGCGCAAAGCAGTTGTTTATGTGATAGTTAAGGCATGGCCTGCCCTTTCCGATATCCTCCGGAAACTTACGGCTACAAAGAGGCGGCTTGAAAATTTTCTGCACTATCTCAAGCGTACCGCGAACCGGCTGCATTCCTGAATACGGCCCGAAATATTTCGCTCCGTCTTTTTTCAGGGTTCTGGACATAAAGACCTTAGGATACTCCTCATTTATCGAAACCTTTATATACGGATACTGCTTATCGTCCTTTAATAATATATTATATTTAGGGCGATGCTTTTTTATAAGGTTACACTCAAGCACCAGCGCCTCTATTTCAGAATCGGTCACTATATACTCAAACCACGCAATATTTTCCACCATAGCAATAACCTTTGGCGAGTGGTTTTTTCTGCTGCCAAAGTATTGCCTTACGCGGTTTTTAAGGATTTTTGCCTTGCCGACATAAATTATTTCATCATTTGCGGCATGCATTATATACACTCCCGGAAGCTCGGGAAGGTTTTTTAGCTCTTCTTCTAAATTAAACATACTCATTATTCTCTTAAATTGAAAAATAACTCCGCCAAAAGCAGCAGAGTTATTTACGACATCATTGCAAAATCATTCTGTGAAATTTGAAGCAATCAAGTTAACCAGGGTAACAACCGCTTCCTCTTCGTCAGCTCCGTCTGCAAGAATATTAACCGTGGTTCCCTTTGTGATTCCAAGTGATAACACACCAAGAAGACTCTTTGCATTTACCTTGCGTTCATCCTTCTCTACCCATATACTTGATTTGAATTCATTTGCTTTTTGTATAAAAAATGTTGCAGGACGAGCGTGCAGACCTACCTGATTTTGAACTTCAACCTCTTTTGAATACATAAAGAATCCTCCTTGAAAGCATTTCCGAAAAATATATATACACACTATTAGAATACTAAAAAATATATAAATCGTCAACAGAATTTAATAAAAAACAGGAATTTTAGTTAAAGATACCCTATTGACCCGAAATTTATTCATCATTTTTGTGATTTTCGCCGACAGATACGCTGTCATCCTCGTTCGCCTGTCCACTTATCATACGGCGTACCTGAGCTTCGATTTCTGCGGTAAATTCAGGGTTTTCTTCCATATACTTCTTAACATTATCCCTGCCCTGTCCGAGTCTTTCGCCCTTATACGCAAACCACGCACCACTTTTTTGGATAATATCATAGTTTGTCGCCATATCAAGGATGTTTCCGACCTTGGAAATTCCCTGACCATACATAATATCAAACTCAGCCTCTTTAAATGGAGGTGCCACCTTGTTTTTAACAACCTTAACCTTTGTCTTGTTACCGATAAGCTCGGTTCCGTTTTTGATAGCCTCCTGACGCCTTACTTCAAGTCTTACAGATGCAAAGAACTTAAGTGCGCGTCCGCCCGGTGTGGTTTCCGGATTTCCGTAGATTACGCCGACCTTCTCACGAAGCTGGTTTATGAAAATAACAGCAGTTCCGGATTTTGCGGTGATACCTGTAAGTTTTCTGAGCGCCTGTGACATAAGTCTTGCCAAAAGCCCTACATGCGCACCGCCCATTTCACCCTCAATTTCCGCCTTTGGAACAAGCGCCGCAACAGAGTCGATTACAACAACATCGAGTGCTCCGCTCCTGACAAGCGCCTCTGCAATTTCAAGGGCCTGCTCACCGGTATCGGGCTGTGATACTATTAAGTTGTCTATATCTACACCAAGATTTTTTGCATAAACCGGATCAAGAGCGTGCTCTGCGTCAATAAATGCAGCCTCTCCGCCTCTTGCCTGTGCCTCCGCAACAACATGTAGCGCAACAGTAGTTTTACCGGAGGATTCCGGTCCGTATATTTCGATAACTCTTCCCTTTGGAATTCCGCCTACACCAAGCGCCATATCAAGTGTCAGCGAGCCGGTAGGAATTGCATCAACATCAACATGCGGAGCCTCTCCAAGCTTCATTATGCTGCCCTTTCCGTACTGCTTTTCGATTGCACCGAAAACAGCATTAAGAGCCTTTCTTTTTTCCTCTCTGTCCTCTAAAACTACTACAGATTTTTTATCTGCTTGCTTTTTATCCATCAGAAAATCCTCCAAAGCCTGTTTGCATTTTCTCTTATATTATACACCTTTTTTGACAAAATTGCAATAGTTTTCGTTATATTTTGGGGTATACCTCTATTTTTTCAACCCCTAAAAGCGCTGCCTCGATTAAAGCGTCAACATCCAGTCTTCTTTCACTTTTCTCGATTGTTTCCCGTTTCGGGTTTGTCGTCGGGTGCTTTGGAGTGAATACAGTACAGCAATCTTCATACGGAAGAATCGAGGTTTCGAATGTATCTATACTGTGCGCCCGCTCGATTATCTCAGTTTTATCCATACCTATTAGCGGTCTTAAAACCGGCATATCCACTACTGAATTGGTCACATCAAGTGCCATAAGTGTCTGAGATGCAACCTGTCCTGCGCTTTCACCTGTGACGAGCACCTGCGACTTCTTATCCTTTGCAATCCTCTGGGCTATCTTCATCATAAATCTTCGCATTATAAGCGTCATATGTTCTTCCGGACAGTTGTCACGAATTGCAAGCTGTATGTCGGTAAACGGAACTATATAAAGATTGATTTTTGAAGTGTATCTTGCAACTATCGATGCAAGCTCAATTACCTTTTCCTTTGCTCTTTCACTCGTATAAGGGAAGCTGAAGAAGTTTACGGCATCAAGCTCAATTCCTCTTTTTGCAATCATATGT
Organism: Clostridia bacterium; assembly: GCA_045591565.1. Taxonomy (GTDB): domain Bacteria; phylum Bacillota; class Clostridia; order UBA1381; family UBA1381; genus UBA1738. The sequence continues at coordinate 19,311 of JAZNTB010000080.1, forward strand.
CCTGCAACAGGGCTGTCAATCCCGCCAGATAAAAGGAGCGTCGCCTTTCCGCCCGTACCTATCGGCATGCCGCCCTGACCTTTTCTGCGGTTTTCACGGCAGTATACAAATGCATGGTCGTCCCTGACCTCAACTTGCACCGTTACCTCCGGATTATGAACATCAACTATCAGCCCGTCGCAAGCTTCGTGCAAAAATCCGCCCACTTCGATTGCAAGCTGCACAGAATTAAGCGGAAACTTCTTGTCTGACCTTTTTGCCTCCACCTTGAACTTTCGTCCCGGGGTAAGGTCGTCCCTGCAGTAGGCAAGCGCAGTTTCCTCTATGCTTTCAACCGTTTTTTCACAAACAGCCGCCTTTGCGACCGAAACAATGCCGAATATCATGCAAAGACGGTCGCAAACGGTATCTATCATCTGCTCGTCCTTTACTTCAATGTATATTGTTGCCTGTGCAATAGTTATGCGTACATCGGCAATATTTTTAATCGCATTGGAAATATTTTTAATCAGTATCTTCTCAAACCTTGGACGGTTTCCGCCCTTTAAAATTATTTCGCCGTATTTTACAAGTATGATTTCCTTCACTTTTTTACCTCACATATTTTCTTATATTAGCAACCTCAGTCTTCAAAATTTCCACTACCTCGTCTGTGTCAAAATCCTCACCCGAGAAGCTGAATCTTATCGCACCCTCGATTTCCGCTTTTTTACAGCCCATAGCCGTAAGCACATGGCTTGGCATCGGCTTATTCGAGGAACATGCAGAACCTGTTGAAACAAAAATCCCCTTTGCCTCCAAAGAATGAAGCAGAATTTCCGCCTTTATTCCCAAAAAGGAAACATTCAGTATATATCCCGAATTTTCTCCGGCTCCGTTTATCTTCACATTATCTATATTTTCAAGAATTTTCCGCTTTAATTCTTCCCTTTTTCCTTCTGCCACCGGACAAAAGCCATCAATAGCTGCTCCAAATGCCGCAATTCCCACAACATTTTCAGTTCCGGAGCGCATATTTTTTTGCTGACCTCCGCCGCATATAAGCGGATTTATGTTGATGCCGTCTGCAATGTAGAGCGCTCCCGTACCCTTTAATCCGTGTATTTTGTGTCCGCTTACCGACAGCATATCGATGCCCGACCTTTTCGGCTTTACATCAAGCTTTAAAAATCCCTGTACTCCGTCACAATGAAGTGCCGCCTTTGGCGATTTTTTCCGCATAATGGATTTGAGGCTGTCAAACGGCTGTATAACGCCTGTTTCGTTGTTGACAAGCATTACACTTACTAAAATCGTATCCTCCCTTAATGCGTTTTCAAATTCATCAAGAGAAATCTTGCCGTCTGCATCAACGCCAAGATAGGTTACATCAAATCCATTCTTCTCTAAAACACGAAACGGCTCCAAAACCGACGGATGCTCTATTTTTGTTGTGATAACATGCCCGCCCCGCTTTTTATTTGCAGCTGCATATCCTAAAATTGCCGTATTGTTAGCTTCTGTACCGCCTGATGTAAAGTATATGTTTTTTGCATCAACACCGAGTACACGAGCCGTTTTCTCCCTTGCACCGGTTATTATTTTCTCGGCATCAAGACCGAGCCTGTGAAGGCTTGACGGGTTTCCAAAGCTTTCCATTGCTGCGCATACAGCCGCCTTTACAGCCTCCGCCGGCATCGTTGTTGACGCATTATCAAGATATATCATTTTAATCTCTGCTCCTTATAACAAAGGCCTTCCCCTTTTCTATTGTTATCCTGCATTCACTTTTTGTCATAACATTACTGACACCAAGAGTTGTTGCACTTTTTATTATTCCGCTTTCAAGGATATAATCGAGTCCTTCGGTTGTCACTCCCTCTATATCCCCCTCAAAGGGTATAATCGAAATGGTATCTCCAACCTCGCCGCAAAGCGTAATGCTTCCCTCGGCAAAGTAAATATCATTATTTGCGTCTATTATAACCGCATCTATGTCCTTCGTTTGCTTTAAAAGTGAAATATTAGCAAGGGTGTGGTCCATTCTGACACCGGTCATACCGAACAGAAGCACCTCCGAAAAGCCGTGCTCCATTGCATACAGCACTGACAATTCTCCGTCTGTCATATTTTTTCTTGCAGGATAGACAAGCTTATTTCCGCAGGATACACCACTTTTTACCGAGTCCATGTCCCCAATTACAACATCGGGAGTTATTCCAAACACCTGTGCTCGGTCATATCCTGAGTCGGCACAGATGATAAAATCGTCGTCCTTTATATAATTCTTAATATACTCCCCGACCTGTCCGCCGCAGATTATGATTGCTCTCATACTTCCTCCAAAAGTCCCTTAACAGAAGCCGTTATGTCATCATTAAACACGGCCGAGCCTGCCACAATAACATTTGCCCCATGCTCCACAACCGATTTGATGTTCGATTTTTTAATTCCGCCGTCCACTTCGATTAGAAAATCCTCGCCGCAAAGTCTTCTTAGCTCACTTATTTTCAGGTTGACATCTTCAATATATGCCTGTCCGCCATACCCCGGATGAACACTCATTACAAGCACCATATCCACCTTGTCAAGATATGGCTTTATTCTATCCAACGGTGTTCCCGGATTCAGCGAAATTCCTGCTTTTTTACCAAGCGAGTGTATCAGGTCAATACATTCATCGCATTTTTCGGTTGCCTCAACATGAAATGTTATCATATCCGCACCGGCATCAGCAAAATTCTTTATATACCGTTCCGGCTCGGTTATCATAAGGTGAACATCAAAAAATAAGCTTGATTTATTCCTAAGGCTCTTATAAACACAGGTACCAAAGCTGATGTTTGGCACAAAAACGCCGTCCATTACATCTATATGAAGCCAAGGTACTCCTGCTCTTTCAATTTCCTCAATCTGCTTTCCCAATACCGAAAAATCGGCCGAAAGCATTGAAGGTGACAGTATTATCATTTTTCCCAATCCTTTACATTCTTTAGTTGATTATACAGTTCTTTATAGCTTTCATAGCGGCTCTTCGGGATTTCTCCCTCGCAAAGACGCTTTTTTATGGCACAGTCAGGCTCATTTATATGTGAGCAGGCGTTAAATCTGCAAAGTCCGCCAAAATCACGCATTTCGGGGAAATATTTATATAAATCAGCCGCCTTTATCCTGTTTACTTCAAACGAGCTGAAGCCGGGAGTATCCAACACAAAGCCGCCCTCCGGAAGTTCCAAAAGCTCCACATGACGGGTTGTGTGTCTGCCCCTTTTAATTTTTTCAGAAACCGCGCCTGTTTGCTGGCAGGTGTCTGTGAGCAGGTTTAAAACACTTGATTTACCCACTCCCGAAAGCCCGGCAAAAGCAGAGGTTTTTCCCTTTATATATGGCATAAGCTCATCAAGTCCGACCTGATTTTCCGCACTTGCCAAAATTACATCATAGCCTGCTTTTTTATAAATTCTCTCAAGCTCCTCGCCTGACTTTACATCAGTCTTGTTGACAAGTATTATTGGCTTTATGCCGCTTTCCTCGGCATTAACCAAAAGCTTGTCTATCAAAAATATATTCGGCTCAGGATCTGCCGCTGCAACAACGATAACTAAAATATCAATGTTCGCAACAGGCGGCCTTATAAGATAGGAGCGTCTGTCGCATATTTTATCAATACTTCCCTTTTCGCCATCAGTCGAAATCTCTACGATATCGCCTATTGCCGGTTTTATATTTTCCTTCCGAAAAATCCCCCGTGCCTTACATTCATAAACTAAATTATCTGCGGCCTTTACATAGTAAAAGCCACCGATTCCTTTAATAATTGTTCCCTTCATATCAGTCAAATGCAATCACTCTGTCTACTACAAGCTTTCCGTCGATATATGCCTGTACGCTCGCATCCTTCGAGGACTGCACCGGTATATCAACTGTTACTTCGGACTTCTGGTGTGTTTTGTCATATATCGTCTTTCCGTTTGCTACAACCTTGATGTGAACGGTTTCATTTGCATCATCCGGAATCGTGATGGTAAGGGTTTTGCGTGTCATAGCCGGTGTTGGTGAAGGAGTTTCTACAGGTGCGGCAACGCTTACCACTATGTCCACCTTTGAGCCTTTTTCTACTCCTGTTTTTGCAGCAGGGGTCTGAGCTATGACAGTTCCTTCCTTGGATGTGCTTTCCTTTGTATCAACTGCGCCTACCGAAAGCCCTGCTTTTTCAATCGCCGCACGGGCTTCAGCTTCTGTCAGTCCCGTAACCTTAGGCACAACAGCCTGTGCATTCGGGTCCTCAACATCGGCACTCACATACACCGTAATCTTATCGCCCTTTGATGCCTTATCTCCACTCTTTGGTGACTGCTTTATTACATATCCGAGTGCAATTTCCTCGTGGAATTCTTCCACCTTAACACATTCAAAGCCCATACTGAGAATTCTTTTTTCCGCTTCCTCGAATTTGAGATTTTCAACATCCGGAACCTTAATTTCGCCATCCTCCGGACCGGAGCTTACAGTAACCTTAATCTTTCTGTTCTTCTTCACATACTGATTAAAGCCCGGCTCCTGTTTTATGATGAGGCCTTCCTCTACTTCATCTGACGGTTCAAATTCAATGTTTTCGTTAAGACGAAGCTCTGCATCTTTGAGTATCTTTTCAGCCTCTTCAACAGTCAGGTTGATAACCTCCGGAACCTGATATTCCTTTGTTCCTCCGCCAAATACGAAATATGTTAAAAGTCCTAATACGGCTGCCAGAGCTACTGCTGCGGCTGCTATTTTTTTATATCCGGCCTGTTCCTTCTTTGCAGAGCCTGCGCCTCTTCTTGATGTGTATTCCTCCTTTGTCAGCTTATCATCAAGACGCCTTGTTTCAAATCTGCCTTCGGCATCTCCCTGATACTGTGAGGTTATTCCCACCGCTGCCTCAAGGTCGCTCACCATTCCCGCTGCCGACTGATACCTTGAATGCTGTTCTTTAGAGATTGCTTTCATTGCAATATCGGCAACCTTATCCGGAACATACGGATTTATTATTCTAAGGTCCTTAGGGTCCTTTTCCAGCTTGGCAAGAGCTACCGAAACAGGGTTCGCACCATCAAAAGGCACTTCTCCTGTCAGCATTTCATAAAGCACTATGCCCAATGAATATATATCGCTGCGTTCATTTGTAAATCCGCCGCGTGCCTGTTCCGGTGAAATATAATGTACAGAACCCATTCCACCGCTTGTTGCAACTAAGGTTTCGCTGCTTGTCGCCTGCGCAATACCAAAGTCTGCAACCTTTATACTGCCATCTCTGCCCATAAGTACATTGTGCGGCTTGATATCACGATGAACTATACCGTTTGTATGCGCACAATCAAGCGCTCTTCCTATCTTAGCCGCAATATCGCAGGCTTCTTCCGCAGACAGCTTACCATTTTTGCGTATATATTCCTTTAGCGTAATGCCATCCACATATTCCATTACTATGTAATCAAGGTCGCTTCCTTCGCCCACATCATACACCTGTACAATGTTCGGATGCGAAAGTCTGGCTGCCGCTCTTGATTCGGTATTGAACTTCTTAACAACATCTGTGTCATACTTCAAAGAATCCTTTAACACCTTAAGGGCAACATATCTGTTGAGGACATGGCACTTTGCCTTGTAAACGGTTGCCATACCGCCCGTTCCTATTTTTTTTACAACCTCGTAACGGTTATCAATAACCTTTCCAACTAAATAGTCATTCATAAGAAAGCTCCTTTCAATCATATATCAAATGCAAGACAGGTTATATTGTCCATACCGCCCTTTTTATTGGCAAGCGCCACAAGCGCTGACACACCCTCCTGCAGGTCTTCGTTTTCGTTTATTATACTCATTATCTGTTCATCGCTGACCAGATTGGTGAGCCCATCTGAGCAGATAACTATGGTCTCTCCATTATAAATCTGCGTGCTGACATCCACCTTGATGGAGCCTTCCGTTCCTATTGCCCTTGTTATATAGTTTTTACCCGGATGATTTTTTGCATCAAGGTCGGAAATCTTGCCGCGCTTTATAAGTTCCTGAACATAAGAATGGTCGGTCGTGACCTGACTTATCCCGTCCTGCGTCACTGTATACACACGGCTGTCCCCGACATGAAGCACAACAAGCATCCCTTTGTATATAAATGCCATTGACGCCGTCGTTCCCATACCGGAGGTTTCCTCGTGATGCTGTGCGTATTCGAATATTTCGCTGTTTGCCTCGATAACCGCACGCCGAATCATCTCGGCAAGCTCCGCATAGTCCATATCGGGACTGAACTTTCGAATGATATGGTCCTTTATAATCATTGTGGTCATTTTACTTGCGACCTCACCGGCCTTATAGCCGCCCATGCCGTCAGCAACCATTCCCCCGATAAGATTTTCGTTTCTGTACGAAAAATAACTGTCTTCATTAACCTTTCGCACTCTTCCCACATCGGAATGTGCCCCCATTCTCATAAAATCACCCCTTTTTGAAAGAAATTTGCTTACAAAAGCTTTTTCCTCAGCTGTCCGCAGGATGCCTGAATATCGCTTCCAAGCTCTCTGCGTACGGTTGCATTTATGCCAAGCCCTGAAAGCCTGTCACAAAACGCCTTGATTTGCTTTTTATCTCCCTTTATATATTCCCGCTCCTCAATCTTATTTACGGGTATTAAGTTTACATGAGCAAGCATACCCTTTAAAAGCCTTGCAAGCTCCTCTGCATTTTCAACCGAATCATTAACTCCCGATATCAGGGAATATTCAAAGCTTATTCTGCGCGTTGTCGTCTTTATATAGTCCTTGCACGCCACAATGAGCTGCTCTACCGGATACTTCTTATTGACCGGCATTATGCTGTTTCTTATCTCGTTATTCGGTGCATGAAGCGAAACCGAAAGCGTAATCGGCAGATTTTTCTCTGCCAGCTCGTATATTTTCGGCACAATCCCGCAGGTTGAAAGCGAAATATGCCGGTATCCTATATTTACTCCGTCGGGATGGTTGACATTGTGAAGAAATTTCACAACATTATCAAAATTATCAAGCGGTTCGCCTATCCCCATCATCACGATATTGCTTATGCGCTCGCCTATATCCTTCTGCGCAAATATGACCTGATTTAATATTTCGCCCGCTGTAAGGCTACGGTAAAGTCCGCCTATCGTGGATGCACAAAAGTTACAGCCCATTCTGCACCCAACCTGAGAGGATATGCAGATTGAAATGCCGTGCTTATAATACATAATCACGCTCTCTATACAGTTTCCGTCAGGAAGTTCAAAGAGATATTTTGTGGTTTTGTCGATTTTGGATACATATTTTTCGCGTATTTTTAATGTGGAAACAAAACATTCCTCCGAAAGCCTTGTGCGTGTAGCTTTTGAAAGGTTTGTCATTTCGTCAAAGCTTTCTACGCCCTTGTGAAGCCACGAAAAAATCTGTTTTGCACGGAATTTCGGCTCACCTATGCCTTTTAAGTATTCACAAAGCTCATCAAATTCAAAATCCTTTAAATCAATCATCGGTTCACCCTTTTTATCTTGGAAATAAAAAATCCGTCAGTACCATCAATATTCGGATAGAGCGTTATATATCCGCTGTTTTCCCTCATAAGCGGTCCCGGAAGCTCTATTTTTGTAAATTCAAAATCCGGATGCTTTTTTACAAACTCGCATACAACGCCTTCATTTTCCTCTTTTACGAGGGTGCAGGTGGAATATACAAGCTCGCCGCCCGGCTTTAAGTAGCTTGCAGCGTTTTCAAGTATCTTCATCTGAAGCTTCGGAAGACTTGAAATATCTTCCTTATTCCATTTAATATCCGGCTTTCTGCGGATTATGCCCAGTCCTGAGCACGGAACATCCGCAAGCACCTTATCCGCCTTGCCGCAAAGCTCCTCACGCCTGATGGTTGCATCTGCGCACTCAGCACTTATAATTGAGAGTCCCATACGCTCCGCATTTTTGTTTATGATGTCCACCTTATGCGGATGAATATCAAACGCCATAATGCGTCCCTTATTTCCCATAAGCTCGGCTAAATGCGTTGTTTTTCCGCCGGGGGATGCACACATATCAATGCATAGTTCATCCGGTCTCGGACAAAGTGCTTCACTTGCCATCATAGCTGCAACATCCTGTGCGATAAACTTTCCGTCTTTATATTCTGCAAGGCTTGCCAAATCTGTTCTTGCGATATACCTTGCATACTCATAAAGAGTACACTCCTCAGCTTTTATATCTAAGAGTCCGTCACATTTCAAGCGGTTTAATCTGATAGTAGTGCGCGGTTCTTTATTTAAGCTCTCTAAAAGCTCCTCGCAAAAATCAAACCGCTCAAAATATTTCACCATTTCTTCCGGAAAAGAATATTTCACCGAAAGAAACGCCGTTCTTTCCTTTGGATACTCCAGTGTCTTCCTTCCCCTTATTACCGAGTGCAGTATTCCGTTTACAAACCCCGAGGATTTTGCGCAGTATTTTTTTGCAAGCCTTACACTCTCGTTTACCGCCGCAGATTCGGGGATTTTATCGGTAAAATACAGCTGATACACTCCAAGCCTCAGAATTAAAAGCACATATTTGGAAAGCTTTTTGATTTTCACCCTTGAGTATTTTGAAATTATATAATCAAGGGTAAGCTTTCGTCTTATAACGCCGTAAACAAGCTGCGAAACAAACGCCCTGTTGCGGCTGTCCATATCCCCTCTGAGCGCAGATTTTAACGCCATATTGGAATATGCGTTTTCATATTCAATTTCGTAAAGCGTCAGAAGCGCCGTTTCTCTTGGGTTTATCATAGTTTTAATCTCTGTTTCGTGAGTTATTTAAAAGTACAAGTCTTAAAAGCTGAAGCGCTGATGCAAGTACTGCCGCAACATATGTCATCGCAGCTGCTCTCAGCACCTTTTTTGCTCCCTTTAGCTCCTGTTCATCAAGCATCATGGATGAATCCAGAATTTTAATAGCCCTGCGACTTGCATCAAACTCCACAGGAAGTGTTATAAGCTGAAAAACCAACGCTCCGCTAAAGAGTATGATTCCCAGATTTGCAAGACCTGCCGCTCCCATAATGAGTCCTAAGATGAACAGCGGCATCGAAAGTCTTGAACAGATATTCACCGCCGGAACGATTGCATTCCTGAGCCTTATTGGTGCATAGCCGGTGGCGTGCTGAACTGCATGACCTGCTTCGTGTGCCGCAACACCAATTGCCGCAACCGAGTCGGATGCGTATGTTGAATCGGAAAGGCGTATCACATTTGCTGTAGGGTCATAATGGTCGGAAAGATTTCCGCCGATATGCTCAATTCTTATATTATAAAGTCCGTTATCATCTAAAATTTTTCTTGCCGCATCAGCACCCGTATAGTGTCTGTAGCTTTTTACATCAGAATATTTGCGGAATGCACTCTGCACACCAAAGGATGCAAAGGACGCAAGTAAAAATCCCAATATAACAAGCATATATGTCGAATCATAAAAAAACATTTTTTCTACCTCATTCCAAAACTGTTCCGTATTCTATTTCGTGACCTCTCAGATACTCATCAATACCCATACGCTTGCTGCCTGCAAACTGGGCACAAAGGATATATATTGAGCCGTCGGATGTTTTTACCCTCAGCCCCTTATCCTTTTCATAGCCTACTATCTCGCCAGGCTTTCCGCTGCACGCTTCGCCTTTTCGGGCAGTTATTATCTTCATAACCTCACCCTTATAAAGACTGTATGCCATCGGCCAGCTGTTCATTCCGCAAATGAGCTTTGATATCTCGGCAGTAGTTTTTGACCAGTCGATATGCGCCATTTCCTTCGAAAGCATCGGTGCATAGGTGTGTTTTTCATGCTCCTGCGGAGTAGGCGTTATATTTTCAATCTCATTTATGGTTTTTACCAAAAGCTCGCTTCCTGCCTTTGCTACACGCTCAAACAGCTCCTCCGCCGTTTCATATTCGCCGATTGTAAGCTCCTGACAAAGCAGCATATCTCCAGTATCAAGCCCCTCATCCATCAGCATGGTTGTTACACCGGTTTTTTCTTCGCCGTTTATAACCGCCCACTGAACAGGCGCTGCACCACGAAGCTTCGGCAGAAGCGATGCGTGCATATTAATGCATCCGTATTTCGGGTAGTCTATGATATATTTCGGCAGGATTTTGCCGTATGCCACAACCGCAATAATATCGGGTTTAAGGCTTTCCAGAATTTCTCGAAGCTCACCGTTTTTAAGACTCTCCGGCTGAAAGACCGGGATTCCTGCTTCCTCTGCCGCAACCTTTACATCGGTAGGCATCAGTTTATGCCCTCTGCCGCGCGGTTTATCAGGCTGACTCACCGCTCCGACAACGCACATTCCTGCGCCTATTAAAGCTCTCAGGCACTTTGCCGCAATATCCGGCGTTCCCATAAATAAAATTCTCATAATTAATTTTCCTCAAATCTTATTACCTTATCCAAAAACAAATTGCCGTCTAAATGGTCAATTTCATGGCATAACGCTCTTGCAAGCAGTTCCTCGCCGGTGATTTCAATTTTTTTGCCGTTTCTGTCAAAAGCCTCGACAGTAACCTTCATCGGCCGTTCTACATCTCCCCAGACTCCAGGTACACTAAGGCAACCCTCCTGTCCGATTTGTGAGCCTTCGCTTTTTACTATTTTAGGGTTCACAAGCTCTATCTTGCCGTCACCGATATCAATAACGGCAGCGCGTTTTAAAATGCCTACCTGCGGTGCTGCAAGTCCCACGCCGTCGCTTTTTTGCATGGTTTCATACATATCGTCAAGCAAAATGGCAAGTCTTTTATCGAAAACCGTCACTTCTTTACAAACCTTGTATAGAACCTCATCACCCTTTTTCCTTATTTCTCTTAATCCCATTTTTGTGTCCTTTCTCATAAACTCATAGGGTTTATGTATTATTAGGATTTTTATCTATTATTACCGTAACATTATCATAGTTAGCGTTCTTTCTGCATTTATCCTGTGCATAAGCAAGGAATTCATTCATCGCTGTGCTGTCTTCGCACTTTATAATCAGCCTGTATATATATTTACCTTTAATTTTTGATATATATGCGCTTATCGGCCCTAAAAGCTGAACCCTTTGCCCTGAATCCTTCGCGCCTGCAAGATTTTTTGCAAAAAACCTCGCGCATTGTGCAGTAACATTTTCATTTGTCCCTGAGAATATCACCGAAATCATCTCGCAAAACGGCGGATACCACATTGCGCGCCTGACTTCTATCTCCTCATTGTAAAATTCCTTGTACTTATGCTCCTTTGCAAGACATATCGCCTTGTTATCGGGGCTGTAGGTCTGGATAACGCTTACTCCTTTTTTGTCACCTCTTCCTGCTCTGCCTGTAACCTGCTCGAGAGATGAAAAGGTTCTTTCGCAGGAGCGGTAATCATCTATATTCAAAATCGTATCTGCTGATATTACTCCAACAAGCGTCACATCAGGAAAGTCAAGTCCCTTTGTAACCATCTGTGTGCCTATTAAGATATCAATTTTTTCCTTTTCAAATTTATTTAAAATCTGTGCGTGCGAATTCTTTTTCCCTGTCGTGTCAACATCCATACGAATTGCGGTTGCATCCGGAAACAGCTTGTGTATTTCCTCCTCCACCTTCTGCGTTCCGCCGCCAAAATAGCGTATATAAGGGCTTCCGCATTCGGGGCATTTTTCGTAATTTTTGGTGGTATGTCCGCAGTAATGACACCTCAGGGTGTTATCGTATTTATGATATTTTAAAGAAATGCTGCAATTGGGGCACTCTGCCACATATCCGCACTTTCTACAGGAAACAAATGTGGAAAATCCTCGGCGATTCAAAAACAGTATAGTCTGGTTTTTATTCTTGAGATTTTCCCCTATCCGCTCCGCCAGCGCACGGCTTATAACAGATTTATTGCCTGCCTCAAGCTCCTCACGCATATCCGCTATCAGTACCTCGGGCATATCCTTTCCCGTAACTCTTCTTTCCATTTCAAGGAGTGTGTAACTCCCCATTTTTGCCCTGTAGTAACTTGTGACAAGCGGCGTTGCCGATGCAAATACCAAAAGCGCACCGTACTGTCTTGCCCGAAACTCTGCAACATCATGAACCTCATACCTTGGCGACATCTCAGACTTGTAGGTTTGCTCATGCTCCTCATCCACAATAATCGCACCTATGTCATCAAAGGGCGCAAATATCGCCGACCTTGCCCCTACCGCTATGTCCGCCTCGCCGTTTCGTATCTTTTTCCACTGGTCATATTTTTCGCCGAGCGAAAGTCCGCTGTGTATAATAGCCACTCTTTTGCCGAAGCGTTCCTTAAACCTCGACACCATCTGCGGTGTCAAAGATATCTCAGGCACTAAAACTATTGCTTTTCGTCCGGCTTCTATTGCAGCACTCACGGCACGCATATAAACCTCGGTCTTTCCGCTTCCTGTGACTCCGTGCAAAAGGTATGGCTTGTACTCCTTTTTCTCTATCGTTTCCAAAAGCGGTGAAAGCACTCTGTTTTGCTCGGCGGTAAGCTGTGGAATAGTTGCTTTCTTCCCCCCGCCTATCTCCTCCACCTCGCGCATTACCGCAAGGTCGTAGGTTTTAATATATCCTTTTTTCTCCAAGGCTTTTACCGCACTGTATGAACCACCGGAAAAATGAACAAGGTCGGAAATCGACAGCCTTCCGCAGTCTGCGAGAATTTCAAGCATTTTCGCCTGTGCAAAGGCATTGCTTTTTTCAAGCGCGCATATAACTGTGCTAAGCTCCTCGCTCTCACAGGTTGCCTCTGCCATACGCACGATTTTGTCCTTTACCGTGCGGCTATCACGAAGCTCACTCTTTATCGTTCCTGCCTTTATCAGTGCATCGAGCTTTTTTTTGATGTTTCCTTCAAACAATCCCATGAGCCGGTTGATTTCACAGGCTCCGCCGTTTTCTAAAAGTGCCGCTACAATCTCGTCACTTCTTTCGGCTTTGCCCGAAAGAACAATCCACTCCTCGTAGCTCACAGTTGTGCCGCTCGGTGCGATTGCGTGAATAGCATCAAGATATGTCACAAGATATTTTTCACGCATCCAGCGTATAAGCTCAAGCTGTTTTTCGTCAAAAAGCCGTATTTCTTTAGAGAGCCTGCCTATCGCCTTGAGTTTTTTTGCAGCGGTTTCCTCCTTGACTGCCATCACATAAGCTTCCTTCTGCTTATTTGCTGTACCGAAAGGAACAGTTACACATGAGCCTACGACAACTATTCCCTCAAGTTCTTCGGGAATTAAATAGTCGAACATTTTATCAACGCTTTTAGCTCTGTGATTTACTATTACCTCTGCAATCAAGGGTTTTCTACCTCCGAATTATTTAATCTGGTCTGCGACCGGCTTATAGCCTATCTTTCCGCAGGAAATTTCCATAACTGCCTTTGAAACCGGATTGTCCGATTCACATGATACCATGCAGTCGTCGTTTTTGCCGAGCATTCTTGCTCTTTTAGCTGCCATTGTAACTAAAATATATCTGCAGCCGTCCTCTACGCATTTTTCTAAAGTACTGATTCCAGGTTTGATAATCATAATTTCATTCTCCTTTATATTTCGTTTAATAATTTTTCTATCATCTGCTGTCTTTCGTTTGTTGCTTTTATAATACTCAATGTTTCCTCAACACATCCTGCGAGGTCATCATTGACTATAACATAGTTATACTTAGGGGATTGCAAAAACTCCCACTTTGCAGCCTCGATGCGGCGTTCAATCTCTGCATCCGCTTCTCTTGCACGCTCTTTAAGGCGCCTTCTGAGTTCTGCTATTGACGGAGGAACAACAAATATTAAAACCGCCTCCGGCATCAGACTTTTAACCTTGAGCGCACCCTGTGGCTCAATCTCGAGGATTACATTTTTGCCCGATTCGAGCATATCGGATACCGCCTTTTTAGGCGTGCCGTAATAATTTCCGCTGTATACCGCATATTCAAGCATCTCGCCCGCCTCAATCATGCCGGCAAAGCGTTCCTCGGTTATGTAGTAGTATGTAACGCCCTCGGTTTCGCCAATGCGCTTATCACGAGTTGTGGCAGATACCGACAAAAAGATGTTGTCCTCCTTTAAAAGCTCGGCGCAAACCGTGCCCTTGCCCGTTCCGGAAGGCCCTGAGATAACAAACAGTGAACCCTTACTCATCGCCTGCACCCTCCTGACTAAGACGATTTGAAATCGTTTCCGGCTGAAGTGCAGAAAGTATGATATGGTCGGAGTTTGTAACTATAACCGCCCTCGTTCTTCTTCCGTATGTAGCATTTATCAGCTTGCCGTTTTCCTCCGCCTCATGCATTACTCTTTTAATCGGCGCAGACTCCGGACTGATGATTGCCACAACCTTGTCCGCCGGAACAATATTTCCGAATCCTATATTTATCAGCTTCATAGCTTCCTCCTACTCAATATTCTGAACCTGTTCTCTAAGCTTCTCGGTTTCGCCCTTAAGCTCCACAACTATCCTTGCTATCTCGATATCGTTTGCCTTGGAGCCTGTGGTATTGATTTCCCGATTTATCTCCTGAATAAGGAAATCAAGCTTTCTTCCTGCCGGCTCACCTGATGAGGTTATCTCATAGAACTCCTCAAAATGGCTTGAAAGGCGTACCATTTCTTCATTCACGGCAACCTTATCGGCAAAAATCGCAACCTCGGTCAAAACCCTTGCGTCGTCTATCTCACGGTCGGCAATAACCTCACGGATTTTATCGTAAAGCCGTGTGCGGTATTCCTCAACAGTTTGCGGAGAGCGCTCCTCCACCTTTTTCGCAAGCGTCTTCATATACTCAACTCTTGCCTCTAAATCCTTCTGTATTCTTTCTCCCTCTCGCTCACGCATAGCGGTGAATGCTAAAAGTGCCGGTTCTAAAACCTTTTTTACGCTCTGCCAGATTTCTTCCTCGTCCTCAGCTTTTCTCTCCTGAATAAATATGTCGCTGTATCTGGCAACGCTGTTTACCGAAATATCGTCACGAAGGCCAAACTCATCACGAAGGCTTGTGAGTGCGTCGATATAGCTTTTCGCAAGGTCTTTGTTTACTACAATCTCCTTGTCGGCCTCTTCATAGCTCTCAATGCCGACATAAACATCTACCTTTCCCCTTGCTATACTCTTAGAAATAAATTCACGGACTCTGTCCTCTAAAAATCCATAATACCTTGGCACCTTTATTGAATAGTCAGAATAGCGGTGATTGACCGATTTTATCTCGCATAAAATCTTCTTGCCGCCCTCTACAGCTTCGTTTCTGCCGTAGCCCGTCATGCTCTTTAACACAAAAATTCACCTACTTTACCATTATTCAAATTATTATACCATAAAATTTTCAAAATTAACATAGTTTTTTCAAAAATTCTTTAATTTTTTTTGATTTTCGCATCATTTTGTGCTATAATAAAAAACATTGGAGGAATGCGTTATGGCTTTTGATACAATTTGCGTAAAAAAAATAGTTTCAGAACTTAATTCTGCGCTTTTAGGAGGCAGAATTGACAAGATACATCAGCCGGAAAAGGACGAGCTTATGATTGCTGTGCGCACATTTGGCGGAGCATATAAGCTTGTTTTGAGTGCAAGCCCCAACAACAGCCGTATTCATTTCTCGGATACCGCAAAGGAAAATCCAAAAACTCCGCCTATGTTCTGTATGCTTCTTCGCAAGCATTTGTCGGGCGGAAAAATTGTGAGTATTGCGCAGCCGGACTTTGAAAGAATAGTTGAAATAGATATCGAGTCCTACAACGAGCTCGGCGACCTTACCAAAAAACGCCTTATCTGCGAGATAATGGGCAGAAACTCAAATATCATTCTCTGTAGCGAGGACTTTCGCATAATTGACTCGGCGCGGCATATTGATTTTACCCAAAGCTCGGTAAGGCAGATTCTCCCCGGCTGTACCTACAATTTCCCTCCGGCACAGGAAAAGACCGCAATACTTTGCGATGAAATAAAAAATATCTCGCTCGACTTTTCGCAGGAGGCATCACGGCCTGAAAGCGTAATAATGTCTGTAGTTTCCGGAATCAGCCCACTCACTGCCCGTGAAATAGTTTTCACGGCAACCGGTTCGTCCGGTCTTGTCTGCGGCGAACTTACGCCCGATAACAAGGAAGATATACGCAAAGAACTTCTTGATTTTGCAGAAAATATGGAGTTTCGTCCTTGCATCATCTTTGATCCTACAGGAAAGCCGATAGACTTTTCCGCCACCGAAATACGCCAGTACGGCTCAAGCTACAGAGTGGAATACGCCGATAGTATGAGTGAGATTGTGTGCAGATTTTACCGTGAGCGTGACCTTAAAGAGCGTATGCGCCAAAAGAGTGCCGACCTTTCCAAGCTGCTTGGCAACAATCTGGAGCGCTGCTCCAAAAAACTTGCTCTGCAGAAAAAAACTCTGCATGATGCAGAAAATAAAGAGCGATACAAGATTTACGGCGACCTTGTGACAGCAAACCTCTATCGCATAAAGGACGGAGAGAAGTCAGTAACCGTCAGCAACTATTACGAGGAGGGCTGTCCCGAAGTAACCATTGAGCTTTCTCCCATGCTGTCAGCCGCAAAAAATGCACAGCGCTATTACAAGCTATACTCAAAGCTCAAAAACGCCGAAATCGAGGTCACAAAACAGCTTGAGGCAACCTGCCGCGATATAGAGTATTTAGAAAGCACTCTGTCGGCGCTTGAGAATTCAACATCGGAAAGTGACTTAAATGCAATCCGTCAAGAGCTTGCAGACCTCGGATATGTTAAAGTCCAGAAAAAAGGCAAAAAGGACTCAAAATCACAGCCCAAGCCGATGCACTTTATCTCAAGCGACGGCTTTGATATATATGTGGGCAAAAACAACACTCAAAATGACTATTTGACTCTCAAATTTGCAAACTCGGGCGATATATGGTTTCATACAAAAAAAATTCATGGTTCGCATACAATAATCAAGCTCGGTCTTGACAAGGATGTGCCAAAAACCACCATGATGGAGGCGGCACAGCTTGCAGCTTACTACTCAAAAGCGCGTGAATCCTCACAGGTTCCGGTGGATTACACACAAGTCAAAAATGTAAAAAAACCTAACGGCGCAAAACCGGGAATGGTTATTTATGATAACTATAATACCGTATATGTTACACCAAAGAATATGGCAGAAGATTCACATTAAAAAAGGGGCTTAAAAAGCCCCTTTTTTGTTTATTTACCCTGCAGAATTAAGATTTTGTATCAGTCTTGCCATATCCTGCTTTGAAAGCTCGTACCTGTCATCAAACTTGAACTGGAGTGGTATTCCAAGCCTGTCAAGTATCCCGTTTGCGTATATAACCGTTATTGGTATATCAGGCAGGAACAAATTATCCTCACAGCTTAAAATACCAAGCTTTTTAAATGTGCCTACAGCCTCATAATATGTGCTTTCCTTTGAAACATCAGCAAAATTTTCGTTAACCTCTTCCTTTAAGTTCAAAAGGCTCGCCAAAAGAAGCACAAACTCAGAGCGTGTCACCTTTAAAAAGCTGTTATGCATATTAAGGCTTGCATATGTATCTGCCCACTTCAATATGTTCTGCGATGCAAAATCATCCACAACATATCCGCCCGAGGACTGCGATACCGGCAAGGTATTATGCACAGAAACATTGCAAAGCGACTTAGGCTGTTGTCTTGGATATGGGCGTGCCGCAGCCTCAAGGTCAACCTCCTCTGCAGAATATATATCCACTGTTTCGTCATTGTAAATCAAAACCTGCGACAATCCATTTCCGGTGATATCACAGTATGCCATTTTCCCAAAGGTTTCAAGAGTATAGCATGGCCTCATATATCCGTCATAAAGGGTTGTACATATATCCTCTTTTTTATGTCCTGCAATATACAGCTTTCCGCTTTTGTCAAATCCGGTTACCGGCATCGGATGATATATGGTTTCGTTTTTCTCATATAAAAACTCTCCGTCAAGGTCAAAAAGCGACATATTATCAAGCAAAAGAATATCGTCCCTTGCTATATTATCCCTGAATTTGCCTATAACTATATTTTCTGCCCGCTCATCAATAGTCCACAAAACTTCTCCGTCGGCTTTATGAGCGCGAACCTCATCGCCGCACATGATAATGACAGGTTCATCCTCCCTGTAAAGGCACTCTACAGCTATCGAGTTTATATGTCCCGGCATATCTGCCTTCCATAAAAGCTCGCCTGATGCATCAAGCACGCACGAACCGGCAATAATTTCCTCTCGTCCGTCGCCGTTTATGTCATAGACAACAGGACAATGTCCTATATTACCCTGATAATCCCACAAAACATTGAGGTTTGCATCAAGCGCCCACATATGGCTGAACTTGTTTTTGAGAATTATATTCTGCGCATATCCTGAGCCTTCAAGGTCTGCTATAACAATGCAGTCACAGGCATACTTATCCGGAAGCGGTATGTGCTTTTTTACCTCTGCAGTTTTTCCGTCCATTACCAAAAGCTCGCCGCCCATTACTGCAATGACTTCATTTTTTCCATCTTTATCTATATCATAAATCTGAACTGGAAGATCTCCTGCCGCCTCTGCCTCGCCTTCTGTATTTCCTGTCTGCCACAGCATATCGCCAGATGCTGAAAACGCAGTTATTGCGGCAACCTGCTGCGGAAAGTACCGCTTATCTGAAACCTCTGATGCCTTTACCATCACAAATTCCATACGGCCGTCGCCGTCGATATCGCCTATTCGCATAACACAGTTCTTGCCTGCTGCACTTATATTTATGCTGCTTTTAAAATCTATACTTTGCATAAAACCATAGCCTTTCTATATTTTTAAGCCTTATTATTTTTATTATAAGCTCGTGTCAATTTAGGAGAACAGTGAATAATATGACCTACTATTTTCCTCCTATAAATTTCACTGATTTTCCTCAAACATTTTCCTTTAGAGTCCGCAGGAATATTAGATTTTCCTCCTCCGACAATTTATAATAAATATTAAAATCGGCAAACTATTTTATTAAATTTAGAGACTTGACACTAGTAAAATTCCATGGGATTGTCATCCTCTGTTTATTACACTAAATTCGAAATCTGTATACGCCAACATACGGGATTTCAAAATAGAATCTTTCATTTTCTTGATATATATAACCATATCCATAAATTGAAATATCGTTTGACTTTATTTCAACGGTAAAAAAAGGAGTTACATCAGGAGTTTCATTCGTACTCATTATCCTCGTCGGTTTAGATGTTCTAATATACTTATACAAGACTCTGCATTCTTCATCGCTTAAGTAAATCTGTTTCCCCTCTTTTGAAACTGTTATAGATTCTATCAAAGAATAGTCGGGATAATCAAATTTCTCAGCTTTTGGAAAAATCCCATTGTAAACAGCATATATCACAAGTGGACATATAACAAATATCAAAAGAAACATCAAAAGAAATATCGAGATAATATTTCTTTTTGCTTTTCGTACCTCTTTTTTTGTTTTTATATCATTATCGACATAATTATCCATTGTAACACCTCTTTTTAGATTTTTTCAACATCTTCCGACATAATTATGCGGGACAGACGGTTTAGATGCCACTTATTTTAGCAACAAGTTCGTGACAAGCTAGGAACAAAAAATCACTCTTCTTCTATAACTTCCTCAATCAAATCAACTACAACTTTATTTAATTCAGCTGCATTTTGAGGAGTAATAGCAGGCTTTCCTGTTTCCGTTTCTAATGCTTGTCTTGCAATCTTGGCAACATTTCCACCACGTTTTGCAACCTTAATATTTTCTGATAAACCTTGCGGATGTTCTTCTTTCGAAATGTCCGTCGTAGATGTTTCCGCAAGCATATTCAATATAAGTTCGGTTGTACTCATATTGTCTCTCAAATTTTCTTTTGTAAGACCTTTAAGATTTTTATATTTTCTTGTTGTCATCCCTGACCACGCTTTTGTTATTTCATCGGTAAGAATTGCATATTCTTTACCTTCCTCAACTCCATGTTGTTGCCATTGTGCTGTTAGTTCATTACGCACTCTTATAGATAATATTCGTTGATGAATCCATTCTTCATCATATCCCTTTTTCAAATATGTTTCCAACGCCCTATCTATCGCAAGTTCAGGATCAATGGTTTCCTCAATACGCTCCTTGCCGACTTCTGCAAGCCACATTTTAAAAGGTTCTGCCTTTGATGATGGAATTGATTGAATAAGTCTTAACAGATTTGTCGTATCAACAACATCTGTCATTCGTTTTTTGCCATCAGGTGCGGTCATCTTCAAACCGTGACAATTTGTCACGGTTTCATTTCCCTCGGCTTTTAATCTCTGTTTCAACTTTCTCCAATATGCTGTTGGAGCTTTGCTATCTGTTAAAACTGATACCACATCAACAACAGAAAAATACCATTCTTCTATTTCTTCATTCCAAGCAGTTCTTATTCTTTTATCTTCAAATATTTGTATTTGATTATCCATATGTATAACCTCCGTAAAAGAGTTTTGTGTTTTCGTCAAATTGCGACACCCCGCATATAAGGGACAGACGGTTTAGATGCAAGCCTGTTTCATAGGTAGTTCGTGGTAAGTTAAGGACAAAAAATCATATTTAGCTAATCACATACAGTATAAACAAATCAAGCAACGCTACGCACACACAGAAAAATGCACTTATACGAAATAAGATAAGTTCAAACTTTGTTCCACATATTTTCTTACATATTCCAAAATTAAGTACGCAACCTAAAAACCCTAAAATCCAGCCCGATATATACCAACCAATATCGCCGACGACACCAAAATCGAAACAGATAAAATCTAATAAAGATATAAATTTTACCAAAATAAGTAATGTGATAATCACAGAAACAATCTTGGCTATTATTTTCAACGTTTTTTTTCATAACTGCACTCCTTTCCAAGGTTTCTCCTTGAGGAGAGGCTCCGTCGCAGGCGGTGTGAGGTGTTGTAGGGTTCGTCGGAAACCGCCGAACCGTTATTTTGTACTTGCGGCACATCCTAAAGGCTGTGCCCTACAGCCCACCTCATCCGTCAGCTATCGCTGACATCTTCCCCTCAAGGGGAAGGCCTTTTTATCCTTCGTATATCATTTCAATATGATTTGTGGCCAATTTATCTAAATTCAACTTTGTTGAATTCATTGTATCATATTTTTTCACATTTTGCAAATAATAGCTGAAAAACAAAAAAGCGAGGGATACTTTTGCAAGAAGAAAACAATGTTCAGGAAAAGGATACTGCGGATATTATTACCACCAAAAATTCACGAGGGTGCATACGATGCTTAAACATCATTGGCACAATCGAAGGTCACGCAGTACTCGGTCCGCAAACAAAAACAACAAAATACGAGCATGTCCTGCCACAGCTTGTTGAGGCGGAGGAGGACGATGAGGTTGACGGTCTTTTAATCCTGTTAAACACCGTCGGCGGAGATGTGGAGGCTGGTCTTGCCATTGCAGAAATGATATCAGGACTTTCAAAGCCCAAGGTTTCTCTGGTCCTTGGCGGCGGTCATTCCATCGGTGTGCCGCTTGCTGTGTCGGCAGATGTTTCCTTTATTGCGCCGTCTGCCACAATGACAGTGCACCCTATGCGCACAAGCGGTACAGTTATAGGCGTGGAACAGACCTTTGAATATATGAAACGAATGCAGGACAGGATTATTGAATTTATAGTCCGCCACTCAAAGGTGGAATACGACACTTACAAAAATATGATGCTTACAACCGACCAGATAGCCAATGATGTCGGGACTGTTCTCTTTGGCGAGAAAGCTGTGGAATGCGGTCTTATCGACAAAACCGGTACTCTTTGCGACGCAATGAATGTCCTTTACGGGCTTATCAAAAGCCGTAAATCCAAAAAAGGCTGATTGACAATTTTTTTTCAAAGTAGTATAATTGTTACTGAAAATCTTTGGTTTTGGAGGTAACGATGAATCAAAAATTTGATGTTTTGGGTATGTCCTGCTCGGCATGCTCGTCCAAAATACAAAATAAACTCTGCAAAACCGACGGAGTTACATCCGCCGAGGTAAATCTTCTGACAAATTCAATGACGGTTGATTTTGATTCAGGACTATTGGATAATGACAAAATAATTAAAATCGTACAGGCACTCGGCTATGACGCAAAAATCCCCGGCGGAAAAACACAGGAAGCACCAAAGCCTGCCGAAGAGGAAGTCAAAAGTATGAAGAAAAGGCTTATCCTCTCTTTTGCTTTCCTTCTTCCGCTTATGTATGTTTCAATGGGGTCTATGATAGGGCTTCCGCTTCCGGCATTTCTGACCGGAGCAGAAAATGCAGTTTCCTTTGCATTTGCCCAGTTCCTTCTGTGTCTGCCTGTACTTTATGTAAACAGGAAATTTTTTACAGGCGGTTTTGGTTCGCTCTGGCGCCGTTCCCCGAATATGGACAGTCTTATTGCCATAGGCTCAACAGCATCTTTAGCATATGGTATATTTGAAATTTTTCGTATGAGCTACGGCTTGGGGGCCGGTGATATGGCGTTGGTACACAAATACCACATGGATTTGTACTTTGAAACAGCTGCAATGATTCCTGCACTTATAACGCTCGGTAAATTTCTCGAAACCCTGTCAAAAGGCAGAACAAGCGAGGCAATCAACCGGCTTATGAATCTGTCGCCGAAAAAGGCGCTCGTCATACGAGGCGAGGAGGAAATAGAAATTGATGCCCAGGACCTTTCTGTCGGTGATATTATTGCAGTAAAACCCGGTATGACAATTCCTGCTGACGGAAAGATTATATTCGGTACAACCTCTGTCGATGAATCCATGCTGACCGGCGAGAGCATTCCCTGCGAAAAACAGGTGGGTGACAAAGTTACAACCGCCACAGTCAACAAGTCAGGCTATATACGGTTTACTGCCGAAAAGGTGGGTGAAAACACAGCATTTTACGAAATCATACGGCTCATTGAAGAAGCTTCTGCAAAAAAAGCACCTATTTCAAAGCTTGCAGATAAAATTGCAGGGATTTTCGTGCCGACGGTTATGATTATTGCCCTCATAACCTTTGCTGTATGGATGATAAATGGCAGCGCGTTTGAATCGGCACTGTCCTTTGCAATATGTGTACTTGTCGTTTCCTGTCCATGTGCTCTCGGTCTTGCAACGCCGGTTGCTGTAATGGCCGGCACAGGCAAGGGTGCAGAAAACGGAATTCTGATTAAATCAGGCGAAGCGCTCGAAACAGCGCACAGCGTGGATATAGTTATTTTAGACAAAACAGGAACTATAACCGAAGGAAAGCCTGCCGTAACCGATGTTTTTGGCGATGAGTCAGCTCTCCTGCCGATAGCGTATGCACTCGAAAGCGGCAGTGAGCATCCGCTTGCAAAGGCAGTATGCGATTACTGTGATAAAAAGGCTGTCAAAAAAGGATATGCTGAAGAATTTGAGGCACTCACCGGTCTTGGCGTAAAGGGAATCATCGACGGCAGCGAATGTGCCGGTGGAGGTTACAGATATATAAGCAAAACATGTACACTTTCTCCGGAGTATGAAAAGCTCCATACCGAGCTTTCAAATCAGGGCAAGAGTGTAATTTTCTTTACTCGGGGCGGCGAGGTTATAGGCTGCATCGGCATAGCTGACAAAATAAAGGACAGCGCAAAGGGCGCAGTATCCGAGCTTTACCGAATGGGAATAGATGTTATAATGCTGACGGGCGACAACGAATATGCAGCAGGCGAAACTGCAAAACAGGCAGGAATAAAAACAGTTATTTCAAATGTTCTTCCCGAGGACAAGGAAAAGAAAATTGCCGAGCTAAAAGCCCAGGGAAAACGAGTTGCCATGGTTGGCGACGGCATAAACGATTCCCCTGCATTAATTGCTGCCGATGTCGGTATGGCTATAGGCACAGGAACCGATGTCGCGATAGAAAGTGCGGATATTGTGCTTATGCACAGCGATATTTTCTCTGTACCAAACGCAATAAAGCTCTCAAAGGCTGTAGTTAAAAACATAAAAGAAAACCTCTTTTGGGCGTTCTTTTATAATTCAATAGGAATACCTGTCGCAGCAGGCGTATTCTTCCATTCCTTTAGCTTAAAGCTTAGTCCGATGTTAGGTGCTCTCGCGATGAGTCTTTCAAGCGTTTGCGTTGTAAGTAATGCGCTAAGGCTCAAGCTGTTAAAACTCACAGAAAATAAAGCAAATGAAACCAAGGAGGAAAACAAAATGAAAAAGGTAATAATTGACGGTATGATGTGTATGCATTGTGTAGGCAGCGTAAAGAAAGCGCTTGCTGAAGGCGGCATTGAAGCAAATGTAGTACTTGAGGAAAACTGTGCTTACATAGAGGACAGCGCAGATAACGAACAGGTAAAAAGCATCATTGAAAATGCCGGATATACTGTGGTTAGTATAAACTAAGTCTTATATAAAAAAGCTTCTGATAGAAGCCCCGCCTGCGGGCGTAGGATTTTGGTAGCAGTTTTGTTATTCCGTCATTGCTAAGCGCAATTTCCTGCATAATAAAAAAGCTTCTGATAGAAGCCCCGCCTGCGGGCGTAGGATTTTGGTTTTGTTATTCCGTCATTGCTAAACGCAATTTCCTGCATAATAAAAAACGAGCACCTATGCGGTGTTCGTTTTTTTATTTATTCTTATTCCGTAACCTCTGCACTCGCTGTCGGCTGAGGACTTTCTGTCATCTCAGGAGCATCTGTTTTTTGAATCTCGGTCTGTCCCGAGGTTTCAGTGTTCTGCTCCGGAGCGTCCTTAGGCGATTCTCCACAGGATGCAAGAATTCCTGTTCCGATACCGGCAGCAAGCACAAGTGAAGCAAATTTGATAAATGACTTTTTCATAATATTCCCCTCCTAAACTTTTAGAAACAAAAGCGTTTCTAAACAAATATATGATACGCTCTTTCGTTTCATTCATTTGAGGAGAGATTATTTTTTAAAGAACCTTACCCAAAAATTCCTTTGTTCTCTCATTCTGCGGGTTCCCAAAGATTTCATCAGGAGTTCCCTGCTCGGTTATTATGCCGTCGTCCATAAAGAGAACCCTGTTTGCCACCTCGCGTGCAAAGCCCATTTCGTGAGTCACCACAACCATGGTCATACCGTCTGCTGCGAGGTCCTTCATAACATCCAAAACCTCGCCGACCATTTCTGGGTCAAGGGCGCTTGTCGGCTCGTCAAACAGCATAACCTCAGGCTTCATACAAAGAGCACGAACTATCGCAATTCTCTGCTTCTGTCCGCCTGAAAGCTGTGCAGGATAGCTTGATGCACGGTCTTTAAGACCCACCATATCAAGAAGTCTTAAGGCTTCTGCCTCAGCCTCCTCCTTAGTCATCTTTTTAAGCTTTATCGGTGCCAGCGTAATGTTTTGAAGAACCGTCAAATGCGGAAACAGATTGAAGTGCTGGAACACCATTCCGATGTTCTGTCTTACTTCATTAATGTTTACCTTAGGGTCGGTTATTTCCTTATCCTCAAAAAATACCTTTCCGCCCGTCGGCTGCTCCATAAGGTTAAGACATCTTAAAAATGTACTCTTTCCCGAGCCAGACGGCCCGATGATAACCACACGCTCTCCCTTTTTAATGGTTTCGGTTATTCCCTTTAAAACATGGATTTCGTTATGAGCGCCGAAGCTTTTTTCAATATTCTCAACTCTTATCACTCTTTCGCAGCCTCCTTTCCATTAACGACAAAAGCTTAGTCAGGATTATAACAATCGTTAAGTAGACAATCGCTGTCAATAAAATTGGATTTATTGAGTCGTATGTAGTATTTTTAATCTGATTTGCAGCCTTTGTGAGGTCGGTAACGGCAACATAACCTGCAACCGAGGTTTCCTTTAAAAGCGCAATCATTTCGTTTCCTATTGCCGGCAGAACATTTTTAAACGCCTGCGGAAGAATGATTTCCTTCATTGTCTGGATTCTGGAAAGTCCCAGCGAACGCCCTGCTTCCATTTGTCCCTTATCTATCGCCATAATTCCGGAACGGATAACCTCAGCAACATAAGCACCCGAATTTACACCAAAGGTGATTATTGCAACCCAAGTTCCGTCCTTTGCCCATACAAAGATTATAAAGAAGAAAATCAAAAGCTGAACCACTACAGGTGTTCCTCTTATGATTGTCAAATATATATTACAAATAAAGTCAAGCGGTTTGAGCTTTTTATTTCCGTCGGCAAACACCTTAATTATTGCAATAACCGTACCGATTATAACACCTATTACCAAAGCACCAAGGGTGATAATCAATGTTTTTTCAAGACCGTTTATAAGAGTTATGTATCTATCCTCCACGATAAAGGTGCGGTACAGTCTGTCAAGCCAGGTGTTAAACCCATCCGTGATATTCATTTGAAGCTCATAAAACCAGTTCCAAAGCCACTCCATAAAGCATATCCCTTTCATTCTATAACTAACAAAAGCGATACAGACACCGCCGTATCGCTTTTATCGTTTTCCTTAATTATTCAGCGTCAAATGTTAAGTCGTATTTTTCAAAAATCTGAGCAAGTGTACCGTCTTCCTTTAAAGCAGCGATAGCCTTGTTGATTTCTTCTGTAAGCTCGTCGTTGCCAAGCTTTAATGCGATTGCATAGCTTTCCTCTGTCAAAGCCTCGTCAAGAACAACTGTTTTGCCGTTCTGCTCAGCTGAAAGTGCCTTTGCAACTGCGTTGTCGATAACAACTGCATCAACCTTACCTGTTGTTAAAGCAGTGATAGCTTCAGAGCCTGTCTTGAAAGACTGGATTTCATATTCGTTATCAAGCAGGTACTGCTCGCCTGTTGTTCCTTCCTGACATGATACCACCTTGCCTTCAAGGTCAGCAGCAGCCTTGATTTCGCTGCCCTCGTTAACGATAATTGACTGAGAAGCCTTGAAATAGTCGTCAGAGAAGTTCATACTCTGTCTTCTCTCGTCATTTGCTGTGATACCTGCAACAGCCATATCATACTTGCCTGTTGCTGCACCGGTCAGAGCTGCATCAAAGTCAATGTTTGTGATTTCAAGTTCGTATCCTAAGTACTCTGCGATTGCCTTTGCCATATCAACATCGGCACCTACGATTGTTTCGCCCTCTAAGTACTCAAACGGTGGGAATTCGGCATTTGTTGCCATTGTTAATGTTCCCTCTGTCTTACCTCCGCATGAAGCAAGTGTTAAAACAGATGCTGCTGCGATTACTGTCGCCATAATTTTTAAAATATTCTTTTTCATATTAGTTTCCTCCTAAAATGATATTGGTAATAATAGCATTATATCAAATAATTCATAAATATGCAAGCACTTTTCTTTAAAATGCACCTTTTTTTAAAATATTTGCATATTTATGCGATATTTTTTATTTTCCCACACAAAAATTATGGAAAATTTCCGAAACGATATCCTCCGACACCGTATCCCCCGTAATTTCACCGAGGAAGTCAATCGCCTCATATATATCAAGCGCACACAAATCCTGCGGAAGTCCCTGCGACATTGCAAGAAGCGCGCGGTCCAAGGACTCTTCTGCCTTGGCAAGTGCTGATACATGGCGCAGGTTTGTGACTATCGCACCCTCATTACCGCCCGAAATACCAAGGTCGTAAATACTCTTTATCCGGTCTGCCAAAATTTCCATACCCTCGCCGGTTTTAGCTGAAACTTCAATTGCTTCGTCAAAGCTTTCTGCCTTGATGTCTGCCTTGTTTGAAACAATTATTCTTCTTTTATCCTTTGTAAGTTCAAACAGGAGTTCATCCTCGCAGTCCTGCTTTCTGCTTGAGTCCAGCATCAGGATAACAAGCTCGGCTTCTTCTATCGCTCTTTTTGAGCGTTCAACTCCTATTTTTTCTACAGTATCCTCGGTTTCTCTTATGCCCGCCGTATCTAAAAGTCTTAGTGGTACACCGCCGAAATTCACAAACTCCTCAATCACATCACGGGTTGTGCCTGCAATATCGGTAACTATTGCTCGTTCCTCTCGTGCAAGGCAGTTCATAAGCGATGACTTTCCGACATTCGGCTTTCCGACAATAGCTGTCTTTATGCCTTCTTTCAGGATTTTTCCGCTGTCTGCGGTTTTTATAAGCTTTCTTACCGATAAAAGCGAATTGTCAAGTGTATTTTTAATATCTTCAGGAGTTATATCCTCAAGATCCTCATCCGGATAATCTATCGCCACCTGCATAAGTGCTGCAAGATGCACAAGCCTTGAGCGGATATCGTTAATTTCTTTCGAAAGTCCTCCCTCTGCCTGTGAAAGCGCATTTTTTCGTTCGATTGCGGTTTTTGCATTGATGATATCAATTACACCCTCGGCCTGAGAAAGGTCAATTCGTCCATTCAGAAACGCGCGCTTGGTAAATTCGCCCGGCTCAGCAGGGAAAACCCCCGTCTTCACAAGTGCTTCCATAACACTTTTTGATGCACTCATTCCGCCGTGTGTGCTTATTTCCACGATATCCTCGCGTGTATATGTTCTGGGCGCCCTCATAACCGTCACCAAAACCTCATCGATGTCATTTTCTCCGTCGGTAATATGCCCGTAGTGAACAGTATGTGAGGCGGCAGCTGCGAGTTTTTGTGTTCCTCTGAAAATTCTGTCAGCCGCACTGATTGCATCCGCTCCGCTGATGCGTATAACTGCAATTCCACCTGTGCCCTGCGGTGTCGAAACAGCTGCTATCGTTCTCTCCTGCATATTATTTCTCCTTCAAAAGCTCCTGAAGCGCTGTCATAAACGAGTGTATGTCCGAAAAATGCTTGTGTACAGACGCAAACCTTACATATGCGACTTCATCAAGCTCTTTTAAGTGGTTCATCACCCTCTCACCGATTTCAGTTGATGTGACCTCCCGTGTCATAAGCTGATAAAGCTCGCTCTCAATCTCGTCAACAATCCTTTCCATCTGGGCATAGGTAATAGGACGCTTTTCACATGCTCTTATAAGACCTCTTATAACCTTTTCACGGTCATATGGCTGGCGAGAATGGTCCTGCTTTACTACTATAAGAGAAATGGTTTCCAGCTTTTCATAAGTGGTAAAGCGTTTCTGGCATTTCAGGCACTCTCTGCGCCTTCTTATTGAACTTCCGTCTTCAGTAGGGCGGGAATCTATTACTTTACTTTCAGAAAATCCGCAATATGGACATTTCATAAGATTTATCCTCCGTTTTCATTTATATCTTTTATTATACCGCATTTTCCGAATTTTTGCAAGCACAAAACCGTAATCTCTCCCGGCTTGCTTTGAAAAACAAAAGACGCCCCGAAGGGCGTTTATATTGAATGTACATTTTAGCTCCGCCTCAGTTATCCTGCCTGAAAGTCGCATATCATATATGCATCATCATAGCTTAAGGTAACCGTCTTGGTTTTCCTTCCGGAAACCGCATAAACTTGTACCTCACCAAGACCCACTCATCCTTTTATTACGGCTGTTTACCGATATATGCAAGGATTCCTCCATCAACATAGAGAATGTGGCCGTTTACAAAGTTTGACGCATCACTTGCCAGGAATATAGCAGGTCCTGCCAAATCTTCAGGATTTCCCCAACGCGCAGCAGGTGTCTTTGCGATAATGAACTTGTCGAACGGATGTCTTTCGCCGTCCGGCTGGATTTCACGAAGCGGTGCTGTCTGCGGTGTCGCAATATATCCCGGTCCGATTCCGTTACACTGGATATTGCATTCGCCGTATTCTGATGCGATATTTTTAGTTAACATCTTAAGTCCGCCCTTTGCTGCAGCATAGGCTGAAACTGTTTCTCTGCCAAGCTCGGACATCATTGAGCAAATATTGATAATCTTGCCGTGCCCCTTCTTAATCATAGAAGGAATTACAGCCTTTGCACAGATAAACGGTGCGTTTAAGTCAACATCAATTACCTTTCGGAACTCATCTGCACTCATTTCGCACATCGGGATTCTCTTTATAATTCCTGCGTTATTTACTAAAATGTCTATAACGCCTACTTCTTCCTCGATTTTTGCTACCATTGCATTTACTGCATTTTCATCGGTTACATCGCAAACATAACCTGCAGCATCAATTCCGTCAGCCTTGTAGCTATCAAGGCCTTTATTTACCAATTCCTCGTTTATATCGTTAAATACAATCTTTGCACCTGCTCCTGCCAAACCCTTTGCAATAGCATATCCTATTCCGTAAGAACCGCCTGTTACGAGTGCAATTTTTCCTGTTAAATCAAACATAATTTTACTCCTTTATTTCGATATACCAACTAACGCAGAAAAGAAGCAAGCAGATTGCCGCTTCGTAGCGAGCGGTGTTGTACCCTGTGTACCGCCCCGAGCGAAAAGCGGTGAGATGTGCCGCTTATTTTCTGTGTTCCTGTTATCGTAAGTTCTTTGTTTCGATATGGTCCATATCTGTGAACTCTTGATTTTCGCCGCACATTGCCCAGATAAATGAGTAATTCTTTGTGCCGACACCTGAGTGAATTGACCAGCTTGGTGAAATTACAGCCTCTTCATTGTGCATAATGATATGGCGTGTTTCATTCGGCTCGCCCATCATATGGAATACTGCATCATTTTCTCCCATATCAAGGTAGAGATAAACCTCCATTCTTCTGTCATGAGTATGAGAAGGCATTGTGTTCCAGTTTGAGCCAACCTCAAGCTGTGTAAGTCCCATAGCAAGCTGACAGGATTTCATAACCTCAGGATGAATGTACTGATTGATTACTCTCTTATTACATTCTTCAACACTACCGCAAGGCACCTTTTTAGCCTTTGTAATATCAATCTTTACGATTGGGTATGTAGCGTGCGCAGGACATGATGAAACATAGAACTTCGGTGGGTTTTCTGTGTCGATACACTTAAATGTTATCTCCTTGTTGCCCATACCGATGTATATTCCATCTCTTGGGTTCATTTCATATTCTGTGCCGTCAACCGTGATAATACCCTTGCCGCCGATATTAATACATCCCATTTCTCTTCTCTCCAAGAAATAGTCAGCTGCCAATTCTTTGCCCGCTTCAAGCTTAAGCTCCTGGCAAACCGGCATAATACCTGCTGTGATAATTCTGTCGATATGGCTATATACCATCTTTATGTTGTCCTTTGTAAACAACTCCGAAATGTGAAATTCCTCTCTGAGTCTGTCTGTGTCATAATGCTTTACATCTTTTGGGTTTGATGCACTTCTTATTTCCATCTTTGCTTCCTCCTTAATTTTCTATTCTGTCGAAGGCAGCTACTGCCTTGTCTTCGCTTATTTCTTCACTTATCACCGGAATGTCAAGGCCATACTTTTTCATATTATCAAAAATAAGCTTAAAGTTCAGCATACCCTCACCCGGCACCGCCATACGCAGTTCTCCGTTTTCCACTACAAAATCCTTTGCGTGGAGTACACATATTTTATCTGCTAAAAGCTCAAAGGTGTCATTGATTATCTTGTCCTGATTCATATAATTTTGAGCATTTATGTAGTTAACCGGATCAAAAATTACTTTCACATTGTCGGATGCCAGATCGTCAACAATCCTTTTCATCTTCTGCGGAGTGTTGATTACGAAAGCGTGAACTCCTTCGATACCGACGCAAACATCATTTTCCTCAGCAAAGCTGACTACTTCTCGCATTGTCGAAAGCACCCTTTGATACGCTTCCTCAGAGTTTGTCATACCGTCTTTATAAGTTCCGGTTTCTGTTCCCACAACGATTGGTTTCAAGACGGTTGCATAGCGGATTTTCTCTTTGAATTTTGCAATATCGCCGGAAAGTGCCTCGTCATCCGGTGATGACGGGTTGATATAGCTTCCAAGCACTGCAATCTTCATATCGCCAAGCTGATTTTTAAGCTCCGCTGCATACTCTTTCGAAAACCTTCCGGTTTCAAAATCCTTTATGCTTCTTTCTAAAACCAACTGGCCATATTCAATCCCGCACTCACTGCATCTTGCTGCAATCGCCGAAAGTCCGTCCGCTCCAACATCGTGCAGTCTTATTCCTCTTTTCATTACTTACGCCTCCAAATCCTTCAGCACGCCGTAGGCCTCACCTATCATAATCAGGAACGCCCCTGTTCCGTGCATATCATTCTGTATTTTTTCGCGTGCGTAATAATGCTCTTTTGTTCCCTCGTCAATACAAGTTCCGATACATATTTCAGGCACGATAACGAGTCCGTTTTCCTCGCCTAAAGTCGCCAAAACGCCGTCAACGCCTTTTTTTACAACGCTGACAAACTCCTCACCTAAAATTCCCATCTTAACAGCCTTTGCCACAGCCGCCGTTATCAAGCAGCTGCAGGAATTTTCAAGCCAGTTGTCCGCATCGTTTACCTTGTCTATAACCTGATACCATCTGCCCGATTCATGCTGGAAGCCTACAAGAGTAGTCAAAAGCTCTTTCTCGATTTCTTCAATTCTCGCGCGGTCAGCATGGTCTTTCGGAAGAACTTCTAAAACCTCGGCTGTTGCCATAACATACCAGCCCATAGCTCTGCCCCAAACCTCCTGGGAAAGTCCTGTTTCCTGGTCTGCCCACGGAGCCTGCTTGGTTCCGTCATAGCCGTGACGCAGAAGTCCGTTTTCATCCTTCATTTTTTCATACATAAAAAGTATCTGTTTTGCTGCCATATCAAAGTATTTCGGCTTTGAAAAAGCCTTTGCATACAGCGATAAAAGCGGCGATACCATGTAAAGTCCGTCAAGCCATACCTCGTTCGGGCAGTACTCGGCATGCCAGAAAATTCCCTCCTGGGTTACCGGATATTCCTCCAGACTCTCGGTCAGGTATTTTAAAATCTTTGCATATTTTTCTTCCTTTGTATGCTCATAGAGGTCAAACAGCAAAATTCCCGGCTGTCTGAAATCAAGGCTCTTTAAAGAACACCAGTCGTTACCGATATCGGGAATAGTCCCGTCCTCATTTGTCACATCGGCAACCCACAGTTTTATAAATTCCCTGTACTTTTCTTCGTTTTTATATTTGCCTATCTTTTGCATACCTGAAAGCAAAACCCCGTGGTGATATGTAAACATATGTATATTCGGCGATATCGCACCTGTCGGGAATTTACTTACTACATTGTCGCATAAAGCTACCCCATAATCTAAAATGCTCATCATAATTCTCCTGTTACATAGCGTTTGGAATTGACAGCCAGTTGTATCCGCTACCCAGCTTTCTAACATTCTTCTTCAGGAAGCCGTTTTCGTAACGCATCTTCATAATCTCGCCGTCCTTTGCATCGGCATCGCCCCAAATCTGAGCCTTGTTTCCGCAAAGTACCAACATCTGTTCACCCTCATAGTCAAGGAACTTTCCGCTTGTCCACGCTCTTCCCTTGATTTCTGCTACGAGGTTCTTCTGGTCGTCATAAACCTCTACCTTGCCGTCAGCACTGTAGAAGAAATCTGTATATCCGTCACCGTTTAAGTCGATAGGTCTTATTATCTGA
This sequence comes from Clostridia bacterium, assembly GCA_045591565.1. GTDB lineage: Bacteria > Bacillota > Clostridia > UBA1381 > UBA1381 > UBA1738. The sequence goes on from JAZNTB010000080.1 coordinate 52,764, forward strand.
AGCGGTCTCGGGAAATCGTATTCAAGGCGCTCACCTGTCATAACATCGTAGATTATGAATTCTTGTGTACCCTTCTTTGCTCTTCTTCTGTGGGCAAAAGCAATCTTTTTATAATCATCTCTTAAGCGCGCAATCCAGCCCATATGCATATGAGCATCATCTACATAGTGACCCCATTCGTCGCTGTAAATATCTTCCCATACAATGTGTCCGTCATCAGCATCAAACATAACAACTCTCGGACAACCCTCATAATCACCGTTCTCTCTTAGTGTATACACATACATATGTCCCTCGTGCATAAACGGAAGAACAAAATCGGAATGTCCGTGGTATCTGTCGCCGTCGAAGCAGAAAAGTTCTTCTCCTGTGTCAATGTTTAAAACATGCTCGCCAAAGAAAATCTCCTCAATGCCATCCCCGTTGATATCAAGGACGGTAAGAGTATGTGAGTTACAAGAGCCATCCTCAACAGGAATTGTCTTTTTCCAACGAAGCGAAAGGTCGGCATTGTATGCCTGAATATGTATATCCTTATAGATACCCTGAGTCTTTAAAAGTATCGGCTCGCCGTTTGCATAGCCTGAACCAATCATAAATCTGTATGCGTGACCCATTCTGTCCCACTCGGTATTCTCCGCATCAAAATGTATCTTTTCCATATTTTCGCCTGTCCTTGAATCAATACGCTGGAGCTTCATATCTCTATGATTGAAATACCACGGTGACTCATTTGTCATGCACCATATTTCGTCACTTCCGTCGCTGTTTAAGTCAAACGCCAGAAATGGTGTGATCCATGTACTTGGCAAAACCGTTTTCGGCATCACCTTGTCCCAAAGTTTATTTCCATCCGCATCGAACATTGTAAGCTCAACTCTTTCAGTCGTGGTTTTCATTGTCGCCTCGCACGGGTCTATATTTCCCTCCTTTGATGTTACAAAGAGAAATCCCTTCTTGTCCTTCTCGATATTAAGCTCACAAGCACCGAAAAAATCCACTTCTTTGCCAATATCAAATTCCTTTAGCATTTCGATTTTCATAATACGACCTCCTTTTAGAACTTTAGTTCTATATCTGTTTAATTTTATCACGCAAAAATAATTGTGTCAATATTTGTTATTTGTTTATCAGAGCTTTATGTGTCCCTTTTCGCTCCGTTTGTGTATGCCAAAATCTATCTATGCCTCAAAGTGCCTGATTATACTCATCACAGACGGAATTAATATAAGCTGCAGTATTATTCCCGGAATTGCATCCAAAAAACCCCCTGTAATAAATGCAGCGAAACCAAAGCTTTTTCCTCCAAGCCCTAAAAGAATTGTTTTTGCAACTCCCCAAGCAACCCGCCCTGCAAGCATCGATACAACCAGACACAAATATAAATATCACAAACCGGATTCCTTTCTGCGCAAATACATAAGCCCGATAACAAATCCATATGTTGCAAGCTCAAGTGCCATCCAGACAGCATTTGGGTAAAGCGGCGGCACCGAAAAGATTGCAGCACGGAAAACTGGCAGCAATAATCCTACCGCAAACCCGTACTGCGGTCCGCAAATAAGTCCGCAAAGCATAACCGGAATGTGCATAGGAAGCAGGCTATCCCCTATTTCCTTGATTTGTGCAGTAAAAAGAGGCAGAATCGTCCCTATCGCCATAAACAACGCAGAAAGAAGCAGTTTTCTTTTGTTCGTACCTTCCAAATCATCCACCTTTTCCCTATTCAACAAAATCCATGCACGCTCTTGTCTTTGTATAAGGTCTTACCTTTGTATCCGCCACCTTCACATGTGCCGGATGCGAGGCATATCCTTTAAGACTTTCCTCGCTGTCTAAAACCGAATAAAGCATGACATCAACATTCGAAGAATTAAGAGGATTTATCTCCACCTTCATCTCTAAAAGCCCCGGAACAACTCCTAAAAGTCCTTCCAGACTCTTTTTCATATCAAGCTTTATTTCGTCGTTATTATACTCTTCCTTAAGTGTCCATAAAATGATGTGTTTTACCATAATTTCCATCCTTTCAGCTAATCATATCTTTAATAATTAAATTATAACAAACATACGCTTTCTTTTCAACCGACTTGTCATAGATTCCTTAAGAAAATTCTCCCGATAAGAGAGTGTCGGCGGTTTTGATGCTTTAGAAAAATACCAAAAAACCACCCTTTGGGTGGTTTTTTCGGTTGGGAAAGCAGAATTGGTTTAGACACCACATAAAAAATTAAACCAAAAACTTACTTTTGCTAATTTTATTTTTTCATATCCTCTGTAGCAGGGTTATTTATTATATTTCCATTCTTCTCAAATCTTGATCCGTGACACGGGCAATCCCACGAATGTTCTTGCTTATTATATTTTAATGCACATCCCATATGAGGACATCTCGGCGTTGTGGGCCTGAGCAATCCTTTTACAGATTCAAATATATTTACAGCAAGCTGAGGATGCCATATACTTCTTGATGGTGAATAGATATCTGCACATTCGCTTTTTCTTCCGCAGATCAAATCGGTCAGTATCATAGCAGAAAGCATCGAGGATGTCATCCCCCACTTATTAAACCCTGTCGCCACATACAAATCAGGTGTCGATTTGGAATATTTACCTATATACGGAACAGAGTCCAATGTCATACAATCCTGGGTTGCCCATCTGGCAACCTTTTTCGCTTCAGGATAGTATTGTTGTGCAAATCTTTCCAGTTCTGTCCAGTTTCCTCCTTTGCCTCCAGTGCGGTGGCTTCCGCCACCAAGCAACATTAAATCATTGTAACTTCTGAATGATAGTCCTTCTTCGTCCTCATCAACATACATATCCTTGATATTTGTTGCATTTTTAAGTGCAACAACATAAGACCTGTGTTGATACATCTTCAGGAAATACCCGCCATGCTTATCGATTAACGGAAAATGTGTTGCCACAATAATTTTACTTGCAGTAATTTTTCCGTTGTTGGTGATTGCTGTATGCGGCGCCAATTCAACAACTTTGGTATTTTCGTATATTTTTAAATCATTTGCAATGGCATAGGCAAATTTCAGTGGATGAAATTTTGCTTGATTTTCAATCTTCACTGCACCCGCAACATCAAAAGGCAATTCCGTGTCTGTGCAAAATTTAGCGTCACAGCCAATTTTGTTTAAAGCCATAACTTCTTTTTCGATTATATTTCTATCCTTCATTGAATAAACAAAGGAATTACACCATTCGAAATCATCATCCGATTTAGAAGCAAGTGTAGTTAGTTTGTGAAAAGCATCTTTTTGACTTATATAATAGTGTTGTGCTTTTTCAATACCATATTTTTCGATTAGCTTGTCATATATAAGGCCGTGTTGAAATGTTATTTTTGCTGTTGTATCATTTGTTATACCTGCGCATATTTTGTCTGCCTCGACCAATGCGCAATCCACACCAGCCTCCTTTATCATATATGCACATAAAATACCGCACAAACCACCACCAATAATCAATACATCTGTTTTAATATCACTATTTAGCGGTTCAAATTGGTATTTTTTAACACCGTCATTCCATATAGATTTCATAGGCTCACCTCTGTTGTTATTATATCTTATTTCAAGAGATGAATACCTTTGTTGAAAAGAAAGTCCGGTGCAAAAATACAAGTTTTGACCCCATATTGGTCTTGATGCCTGCCGACAGACAGAATCATCTTCCCTTCTTTGTCCACGCACCAAACGACCAACCTCGTGCCAGTTAACAGATTTTCTTTAAATTGCTAACTGTGGTTATTCTTAGATTTAATGTCTTCAAAAACAAAATAAAGTATCCTTAGTAGTTTATATACAAGTTTAAATGGCAGAATGAAGTATCTGAATTTATGCATATAGTATGCCTTTCGCGTCATAACAATTACAGGTTTCCATTCTCCGCAATGCTCACATAAATCTAAATCTTTTGATATGATATATTCTTTTCCACTGTCCTCGTTTTCATTTATTTTGTTCCAACATTCCAAGCAAAATTCAGCCATAACATATTCCCCTACCCAAAATTATATCATCACAAAACGAGATATATGTCAATATCTCATTTTGTGATTGTGTATAATAAATATTAAAAGGAGGGATTGATATGCGTATTAAAGATTTGCGTGAGGATGCCGATATTACTCAAAAAGAACTTGCAGATTATTTAAATATTAAGCAAAACACATATTCTCAATATGAAAACGGTCAGCGTCAACTCCCTCTTGATGCTCTGATAAAACTGGCGAACTATTTCAACACATCTACTGATTATATTTTAGAGCTGACCAATATTCCAACTCCATATCCTAAAAATATGTAAGAGATGCTTTCAAGCATCTCATTTTTTGTTCGTTTTTGAGGGACTACCAACGACAACAACAGACAGAATCATAGTCGCATAATTTCACTACCGTTCATTCTGCTCCTTGCTTCTTCAGAACTCACACTCCCTGTATCTGCCACAGGCAGCGGTCGTGTTCTTTCCAGTTAACAGCCGTCTCTTGTGGCTGGTAATCGTGGTGGCGAGGGTTAGAGCAGAGTATGATAAGCAAAACAAAAAGGACACCTTTGGTGTCCTTTTCGTTTTGGCTCCCCGTGCTGGGCTCGAACCAGCGACAACGCGGTTAACAGCCGCGTGCTCTGCCAACTGAGCTAACGAGGAATATATAGGCCAAGAATCCGAATTGCTTCGGATTCTTGGTTCCGGCAACTATCTACTTTCCCAGGCAGTCACCCACCAAGTATCATCGACGTTAAAGAGCTTAACTTCCGTGTTCGGGATGGGAACAGGTGATCCCCTTTGCTATTGCCACCGGAAATATTGTACATGCTTTTGGCATGACGTTATCTTCTTTTAGTTCCTTGACAGCTAAAGATTACTTACTCACCAACAACTCTATGCTTTGATCAAGCCCTCGTCCTATTAGTATCGGTCAGCTAAAAACATTACTGCTCTTTCACCTCCGACCTATCAACCTGGTAGACTTCCAGGGGACTTACTTGCTTACGCAATGGGATATCTTTTCTTGAGGTCGGTTTCACGCTTAGATGCCTTCAGCGTTTATCCGATCCATACT
>JAZNTB010000081.1:0-9392 GCA_045591565.1 Clostridia bacterium
GTTATCAAACTCGGGAAAGAGCCGGTCTGCCGGAAGCATTACCTCAAAAGGCTGTTCGCGATATACTTTTTCACAACTCATTATGCGCTTGCCGATGTCAGAGCTGTAAAAGCTGAGTATTTTTTCGGGATGTAATATATCCGCCTCAGCTTGTGACATCTTTCCTTCGAAAACAAGGAGTTCAAGCTGTGAGGCGACATACGCACTGTCCATACCGGCTTTAGGTTCAATAAACTGAAGCACTTTATGCATTGCAGTTCCGTAATACGCGCCGTCGGCGGCTTTATTCTTCAGAAACTCCGGCACGGGGTTGATGATAGTTTCTTTTGTTGACTTCAGGTCGGAAACCGAAACCTTTGACGGGAGTAGTGAAGAAGCCATATAAGGATATGCAAAATCGAGAATATGGGATATATCTATCCGCTTTTCTTCTGTTTGCGAAACATCAACATCGGAGAGAATCTGAGTATTTATTTCATTATATCTGACAGTACAGAATTTCCAGTTTGCCGAGGTCATTGCAACAGGGCAAACCCAGTCGGCAAAGCCCGATGCACCAAGGACATCATTCGGCGAGATAGATACGCTACCATCCGTTATAAAGCTATTCCATTTTTCGGTTGCACGCATAAGTCCGCTTTTTCCTGTCTTGTCGGGATTTCCGGAAACTGTCGCCACAAAGTAGAGCTTTTCTCTTGCACGGGTTGTGGCAACATAAAGCTTGCGGATTTCCTCCGAGGTTTGCTCGGCGTTGTACACAGATTTAAACACCGTCTTTGCAGGGGTTTCAACTCGATAGCTGTTTTCAAAGTCGATATAGTCCATAGCTATGCCGTAATCCTTGTGTAGCATGAGTCTTGAGTCGGATGTGCGCTTGTTAAAACGCTTGCCTCCGCCTGTGATAAATACCACAGGGAATTCAAGACCTTTACTTTTGTGGATTGTCATTATGCGCACCACATTGTGACCTTCGCCTACAGAAAGAGCAGAGGAAAGGTCGGAGTCCTTTTGCTTCATGCGCTCGATATATTTTATGAAGTTGAAAAGCCCTTGGAAACCATTATTTTCATATTGCTTTGCACGCTCGAAAAGAAGACGGAGATTTGCCTGTGCTTCTTCGCCGCCGTACATTGCACCGGCAAAGGCGTAGAAGTCAGTTTCTTCGTATAAGGTCCAGACCAGACGGTCGGAGGACATAAATCGGGCATACCGACGCCATTTTTTCAGCTTTTGGTAAAAATCCTTTGTCTTTTGGGCAATTTGGATTTGTTCACTGTCCGAAAGCCCGCCGTCATCCAGCATACGGATGAGTTCTTTCATTGCACCAAAAAATCTGCCCTTTTTGCATTTTCTAACTACTACAAGCTCGTCATCAGTAAACCCACCGATAGGTGAGCGGAGAACGCCCAAAAGCGGTATGTCACAATAGGGATTGTTGATTATTTTAAAAAGTGCTGTCATCAGACGGATTTCGTTGCGTTCAAAGTATCCGCTCCGTTCTGCAAAGCATTCGATGCCTGCTGCTGTAAGCTCCGCTGTATAGCTTTCAGCTGCAGCTTTGTAGGACGACATCAGTATCACTATATCACGATTTTCGATGTCGCGATATCTGCCATTGTCAAACACCTTGAAATGCTCCGATTTCAGTCTGTTTATTTCGCGTGCCACGAGGCGTGCTTCTAAGGCGTGGTTTGTCATATCTTCTTCGTCATCATCCTCGCGGTCGGTAGGCGGCGCTTCGATGACAAAACATTCTGCGGTGTAGTCTTTGCCGGTATCTTCATAGCTTGTATTTCCTAAGTAGAGATATTGGTCGCTGTCGTAATCAAGCTCTCCTGCGCTTTCAGTCATTATAGCCTTGAAAATATCGTTGATGCTTTCTAAAACCTCCCCGCGGCTACGGAAGTTTTTAGAGAGGATAATCTGCAGGTTTTCTGCGTCATCCTCACGGCTGTATGTATCGCTTTTGCTTTTGAAAATGGTAGGGTCACTGCTGCGGAAACGATAGATACTCTGCTTCATATCGCCAACCATAAAGAGGTTGTGCCCGTCGGTTACATGACGGAATATTTCCTCCTGCAAAAGACTTGTGTCCTGATACTCGTCCATCAGGATTTCCTCATATTTGTCCTGAAGTTCTTTTGCGATTTCAGGGTTTTGTGATAAAAGCTGTGCTGTCAGCTGCTCGGTGTCATGGAATTCCAGAATATTCTTGGAAAGCTTTTTTGACATATAAAGACTGTCATATTTTTCTACAAGCTTAGCAAGTGCAAGAGCTACGGGATACAGCTTTTCCCGTGACTGCTCCTCGATATCCGGAAGGGGAGTAGAAGTAAAGCTTTTAAGGGTAAGAACGGCGTCCTTTACCTTTTGACGAAGAGCTTTAAGATAATCCTTTTCTTCATCCGATTTAGAGTCAAGCCTTGCAAGGCTTGAGAAGGAAAAATCGCGCAAAAGATGTGCGGCTGTGTCAAAATCTGCACCCAAAAGAGCACAAAGCAGCTCATAATCTGTGGCAAATGCCTTGTAGTAGCTTTTCCATTCGTCATATATGCAGTTCCCTTTTTCAGGAGGATTTTCGTCGATTAGTTCCTTGCTTACAGGACATTCGCAAATCAGCTCCAGTCCTTTTTCGCAAGCAGAGAGTGCGGAATCTATTTTTGACATACAGTCCGCAAAGCCCTTTTTAAACCAGGCAGCATCCTTTATGCCGCCTTCGCACTTTAGCTCGTCCACTTTTTTGAAAAGCCACTCCATTGGAGAGGGAATCGAACGGGTGAAGGAGTAAATATGCCTCACAAGGTCAGCAAGACCATCATCGCTGCGGTTTGTTGCGTAAAGGCATAGGAGGTTTAAAAACTCCTCGTCATTTGCATCGTAAAGTTCGCTGAAAAGCTCCTCCATAGCCTCCTCGGATAAAATCTGCGCCTGAGCCTCGTCAGCTATCGAAAAGTCAGGCTCTATCCCAAGAGTATTAAAATGTGTACGCAAAAGCTTTAAGCAGAATGCGTCAATGGTAGTAATTTCGCTGACCGAAAGCAGGAGCTGCTGACGGCGGATTGCATTTTTCCGAACGGTGTCGCCTGAAAGTACCGCCTTTTCAAGCTCATTTGCGAGCGCACGGCTTATGCGCTCGGACATTTCTCGGGCGGCGGCATTGGTAAAGGTTACTATTAAAAGCTTATCTATGTCGATACCGTTTTCGATATTTTCCGGTATTATTTTTTGTATAACACGCTCGACTAAAACAGCCGTCTTTCCGCTTCCTGCGGCGGCGCCCACTAAAAGGTTACAGCTTTCGCCGTTTTTTCTGTATTTGGTTTGGATGGCCTTTTGCTGTGCCGGTGTCCAGTTCCTTTTACTCATCAGAATCAAGCTCCTTTCTTATAAAGTCAAGCGCTTTTTCATCACCGGAAAAGAGCTTGCGGCAGCTGTCGAAGCTGCTGTCAAACATACATGCTTCGCCAAATTCGCAGAAGCTGCAGGCAGAACCTGCGGCATCTCTTGCAGGGTTAATGCTGATATTTCCGGATTTTATTGCCTTATCGGTGTCGATAACGGATTTTTGCATATAATCTGCAAGAAGGTCGAAGGTCTTGCGGGAAGTTACATCTGATGCGGAGGCAAGTGTGCCATCCTTTTTGAGAGCCAGATTTAAAAAATCGCTGTCTTTGCCCTCGGAAAGAGCAGAATCCATTTCAGTAAGGGAATCATAACAAAGCTCGCCGTTTTCGTCCTCGTCAAGAATGACGATTCCGTCAAGCTTGTGATGCTTTTTAAGCTTCTGTGCAGCAAGTTCTTTGTCGTCACGCTCTACTGCGATTATGTCATCGGCCAGACGGTTATACATGATTGCCGATACCTTAGGTGTAAGTCCCCGCTGAGCTTTGTCGAGCTGACCGGAATTATATAGCTTAACTGCAGCTATTGCATATAGTATAAGCTGCATATCAATTCTGCTGCAGATTGCCGGAATGCTGAATTTTTTTCGTCCTGACTTATAGTCAATTATGCGGATGTTAAGACGCTTATCTACCAAAGACTCCAGAATATCTATACGGTCGATTGTTCCGGCAAGGACAACTGTTTCGCCCTGCCAGTCGATGTTAACTTCAAATTCCTTTTCGTAGCATACAGAGGTATAGCCTCCGCCTGCAAGGCTAAGCCGTATTGTTTCAACCGACTTTCGAAGTGTGCGTTCGCATCTTGAAAGAAGATACTCAAGCTGAGGTTTTTCGTCCTCGGCACGGGGCAGAATTTTGCTTTTGAGTTCAGTCATAATACCTGCAATGATTTTATCGCAGGCGTCAGGCGACAACTCTTGCCAGCGGCGGTGGATTTCCTGTACATTTTGGGCATCTTTTTCCACTACCTCGCAGAATTTGCAAACTGCCGCATGCAAAAGACTTCCGATGTGTGATTTTTCTACCCGCCGCACCTCCTGAGGTTGCGCAAAAAGACCTCTTTCCATATAATAGGCAAAGGGGCATTTGCTGTACTTTTCGAGTGCGGTTATGCTGTACTTTTTATTTTTGCCGTAAAGAAGCTGTGCCTTTATGCGCGATAAGTGCGGCTGAACGCGCTTGTATTCGGCGGCGGTCTTTAATATGTCGAGCTTGTCTTTGTATTCCTCGTGATCTTTGTACCAGTCAAATACCGATTTCCACAGTTTTTCAGGCTTTTCACGATAGTATTCCGAAAGTTTTGTGAGCATATAGTAAAAACCACGCTTGGAGGAGGATAAAAGCTCCTCGTCAGATGGGTGCGAAATTATGTTGTCAGTTTTCTTCATATCGGGGAAGACATTCAAAAGCTCGCTCACAAAATGAGCACAGGAAAGTGCATTGCCTTCGGAATTTGATGCGGCAAAGCTTATGTAAAGCTTTTCGGTTGCTGTGCTTATTACACGGTACAGCTTCATATTTTCAAGCATTATGCGGTTTACATCATCAGGGGCAAGCTCCTTTTCCTGCTCTGCAAGAGCGGCGTTTATCAACGAGCGGTCAAGGGAAGACAGTATTGCAGAGGAGGTAGGCTCGCTTGGAATTGAGCCATAGTTTGCACCTATTATAAAGAGAACCTTCACTCTCGCAGGGGAGTTGCGCTCAACTGTGCCGACAGATACCCTGTCAATTCCTGACGGAATGATGGATATGCTGCACTGCGACAGACCGCTTTTAAAGTAATCGGCGAAGGTGGCACGGCTTGTGACATCGTCTCCGCAAACGGCTACAAGCTGGTCTAAAACCTCAAGAACCATATTCCATATTTGCTTTAGCTGTTCCGATTCGTCGCGAAGACCTGCGCTGTCAAATAGCTCACATTCTGAAAGTAAACCTTCATACAGGTTGATATCACATAAAAATCCAAAAACAGCCTCCGCTATTGCCCTTGCCGTTCTGCCACGGTTTTCAAGGAAGTTGGAAAACGGGCGTATTATTTTTTCGCGAAGAGTATTAAGCATATCAAGGTCAAACTCTGCTCGTTTGCGGTTTTCGATAACATCATCAAAGACCTCGCCGCTGTCCTGCCAAACTGAAAACCAAGCTTTTTTGCCACGGATGCCACGGGCGAGAACATAGTTTTCAAGTATATCAATATCTTCCTGTTCGATGGGAAGAACGCCCTCCTCGGTTTTTATATATATGTATCCTGTCCTGAGGTAGTCAAATACCGATTGGTAGCTCCAGTTTTCTTCTATTATATTAAAAAGCGAAAGAACCGTGCGCACAACGGGGTGCATTGTCACGGCAAGCTTTTCGTCTGCAAAAAACGGAATATTAAAATCTGCAAATACGGCATTTAATATATGAAGGTATGACGGCATATTTCCGCAGATAATGCCTATGTCACGGAAACGATAGCCACTATCCCGAACAAGCGAAATGATTTTTGAAGCAGTATGCTCCGCCTCGGAATAAAGGTCACGGGCGGTAAAAAGCTCTATATTTTTACATTCGCCGTCGTAGCGTGGCTTGTCCACCCAGTTTTCAAGAAGATGGCGTATATCATCCGCCTTTATGTATTCCGCTGTACCTTTAAGATTTTTAGTATATAGCTGTGCATTTTCCGAAAGGGCTATTGCCGAAAGCCGCTTCCGCGTTTTGTGCACCGACTCAAAGAAAATGTCGGTGCATTCGCTATCTGCACCAAGTGTTATAAAAACGCCCCTTGAGGCACGCAAAAGCGCCCGTATTGCATCATAATGTCCGGGCATAAAATCATTAAAGTCATCAATGAAGAAAAAGGTGTCACGAAACATATCGGAGGAGGCTACAAGCTCAGAAAAAACGCTCAGGCTGTCCTCACTGTCAGTAAAGTCGTCACCCATAAATTCAAGATAGCTTTTGTATATTTCATTAACCGATGCAAGCTTTTTTCTGGTAACATCATTGTCAATTTGTGTGCTTTCCAAGTCTTCCGGCATAATACCGTAGCGCCGGAATTCTGAGAAAAGGTCGGAAAGGGAGGCTGTAAAGCCGTTCTTTTTTGCGCTTGCGAAAAAGGCGTTGTCCTCGCCAATGGTTGCAGCGGCTTTGGACACCAGCATCATTTTTCCGGAAGGGAGAAGAGTCCCCTCAGGATTTACATATCTATGGACAAGCCGCGAGAAGGTAAGAACATCCACCTTGTTCGGGCCGAGCCCGCCTATTTCATTTGCAAGTGTTTTTTCGGCGGTATAGGAAAACTGCTCAGGTACTATAAGCACTGCATTTGCAGTAGGATTGTTTGCAAGATTTTCCCGCATCAGCTGATAAAGGTAGGAGCTTTTTCCGGAGCCGATGCCGCCGGTTATTATATTCATAAGCAAAGAAATCACCTCTCTACTTATTAATATATCATATTTCGCACACAAAAAAAAGTACTAATCAAAAAAAATATTTCCGCCCAAAGCCGCAAGTTTTCCGCAGAAGTCTTCATAGCCACGGCGGATGTGCTCTACGCCGGAGATTTCGGTTTCCCCTCCTGCTACAAGACCTGCAAGTGCAAGGGATGCTCCTCCGCGCAAATCAAAGGCAGTCACCTTTGCGCCGCTCAGCTTTCTGCCGCCCTCAATGACAGAGCTTCTGCCGTCGATGCGGATGTTTGCCCCCATGCGGTTCAGCTCACCTATGTGCAGAAAGCGGTTTTCAAAGACGGTTTCGACGATAATGCCGGTGCCGTGTGTCTCGCATAAAAGTGCAGAGAACTGAGCTTGCATATCGGTAGGAAAACCGGGAAACGGAAGTGTTTTGATGTTGGCAGAAACAAGCGGCTGTCTTGCATCAATGCTGACTGAGTTTTCCTCCTCGCAGATACTTGCTCCCATTTCGGTAAGCTTTGCGGTTACCGGCTTTAGGTGCAGGGGATTAATGTTTGAAACCGAGCCGATGCCGCCGGTTATGGCAAAGGCACTCATAAATGTACCTGCTTCAATCCTGTCCGAAATAATGCTGTAGGTAGTGCCTTTTAGCTCACGAACACCGCGGATGGTGACGGTATCACTGCCGGCACCTGTAATATCCGCCCCTTGCGCATTCAGAAAATCGGCAAGGTCGGTAATTTCGGGTTCTGCTGCGGCGTTCTCTATAATAGTTTCTCCGTCTGCAAGCGTTGCTGCCATAATGAGGTTTTCGGTTGCACCGACACTCGGAAAGTCAAGATATATTTTTGCGCCGCAGAGCTTTTTGCAGGAAAGGTCAACATAGCCGTGGCCTTTTTCTATTTCTGCTCCCAAAAGAGAAAAACCTTTGAGGTGCAAATCAATGGGACGACTGCCGATGGGACATCCGCCAGGCATGGAGATTCTTGCTCTACCCATGCGGGCAAGAAGCGGAGCAGCAAGCAAAAACGAGCCGCGGAATTTGCTTACGGCTTCGTAGGGTGCGGAAAAACTGCGGCATTCGGTAAAATCTATATCCACTCTTCCGCCGGTCAAGGTACACTTTCCGCCAAGCTCGCCAAGGATGGAAAGCATATTTTCTATGTCGGTAAGGTGCGGGATATTTAAAAGAGTGGAGGTGCCGTGTGTAAGTATGGTTGACGCAAGAATTGGAAGTGCGGCGTTCTTTGAGCCGGAGCAGGCGACACATCCTGACAGCGGCTCGGATTTTTTTATAACTATTTTTGGCATAATGTTCTCCTTTTGTTGCTCGGGTGATTATTTGTTAGTATGTACATAATATCGGTTTTTAAAATAAAAATAAAAATAAATAATAAAAAATGCTTGACATTTGACATAGGGGGTGATATAATGAGTTAGCTAAGAAGTAGGTTCTTTTTTTTTGCGTGTAAAATATTTCAAAGAAGGACAGACTTTACTGATAATTTTGATAAGTACTAACGGAGGTGTAAACCATGAGAGTAAAGATTACATTGGCATGTTCAGAATGTAAGCAGAGAAACTACAATACTATGAAGAACAAGAAGAATGATCCGGACAGACTGGAAATGAACAAGTATTGCAAGTTCTGCAGAAAGCACACACTGCACAAGGAAACAAAGTAAGATAAGGAGATACGATTATGTCTGAGAATAAGAAGAAAGCATTTAAGTTCTTCAGAGAGACCAAATCTGAATTGAAAAAGGTTTCATGGCCGTCAAAAGACCAGCTTTTTCATAATACCATAGTAATCTTGGCTTTTGTTGTTATCGTAACTATCATTCTATCTTTACTTGATGCCGGTTTTGAAAGACTGTTGTCCTTCATCATTAAATAACAGGCAAAGTATTGAAGTTTTAAGAGGAGATTGTTATGGCAGGAGAGGCAATGTGGTATGTGGCACACACATACTCCGGTTATGAAAATAAGGTAAAAGCGAATATTGAGAAATCAGTAGAAAACCGCGGCATAGGCGACCTTATTCAGGCTGTCGAAGTCCCCATGGAAGATGTTATTGAGGAAAAGAACGGCGAACAGAAGGTTGTTAAGCGCAAGGTTTTTCCGGGTTATGTCGTAATCAAGATGATTATGAATGAGGACACATGGTATGTTGTCCGCAATACCCGTGGCGTTACCGGTTTCGTAGGCCCCGGATCGAAGCCTGTACCTCTTTCAGACGACGAAGTTAAAAAAATGGGCGTTGAACAGGTACGCATGGCAGATGTTGACCTTGAAATCGGCGACAATGTTAATGTTAAATCAGGTCCGCTGGAAGGATTTTCCGGAAAAATCGAAGGCATCGATAAGGAAAACCGTAAGGCGACTGTCAGAGTTTCTATGTTCGGCCGTGAAACACCGATTGAGGTGGAATTCGGTCAGATTGAAAAGACTCTGTAAATTAGTTTTTAAAGCGGCTTTGCCGTTTTGAAAATATCCCTCTGGTATACAGTGGGAGGGCGAAAAGCCCGTATTTACCACAATAGGGACATTTGCTCCCAAATAATAGGAGGTGGCCAAAAATGGCACAAAA
>JAZNTB010000082.1:0-6505 GCA_045591565.1 Clostridia bacterium
GGGTTATTTTTTACTTGCCATCAAAAAGCTTCCATGGTATAATCTAACTGAATCAATAAATTCAAATTTAATAAATGGAAAATTGGCAGAGAAATTAGTCCACGCAAAGCAATGGTTTTAAACTACGCACTCCTAAGTATATGCTTTGAAAGGAGAACAGAAAAAATGTACGGAAACTTCATTAAGGACACCGCAGGTTATGAAATTAACACATTTAATCTACCAACATCCTGGGAATATGTATATGAAAATAAAGATATTCTTTTAAAGGTAGACCAATATGGTCCTATGTACGCACAGGCAAATCCCCCTGGTGATATTATGCTGTTTAAAAGGGAGCAACACAGCAAATACTCGCCATGGTTTATAAACATTACTGACGAAGATGGCGAAAGAATAACAAACTTTTTCAAGCCCTGCCATATTGATGACAGTTCTTGTGTCAAAGATATAAAAATCCAGTATTTGCCCGAATGCGCAACCTATTCCTTTGAATACAAAAGCTTAAGGCTCGAAACAGAGATTTTTATCCCTAACAAAGGAGTTGCTATCTCATATAAATTCAGAATAAAGAATATAGGGAAAGAAAAAACAGTTATAAATGTTGCACCTCAATTGTCACCGCATCTCAACGATGCAATAATGGCGCCCTGGGACAAATATGAATGGTATCTTGATACAACCTGCAGCAGGGACGATAAGGTGACTTTCCGTTCTGAACTTCTTGACCCCAACGCATCCTCAGAAAAAAGAAGGTTTTCGACCTTAAAAGCAGATGCAGAGAATTTGAAAATGCACGAGCTAAGCCTCGAAAAATATATAGGTCAAGGTGATTTATTAAATCCTGAGCGTTGCTATACCGATACCGAAAGAATTTACTCGTATCCTCCGGTGTATGCTCTCTCTTATGAATGGGAGCTTGCCATAGGCGAAGAAAAGGAACTGACACAGGTTTTATGCCTGGATAACACTCAAAATGACGAGCTGTTTTTTGATAATGCATCTTACTTAACAGCAAAAAAAGAGCGAAAAGCTGTATTTGATGAGTTATTTTCCAGAAACAGCATAACAACAGGAGACGCCGATTTTGATTATTATGCCAATTACTGGGTTCCACTTCAGATGAACTGGGTTGCATCGCTTGACCGTGGATGGCCTACAGGAATGCGAGGGTCAAGAGATTCTGCACAAGACTATGCAGCTCTTTTATATACAGATACCGCTCCTTGTAAAGACATTATTCTCACAATGCTGGAGTGTCAGCGATCGGACGGATGGTTTCCAAGACAGTACTCCGCAAAGGGTAAATACGGCAAGCACGATTTAAGAGAATATGTGGACAGTGGCGCATTCTTTGTAGAATTTGTCTGGAAATACTTGTCGCATACACATAACTTCGCAATCTTAAATGAAGAAATAGAATGGCTCGACAGCGCAAGCAAAGACAGCATCCTTTCACATATCATAAAAGCTGTAGAATACTATATGCATGAGGATAACATAGGCGTGCACGGTCTTTGTAAAATTCGCGAAGGGGACTGGCTTGATTCTGTAAACACTGCAGGTATTGAGGGAAAAGGAGAAAGTGTAACTGTCAGCGAACAGGTTGTTATGTGTTGCTTCTACCTTGCAGATATTTTAAATACTGTAAACAATGATAAAGACACCACAAAATATATAGACTTTGCTCGCAGAATGAAAGAAAACATTAATAAATTTGCTTTCAACAGTGCCAGATACTATAATTCTGTGTTTAACGACGATGGGAAATGGATATTCTCAGAAAATGACCCGGATGGCAAGAGAAGGGTATACGGAGTTCCTAACTACTACGCTGTTATTTCAGGTGTTGCTGATAAAAGCAAATTTCCTTCCATTTTATCGGTTATGGAAGAGCTCAAGTGTGATATGGGTTACAGACTTTTCTACCCTCCGTTAGGCGGCACTCCTATCGATAAAGTAGGAAGAGTTGCAAGCGGTGATACGCCTCCTTTTGCTGTCGAGAACGGAAATGTTTATAATCACGGTTCTCAGGGGTTTCTTGCAAGAAGCCTATCTGTTATGGGTGAGGGCGATAAGTTATTTGATGTTTTAAAATGGACTATGCCTTATGATACATCCCTTCATCCCACAGAAAAAACATTTACTCCACCATACGCAATCGTAAATGCGTATCAGCAACTACCCGGATTCCATCACAGGGGCTTAATGTGTTTCTTAACCGGTAGTGTCGCGATGGCTATGAGGGGAATTTATGAATGGCTACTCGGCATAAAACCTTGCCTTGACGGAATAGAGATAGAGCCTTGCATTCCCGCTTGTATGCAAACAGTATCAGCAAAAATTAATTATATGGGCAAAGAACTGAACATAAAACTGTCAGACAACAAGGTTTATATTAATGGCGCTGAGATAACTGAACAGCGAAACAATATAATTACCGGAAATAAGGTATGGTTTGTAAAAACAATATAGGTATACAAAACACTTTTTATCATCTCGGAGGTCCTTAATGTTCCGGTATCCAAATTAGTCGACATAGAGGATTAAAAAAATTCCTCTTTCACATCAAAACCCGTACAAAAAGCATAAACCCCCGGCAGCTATGCTGCCAGGGGCATTTCTTTCATTTATATAATAACCGACGACACTTTATAATCGCGTCCTGACAAGACCTTCCTTGACGCACAAAGCCCTGCAAGGTCAGTCGCCAAAATATCTGTTTTAATAGCCTCGTTCTTAAAATCCGCCACCTTGTTTACTACAGGAAGTGAGCAGGTTTTTTTCATTTTAAACAGAAGCTCCTTTCCGGCATCTGTCATTCCCAAAACCCTGACATACTCCGGCTCACAAAAGCCTCCCTTTATTCCGAGCAGCACCGAAACTGCAATACGGCAAAGCCTTGCTCTTGTGTACCGCTTTGTTTTCACAAAATCTATAATTTCGGTAAGGCTCTCCTTATCAAGCGCCTTTAAAAATCTGTTATCAAGTCCCGGTTCAATATCAGCAATTCCACAAAATGCCGCCGCACCTTCCTTTATGAGCTTATACTTAAAGGCATCGGTCAGGCGGTTTATATCATAGCTTTCGCATCCCGAAAAATCAAACGGAACAAATTCCGAAATATCCTCTCCCTTTGCCATCATCTCCCTCAAAAGTGTAGCCGATGCAAACTCGCCGCAGGTGTGCATATCGTGGTAGCCTGTACCCTTTCTTTCAATCGCAAACGGCTTGATATTACTTTCAATCCGCTTCAATGCCTTTATATATTCAAGCGCAAGAATATTATTCGGCTTTGAAATTATATCCTCATCAAGCACGCCGGCGTATGCCATCGCCTGTGCCTTTGCAAAGCTTGTACCCGTTGCCGCAAGTTCCCTTATCCGCCGCGATACTTCCTCCGGCTCATTCATCATAACCTCAGCACACCTTTTGAGCTTATCCACCTCCGCACACTCACAACCAAAACCAAGAGAGTCCACAACGCCGAGCGAGTCAAGAATTTTCACTCCCCCCATCGCAAATCCCTCAGCAGACGAGATGCTGTACGCAACAGGCAGCTCTATTACAAGGTCAGCACCGCTAAGAAGTGCCGCTTTTGCTCTGGTCCACTTATCAAAAATCGCCACATCGCCCCTTTGTACAAAGCTTCCGCTCATAACGCAAACAACCGCGTCATATTCACTTTTTAAGACCTCGAGCTGATATTTGTGACCATTATGAAACGGATTATATTCACATATTACGCCGCAAGTACGCAAAAACAAGCACCTCCTTTTTAACTCTTTCTCTATTATATATCAAAATCCGCCTTTTGTACAGTGTAAATTTATCTATTTTGATGTATAATAATTGAATGAATTAAGTTGACAAAACATACCGTTTGGATTATAATTAAAGTATAATATGAATGAATGTTCATTTATTAAATTATATATGGAGGTACTGCGATGAAGGTTTATTTAGATAATAACGCAACAACTTCCCTTAAAAAAGAAGTTTTACAGGAAATGCTTCCTTATTATACAGAAATATACGGAAACGCATCTTCAAAATTTTATGAAGTAGGCAGACAGGCAGAAAGCGCTGTTTTCGAAATACGCGAACGCGTTGCACGCCAGCTTGGCGCCAAAACAAACGAGATATATTTTACAGCCTCTGGATGTGAGGCAGATAACTGGGCAATAAAGGGTGTTGCCTTTGCAAACCATGCAAAGGGCAATCATATTATCACATCTTCTATTGAGCATCATGCTATTCTTTCAGCCTGCGAGTTTTTAGAAAAGCACGGCTTTGAAGTCACTTATCTCCCCGTAGATGAATACGGCAGAGTAAATCCTGATGATGTGGAAAAAGCTATTACCGACAAGACAATTCTTGTTTCTATTATGACAGCAAATAACGAAATCGGTACGATTGAGCCGATTTCCGAAATTGCTAAAGTCTGTAAAAACCACAAGGTTATTTTCCACACTGATGCTGTTCAGGCAATAGGTCATATGAAGATTGATGTTGGCGAGCTTGGTGTTGATATGCTTTCCTTATCGGCACATAAGTTCCACGGTCCAAAGGGCGTAGGCGTTTTATACATCAGAAACGGTGTTAAGATTGATAATCTTATCCACGGCGGCGGACAGGAGCGAGGCAAACGCGCGGCAACTGAAAATGTTGCCGGAATGGCAGGGCTTGCAAAAGCTCTGGAGCTTGCAAACGAAGATCTTGAGGGTAAAACCGCAAAGATGAAGTCACTCCGGAACAGACTGATTGCCGGCATACAGAAAAAAATACCGTTCTGCCGTTTAAACGGTCCTTCGGATGATACAAGACTTTGCAACAATGTCAACTTCTCTTTCCAATACATCGAGGGAGAATCAATACTTATGCTTTTAGATATGAAGGGAATTGCCGCATCAAGCGGAAGTGCGTGTGCATCAGGTTCACTCGACCCGTCACATGTTCTTCTGGCAATAGGTCTTCCCCACGAAATTGCACACGGCTCACTTCGTCTGAGCGTGGGAGAGGACACCACCGAAGAAGAAGTAGACTATGTTCTGGAGGTACTTCCTCCTATTATAGAGCGGCTCAGAGCTATGTCGCCTTTATATGAAGAAGTCAAAAAAATGGAGGGTTAAAAAATGTATTCTGAGAAAGTTATGGACCACTTCGCAAATCCGCGAAATGTGGGTGAAATTGAAAATGCCAACGCCGTAGGTCAGGTTGGTAATGCAAAATGCGGCGATATAATGAAAATTTATATGGATATCGATGAAAACGAAGTTATCAAGGATGTAAAGTTCAAGACCTTCGGTTGCGGCGCAGCTATTGCAACGAGCTCAATGGCAACTGAGATGGTTAAGGGAAAAACTGTCGAGGAAGCACTTTCTCTTACAAACAAAGCAGTTATGGAGGCTCTGGATGGTCTTCCGCCTGAAAAAGTGCATTGCTCAGTTCTCGCAGAAGAAGCCATAAAATCCGCTATTGATAACTACCGCGGTTCCGCCGGAACTGTCGAGCATCAAAAATGCAACTCTGATTGCGCAAATTGCACAAAAAACGAACACTAAAAACACAAAAAACACTCTGTTTTGCAGAGTGTTTTTTTGTTGACAACGAAAGCGTAGTTGTGATATTATCTTATTGGAAATATTATGCCATACCACTTTAGGTATCGGTTTTATATAGATTTTTGTTTTTTACATTACTTATTTTACGGAGGTAAAGATCTATGAATATTTTCGATGCGTTAACGCTCATCGGCGGCCTGTGTTTATTCCTTTTCGGTATGAACATTATGGGGCAAGGCCTTGAGCGCCGTGCAGGAAGCAGTCTTAGAAATCTTCTTTCTAAGCTTACAACAAAAAAAATCATTGGCCTTTTAACAGGTCTTGGAGTTACCGCTATCATTCAAAGCTCATCAGCAACCACTGTTATGGTTGTCGGCTTTGTTAATTCCGGACTTATGACACTGAGCCAGGCAATTAATGTAATTATGGGTGCCAACATCGGTACTACAGTTACTTCCTGGATACTTAGTCTTTCCGGTATTGATAGCGGTAATATTTTTGTCCAGCTTTTAAAGCCGACTTCATTCACGCCGATACTTGCTCTTATCGGAATCATATTCTATATGTCCACAAAAAGCAGCAAAAGGCGTGATACCGGTTTGATTCTTTTAGGCTTTGCAACCCTGATGTTTGGTATGGATTCAATGTCTGGGGCTGTTAAAGGACTTGCCGATGTTCCGCAGTTCCAACAAATGTTCCTACTGTTTAAAAATCCGATTTTAGGCGTGCTTGCCGGCGGCATTTTAACTGCCATTATTCAGTCAAGCTCAGCATCAGTAGGTATACTTCAAGCACTTACAATTACCGGTCAGGTTTCATACGGTGCGGCAGTACCGATTATAATGGGACAGAACATCGGTACCTGTATAACCGCAATTTTGTCCTCTGTGGGAACAAACAAGAACGCAAAGCGTGCGGCTCTTTTGCACCTGTTCTTTAAT
>JAZNTB010000083.1:0-14710 GCA_045591565.1 Clostridia bacterium
GAAAAAAATGAGAATTCTTTTTTTCTATATCTTCAATTCTCATACCCTTTAAAAAATCAAGTTTATATTTGGGAGCATAATAAAATTGTAAAACACCTTTTCTATTTAGTGAAATTTTTAAATAAAAAAGCAACTTTTTAAAAGTTGCTTTTTAAGATTACATTTTGATAATAACACCATTTGCAATAAATGCAGTTTTTAATTGTTCTTTAACATTATCTGAAATATTTGTATTATCTTTAATTATATCCCATGCTTGTGATTGTCTTAATTGATTATTTCTATGATTAACAGCATTTTGCATATTTAAAAGATTTACAAACACACCCTGATTACTTTTGTTGAAAATATCTATGTATTCTAAAACTGTATCATTACATAAATTAGATAACATGATTTTATAATATTTCTTTTCTCTAGTCTGTTTCTTAAAAGCCTTTATACATTTAAATAAAAGGAAAAACCAAAGAAAAACAAACAACAAAAAAAATAATACCATTTATAGACCCTTCTTTCTATTAGCACGAACTGATTAGTGATGAGCATTTACTCGATTATATCAAATTTCAATTTATATGTCAATGGTTTATAACAATATTGTAGAATTTAGTAATTATTTGATAGGAATGAGTAAAATGTTAAGCGAAGGTGCTTGTTTTTTTGATTCAAAAATAAAGATGAACCCGAGCGGAAGTTTGCTGGTTGCCGGCGGCAGTCAATATGAAACCGTAAAACAAATTTGAAAAAATATCTTGACAAACAAAAATAATTGTGCTAAAATATTTATTAATTAAACGCTGTGATGCGGAATAGTACGCAAAAACTTTCGCCAAAGAGAGATGCCGGATGGTGCGAGGCATTGGGAGAGCTTTGCAGAACTCACCGCGGAGCGGCTGCCGTGAACCTGAGTAGGGGCAGACGGGAACTCCCGTAACAGAGTTGAGATGTGTTAGCATCTAAAGTGCATCCCAGAGCGGATGAAGAAGAGTGGTACCGCGGAAACATAAGTTTGATTTTAACGTTTTCGTCTCTTTAAACAGGCAAAGAGACGGGAACGCTTTTTTGTTGGAATTCTTATTTTATAATAAAATCGAAAGGGGTTTTTAAAAATGAAAAAAATCAACATAACAGACATTACGCTCAAAAAATTATCCATGGAGCGTGAGGTTGCGCTTCTATTTCGTGAAAAAACAGCGATTGCCGCTTGTGCAGATGCCCTTGGTACAGATGCAGTTGAACTTGCACCGATAAAGAATCTTCGTGAAGACACTATTATTTATAAAACGATTGCACAAAACATTCAAAATGCTGCCGTTGCCATCCCTGTAGGATTTAGTGAAGAGGGTGTAGCAGAGGCGTGGGAATGTGTTAAGGATGCGAAAAAACCACGCCTGCAGATAGAGGTTCCTGTATCAACAGTACAGATGGAATACACCTATCACATCAAAGCGGACAAAATGATTGCCAAAATCAGTGAGCTGACAAAGGCTGCAAAGGAGCTTTGCGGGGATGTTGAGTTCTTAGCACTTGATGCAACCAGAGCAGATATTGATTTCCTGATTGCTGCGGCAAAGGAGGCAGAGGCGAACGGCGCAGGAATCATTACTATATGTGACGACGCAGGTGCATCCCTTCCGGAAGGAATTGCTTCGCTTGTAGAAAAGGTAAAGGCGGTTGTAAGTATTCCTGTGTATGTTCAGGTTTCTGACAAAATAAATATGGGCGTGGCATCAGCTATTGCAGCTATTGCAAAGGGTGCAGACGGTCTTAAGTGTGCAATGGCAGGAAAGGATGTTCTTTTAACGGGCGAAATTTCCGATGCGATGAATGCCTGCTCGGCAGAAATCGGTGCTGAAACAAATCTTAACAACACAAAAATCCACGCAAGCATAGATGATATGCTGGTCAGCATAAATCATGAGGCGTATGAAGCTGAAAGCCAAATAAGTGAAAAGAAGAAAATTCTTCTTGATTCGGACAGCACGATTGCACAGGTTGCACAGGCTGCGCAGGTTTTGGGATATGACCTTTCCGACTCAGACTGCGGAAGTGTGTATAAGGCACTTATGCAGATATGCGAAAAGAAGGATGCAGTGGGAGCAAAGGAACTGGAGGCTTTAATCGCAAGCTCTGCTATGCAGGCGCCTTCAACATACCATCTTGAAAGCTACACAACAAGTAGCAGTAATCTTACAAGCTCCATGTCGCAGGTGACACTTAGGTGTAATGACGAAATTATGTGTGGCGTGAGCACAGGAGATGGCCCTGTGGATTCTGCATTCCGTGCGATTGAGCAGTGCATAGGACACCACTATGAGCTTGATGATTTTCAGGTTCAGGCAGTAACAGAAGGAAAAGAGGCACTTGGCTCTGCTGTTGTAAGACTTCGCAATAACGGAAAGCTTTATTCAGGAAAAGGTACTTCAACCGACATTGTCGCTGCAAGTATCCGTGCGTATATTAACGCTCTGAACAAAATCGTATTCGAGGAGGCATAAAATGAAGATTGTATTTTCGACTAAAAATGTAAACCGTGCATCCTTCCTTGATGTGTGCCGTTATGCCTATGACTACGGTTTTACAGGGTTTGAGATACACGATGCAATAAAAGAACGCAGTCAGCATCATGACAGCATTTTGCGCCGCGAGCGCACTCCGGACGCAAAAAGAAAGCTTATAAACAGAGGTCTTTGCGTTCCTGCACTTCGTATGCCACATCCGGTTGAAAGCGATGAAATAACGGCTGAAATTGTTTCAAAGTATGTTGATATGGCAGCCGGTTCGGGAATTGAAAACATTATTGTGCGAGTTGAGGAGGAAACATCCTTTGATATATTAAAGGAAAAGCTTGCAGATGCAATAAAAAAGGCTGAAAAGGCAGATGTAGGAATTTTGTTTGAAACAGTAGGTTTCCTTTCCGATACAGAAAAGGTTGTTGATATAATCAATTTCTTTTCTTCTGCAGCAATCGGTGCTTCGTGGAATGTAAGGGGCACATATTTCGGTGCGGGAGAGACAGCCGAGGCGACAATCAAAACACTCGGCGCATATATTAAATATGTACGCCTTGGTGATATGAAGGACGGAAAGACAGTTCTGATAGGTGAGGGTGAGCTTCCTGTAGAGAACTTGATAAATGCCCTTTCCTCGCTCAATTTTGACGGATTTATCTGTGCAGCATGGAATGAAGATATCAATGATGCAGATATCGTTCTGACTCATTTTGCGAACTACATTTCGTCACTTCGCCGCCAGAAGAGAACCTTTGACAATGCATACTATAACAGAGCTAAAACAGGCACTTTTGTATGGAAAAAGTATGATGTTATTGATGCAACCTTCTCGGATGTTCTGGATACAATGGCAGAGAAATACCCTGACCAGTATGCTTTCCGCTACCCGACACTTGACTATACAAGAACATATGAGCAGTTTCGTCGTGATGTTGATGAGTGTGCTGCGGCACTTATATCATTAGGTGTAAAGGCGGGCGACCATGTTGCGGTATGGGCAACAAATGTTCCGCAGTGGTTTATCACATTCTGGGCAACAACAAAAATCGGTGCAGTTTTGGTTACAGTAAATACTGCCTACAAAATTCACGAAATTGAGTATCTGTTAAAACAGTCCGATACACATACTCTTGTTATGATTGAGTATTGCAAGGACATTAACTACAAAGAAATAATCAGAGAGCTTTGCCCTGAGCTTGAAAGTCTTGCTCCGGGAGAGGCGCTTTATTCGAAGAACCTGCCGTTTTTGAGAAATGTCGTAACTGTGGATTTTTCAATGCCGGGATGCCTTACATGGGAGCAGATGCTTTCACGCTCGTCCATGGTTCCAAGGGAAGAGGTTAGAAGAAGAGCATCCCTTGTAAAGCCTGATGATGTATGTAATATGCAGTACACCTCAGGTACAACGGGATTCCCGAAGGGTGTTATGCTGACACACCGTAACATTGTAAATAACGGTAAAACAATCGGCGACAGAATGGATTTATCAACTGCTGACCGTATGATGATTCAGGTGCCGATGTTCCATTGCTTCGGTATGGTGCTTTCCATGACATCAATGATGACACATGGCGGAACGCTTTGTCCTATTCCATACTTCTCGCCAAAGTCATCGCTTGCGTGTGTAAATGATGAGCATATAACCTGCTTTAACGGTGTGCCGACAATGTTTATTGCTATGTTTAACCATCCTGATTTTGCAAAAACGGATTTTTCTTATATGCGAACAGGTATTATGGCAGGCGCAAACTGCCCTGCGGACTTGATGCGCCGTGCGGCAGACGAAATGAATATGCGTGAAATTATATCGGTGTACGGACAAACCGAGGCGTCACCGGGATGCACGATGGGAGAGGTTAACGAAGATATTGACCACCGTGTTGAAACTGTAGGAAGTCCGTTCCCGGGCGTTGAATGTAAGGTCATCGATCCTGAAACCGGCGAGGAACTTCCTGATGGCGAAAGTGGCGAATTTGTTGCCCGTGGCTTTAATATTATGAAGGGCTACTACAAAATGCCGGAGGCAACCGCACAGGCGATAGATGCAGACGGCTGGCTTCATTCGGGAGATATCTGCTGCAGAACACCTGACGGCTACTACAAGGTAACAGGCAGACTTAAAGATATGATTATCCGTGGCGGAGAGAACCTGTATCCTCGTGAAATTGAAGAGTTTTACCTTACTAATCCTAAGGTGCGTGATGTTCAGGTGGTTGGTGTTCCGGACGAAAAGTACGGAGAGGAATGCTGTGCGTGGATTATTCTGCACAAGGGCGAGGAAGCCGACGAGAACGAAATGCGTGAGTTTGGTAATTTCTATATTGCAAGGCACAAGGTCCCAAGATACTTTATCTTTGTTAAGGAATTCCCGATGAATGCTGCAGGTAAAATCCTTAAATATAAAATGCGTGATGAGTCGGCAGAAATTTTAGGACTCAAAAAATAGTTCAAAAAATTCAAGAAAACTATTGACAAACAAAAATTCGAGGAGTATAATACATTATAAATTTGAATATCACAAAGAAAGACTATGACGAAGACGGTCGGATTGCGAAGCTTAAAGAGAGTTGCCGGGTGGTGCGAGGCAATGGCAGAGCATTCCAATGACTTATCACTTCCGAGTCGGAGGACCGAAAGGCAAAACCGAGTAGACTCCTTCCGTAATGCTGCGTAAAAGCAAAAGGTTTGTTAGAGCCTGGTAAGTGACGGAATGAATTTTCCGTAATTTGAGTGGTACCGCGGGTTAATAACTCGTCTCAAAAGATTTTTTGAGACGGGTTTTTTTGTTTTATTCAAAGCCGAAAACCCAAGTAAGGGCAGACGGAAAAGAAAGGAGCAAAACAATGGATTATAATTTGAAGGAAGTTGCAGGCAGAATTAAAGACCTGCGTGAGGCAAAGGGCTATACTCAGGAGGAGCTTGCAAAGCTGACCGGTGTATCGGTTGAGGACTATAAGCTCTTAGAGGAGGGCGAAACCGACTTCAGCTTTACATTTATCTACAAGTGTGCAAAAGCTTGTAATGTTGAAGTTGTTGACCTGCTTGAAGGATCAAGTACTACTTTAACATCGTTTGCAATTACAAGAAAGGGCGAGGGCCTTAAGATTATAAAAAAACAGGGCGTTGTTTACAACAACTTGGCGCCTAAGTTCAAAGGAAAGCTTGCCGAACCATTTTTAGTTAAATTCCCATATCTTGCAGAGGAACAGAATGCACCGATTAAGCTGAACTCGCATAATGGTCAGGAATTTGATGTTATCGTAAAGGGTTCATTAAAGGTTCAGGTAGGAAATCATGTGGATGTTCTGCATGAGGGCGACTCAATCTTCTATAACAGTATTATTCCTCATGGTATGATTGCAGTAAGCGAGGGCGGCTGTGAATTCCATGCGGTTGTTCTAAATCCACAGGACGGTCAGGTGAGCGAGGAATATCCGGAAGCACCGTTTATTGCGGCAAAAGCTGCGGCGGTAAAGGAAAATGCAAAGAAAACCGTTGCAGACAACTTTATTGAATCATACTATGATGAAAATGGTGTGTTTAACGGAATTAAATTTAAAAATGATGATAAATTCAACTTTGCATTTGACTGCGTTGATGCAATAGCAAAAAAAGACCCCGACAAGCTTGCGATGATGTGGGTTGCAAATGATAAAACAGACCGCAGATTTACCTTCAGCGATATGAAGAAGTATTCTGCAAAGACTGCGAACTACTTTGAGTCGCTCGGTATCAAAAAGGGCGATACTGTAATGCTTGTTTTAAAAAGACATTATCAGTTCTGGTTCTGTATGCTTGCGCTTCATAAAATCGGAGCTATTGCAATTCCGGCAACAAACCAGCTTGTAGAGCACGATTTCACATATAGATATAAGGCGGCAAAGGTAAAGGCGATTGTCTGCACAGCGGACGGAGATGTTTCGGCTGAGGCTGAAAAGGCAGCCGCAGAGTTCCCTGGAATGATTAAGGTTCTTGTGGGCGGCAAAAAGGACGGCTGGAATGACTTTAATGTAGAAATGGAACGCTTTAGTACACACTATTTCCGAAATGAAAATTCACCATGCGGAAATGAGCCGATGCTTATGCTGTTCACATCAGGAACTACGGGCTATCCGCGTATTGCGACTCATTCATATAAGTACGCATTAGGTCATTATCCGACAGCAAAGCACTGGCACAATGTAAATCCTGACGGACTCCACTTCACCATTTCCGATACCGGCTGGGGTAAGGCTCTTTGGGGTAAGCTTTACGGTCAGTGGCTATGTGAGGCGGGTGTATTCACTTATGACTTTGACAGATTCCGTTCAGAAGATATTCTGCCGCTGTTTGCAAAGTATAATATTACAACCTTCTGTGCGCCGCCTACAATGTACAGATTCTTCATCAAGGAGGATTTGTCAAAGTATGACCTTTCCTCTATCGAATATGCAACAACAGCAGGCGAAGCGCTTAACCCTGAAGTATTCAACCAGTTTAAAAAGGCAACAGGTCTTACAATTATGGAAGGCTTCGGACAGACAGAAACAACACTTTCGATTGCAAACTTTGTTGGCTCTACGCCGAAGCTTGGTTCTATGGGAAGACCGAGTCCACTTTATGATGTTGTAATCTTAGACCCTGACGGAAATGAATGTAAGACAGGTGATACCGGTGAAATCTGCATCCGTACAAAAGACAATGTTCCGTGCGGACTGTTTATCGGCTATTATCTGGACGAAGAGAAGACGAAGGATGTATGGCACGACGGATACTATCACACCGGTGACCAGGCAACTATGGACGAGGACGGATATCTTTGGTATGTAGGCCGTATTGATGATGTTATCAAGTCATCGGGATACCGCATCGGACCATTCGAAATCGAAAGCGTTATCATGGAGCTTCCTTATGTTTTAGAATGTGCAATCACAGCTGTTCCTGATGAGGTAAGAGGACAGATTGTAAAGGCAACCATCGTGCTTACAAAGGGCAACGAGGGTACAGACGAACTGAAAAAGGAAATTCAGGAATATGTAAAAACTCATACCGCACCATACAAATATCCGAGAATTGTGGAATTTGCCCCAGACCTACCAAAGACCATCAGTGGCAAGGTAAGACGAGTTGAAATCCGTAATAAGGATCTCGAAAAGGCAAATAAGTAAAAAAGTAGTCAGGATTTAATCCTGACTACTTTTTAGTTTCCTAAGGATTCGGTTGCCTTTACGGTAACTTCTTCGTTATAACATTCAAACATTTTTTCTACATCGTCTTTTGAAAGCTTTGGCGAAATCCAGCTCACAACGGGAACAATCAATAGTCCGCCGAGCATTGCAATCACACCGCTGTTAATGGGCGACTGTAAAAGCGTCGGGAACATAGGACGCGCAAGCATATTTAAAACCATTATTCCTGCGCCAAAAATGAAGCTTGCCCAAACTGAAAGCTTTGTTGCGCCCTTCCAGTATAAGCCGTAGAGGAACGGAGCAAGAAACGCACCGGCAAGTGCTCCCCACGAAATTCCCATCATATCTGCTATGTAACCAAGTTTATCTTTATTGAGTGCAATAAATGCAGAAACAGCTATAAATATTACAATAAGCACACGCATAACAAGAACTTGCTTTTTCTCGGACATTTTCTTTACCATATGACCTTTAATCATATCAAGAGTAAGAGTTGAGCTGGATGCCAACACAAGCGATGAAAGTGTTGACATTGACGCTGACAGCACAAGAACGATTACAACGGCAATAATCACATCAGGAAGATTTTCAAGCATTGCAGGGATGATTGCGTCAAATCCGCCTGCTGGCATATCGCCTGTTACATTAAGCTTATCAGTAAACAGTCTGCCGAAACCGCCAAGGAAGTAGCATCCACCGGCAACAACTACGGCAAATAGAGTAGAAATGATTGTACCCTTGTCAATATCCTTTTCGCTCTTTATAGCGTAGAACTTCTGTACCATCTGCGGAAGTCCCCAAGTACCCAAAGAGGTTAAAATTACGACAAAGAACAAGTTTATAGGGTCAGGGCCGAAGAAAGAATTGTATGTACCAGGCACATTTCCATCAACTTTGGCAAGGCCATTAAGTGCCTCCATAAATCCGCCGTTCTGGCTAAGAACTGCCCCGATAACCGCAACAATGCCTACGAGCATTATCAGTCCCTGAATAAAGTCATTGATAGCTGTTGCCATGTATCCGCCGGCTATTACATAAACACCGGTCAAAACCGCCATAATTATTACACATACCGAGTAATCAATTCCCGGAAACGCCATAGAGAAAAGTCTTGAAAGACCGTTGTATAGCGAGGCTGTGTACGGAATTAAGAAGATGAAAACGATTATGGATGCGACAATTTTAAGCGCAGGGCTCAGGTATCTTTTTTCAAAGAACTGTGGCATTGTAGAGCTCTCTAAATGCTGCGACATAAGGCGCGTTCTTCTGCCTAAGACAACCCATGCAAGAAGTGAGCCTAAAACTGCATTTCCTATACCAATCCAGGTGGATGCAATACCGAACTTCCAGCCAAACTGACCTGCGTAGCCTACAAAGATAACCGCCGAGAAGTAGGAGGTTCCGTAAGCGAACGCTGTCAGCCAGGGGCCAACACTTCTTCCGCCTAAAACAAATCCGCTGACATCGGTTGAGTGCTTTCTGCAGTAGAAACCAACTGCCACCATAATGGCGAAAAAGACTACCAACATACCAATTTTCAATAACATAAAAACCTTTCCTTTCTTTTGAGGAGAATTTTTATAAAACAATAAAAAACCCGTCCTCGAATTTAAAAATTCAGAGGACGAGAGAATTCCCGTGGTACCACCTCAGTTTACCGCTTTCTCACGATTGCGGCCTTTGAGAGTGTCAAGCAACACCCTTGTTCTATAACGGGAACGCCCGTTGCAGCCTACTTAAAATTTCTTTTGTTCGGTGCACTGCTCACAGGATGTATTCGACTAAGGCTTCCCCATTGTCTCGCACCAACCGACAACTCTCTCAAGGCTCCGCCTAAGTTTACTTGTTCCTGCTCAAACGCATTTATAATAGTTGTATTTTACTACTTTAAAACGATAAAGTCAAGAGTTATTTTGTTTTTTTTTTAAATTTTTAAAATACAAAGCTAGAGTGCCGGAAAAAGCCGTTATTGTCTGAAGGAAACAGGAAAGGAATATGCCCAGATTTGAAGAATTATCTGATAGATGAACTAAAATCCGGACAGAAGATGTCTTGCGAGCAGCTTCTTGAAAAGAGATACGAAAAATTCAGGAAGATAGGCGCTTGCTAAAAACAATATATAATTAAAAGACCGCATCTAAAGCGGTCTTTTTCTGTATTCTCTCGGAGTCATATTATTGCACTTTTTAAAGGCACGGTTAAATGTGCGGACTGTATTAAAGCCGCATTTGTCGGCAATCTCAGAGGAGGAAAGAGAAGAGTCTTCCAATAGCTCAATAGCTTCCTCGACCCGAAGTGAATTTATGTAGTCGGTGAAGGAAATGTTTATCTTATCCGCAAAAATATGGGATAGATAAAACTTACTTATGTTCAATTCATTGGCAACCTGCTCGAGGGTTATTTTTTCCTTAAAATTATCTCTGCAATACCTGATAACCGATTTGAGGACATTGGACCTGTCATCCTTGACGGGAACAAGCGTCAGCTTTGCAAGTGCTTTTGCGATGATAGCCTGAGTATACCCTGCACGAACCTCGTCTGAGGCTGTTTTAAATTCCTCGAGAAACATTTCAAGAAGCATTTCGAGGTTTTTATCAATCTTACATATATTGTTTTCGGGGAGAAAATTATAGAATGTGTGCCGGTAGTTGCGGACTATATCGGGAGAGATAAGCATCATTATTTTTTCCTGTTCAGCTCTTCCGGAATAAGAATGAATCTGGTTCGGGAAAGAGAGGAAGAACTCTCCTGAGGAGAGTAAATATGTTTCTCCGTCAACCGTAACATTGGAATGTCCGGATTTTAAATAAGCAAGCTCAATGTGCCGGTGAAAGTGGGGCTTGAATTCCAAGTACCATTTTCTGCGGTCAATGAACACTTTTTCATGTTGAGGCTCAAAAAAAGGTTTCATGGTATATTTCTCCTGTATATAATGTATCAAAACAGCAATATTTGTCCAGAAATAGCAACTATGTGTATTGAATTATAGCACAAAATATACTATAATTCAAGTAGGATTGCAAAAAAAAAAAAGAAATGTTATGAGCGATTGGGATAATTGCCGAAATCGCTATAACAGAATGTTGAAAGGAAGCAATGTACTTATGCGGCTCAGGCATCCTTTTGAGCCGGGCTGCGGATGAGGAAATATTGCGTGACCGTTCAATAAATATAATTAAGCTTGCATTATACTTTAAATAAAGGAGAGTACGGAAAATGAGAGATGTATTTGACACCAGAACCTACAACCTGACAGAGTCAGGAGTAAAATTCAAAACAGGGGACAAGGACTTAAAGTTTGTGTTTGACAAATGTGAGGAGCTTTGTAGTGGTAATGTCAAAACCTTTAATGACTACGAAGTTTTGATTGAAGGTTCAAAGTACACAGGTGTGTGGCTTGAAACACAGCCGATAGGCGGAGAAATGTATGCTAAGCGTAATATGAAAACCGCTATAAATAATATGTTGATTTTTATGCGCCATCAGAGAAAGGACGGAAAGCTTCCGGGAATGATTTCTGACGGCGGAGAGTGGAAAAGAATTTGTATCCACTATGACTGGATGCAGGGATGTTTCCTGCCGTATCCGGCACTCAAGATGTACTACCATGTAGGCAAGGATAAGGAATATCTTGAAATGCTCTACAGCGTACTATCGGATTATGATAACTTCCTTTGGAGATACCGTGACAGTACCGGTAACGGAGTGCTTGAGAACTGGAGTATTTGGGATGTAGGTGAGGATAACTGTACTCTTCATATGCTCCACGGCTTACAGCAGCCGGAAAACGGTGCGTGGGGTAAATCTACACCGCCGGAGGATTTTGCAAATATGCCGCATAAATCTCCACAGTATATGGCATATTCCTATGCCTGCAGAACAGTTCTTGCAAAAATCTCAGAAATCCTCAAGAATGGTAAGGCAGAGGAATGGTCTGAAAAGGCGGCTCAGGTTAAGGAGAGAGCTATCGAGCACCTTTGGGACAAGGATAAGAATGCATTCTTTGTAAGAGATAAGGACGGAGAGTTTATATATGCGCTCACACAGGAAAATATAAAGTGTATGTATAACGGACTCTTCACACAGGAGATGGCGGATGCAT
Source organism: Clostridia bacterium (assembly GCA_045591565.1). Classification (GTDB taxonomy): domain Bacteria; phylum Bacillota; class Clostridia; order UBA1381; family UBA1381; genus UBA1738. The sequence continues at coordinate 11,784 of JAZNTB010000083.1, forward strand.
TTATTAAAGAGCATCTTTTAAATGAAGAGGAGTTCTGGACACCGTATCCGCTTCCGGCGATTGCGGCAAACAGCCCGTATTTCCATGTAAATCAGGAGTATTCAAACTGTGCAGATAAGCTTGCAGCACTCGGAACAGCATCACATGATATTGATGATAATTCATGGTCCGGCCCGCTTCACGGTCTTGTATGGCAGAGAAGCATCAGCGCGCTTTTAAATTACGGACATCACGCTGAAACTGTTTTAATCGGTGAAAAGCTGCTTGAATTGCTAAAGAAGGAAAAGTCTTTTAAGCAGAACTACAATCCGTTTACAGGTAAGGTTGCAAAGGGCGAGGAGGGCTATGGCCCGACAATGCTTGCGGCGCTTGAGTACATAAGTATTCTATATGGTGTGAATATTGCATATGACAAGGCTTTATGGAGTGCGTGCGTGGCAGAGGAATACGAATATACTCAGGAAATGTACGGCAAAGAGTTCACAGTGAAGTGTGACGGAAAGACAGCGACAGCGTATATAAGCGGCGAAGAAATGTTCAGCTTTGATGTTGGTGTGAGAGTAGAAACTGACCTTGAGGGAAATATCGAGGCGGTATACTTTGCAGGCAGAGAGCCTAAGGAGATTGTAATAAAAACCGCATCAAAGGAATACAGCGTTTATGCAAAACCAAATGAGAAGTATGTAATCCAAAACGGCAGCCTGCAGCTTGATGCTGAAGTTCCGTTTGATTATAAAGGCTAAAAAGGAGGAGAAATTATGAAGACTGTAAAAAACAAACAAATTTTAGTAGGTGCAGATTTCGCAGGTTATCCGCTTAAAGAGGCGGTTTGCGAGCACCTCAGAAAAAAAGGCTGGGAAATCACAGATGTGGGCGTAAAGGCAGACTCTGATCCTGACGATACCGATCTTATGTTCCACAGAGTTGGACTCAGAGCCGGTGCGATGGTTTCTGAAGGAGAATTTGAGCGTGCGCTTCTGTTCTGCGGTACAGGAATGGGAATTCACATTGCGGCAAGCAAGTGTCCGCATGTGCACGCAGGCGTTGTTGAGAGCGTTCCTGCAGCACTTCGTGCTATTACCGGAAACGGCGTAAATGTGCTTGCGATGGGTGCGTTTTATGTTGCCCCTGCTATGGGCTGCGATATAGTAGATGCGTACTTAAATGCAGAGCTTGGCTCAGGCTATGAATGGTGGAAGAACTTCTACGAGTTCCACAAGCTTGCGATTGATGAGCTTGAGGCATTTGATTACGAAGAATATAAAAAGAACGGCTATAAAGTGAATAAGCTTGGCGACTTCCCGCTTAAGCTTGAAACAAAACCTGAATAAGAAATTAAAGTCCCTGCTTTTAGCGGGGACTTTTTCATATAATAGTTATTCACTAAAAGCATATAGTATTTAGTGAATAATGAATAATAAAAAATCCTATCTATTGACAGGATTTTTGTTTTGGAAGAACCGAATGGTTTAGATGCAAATACGCTGAAGGAGTGCTCGTAAAAAGGTGGTAGCGACAGCGAGCCGTTGTGAGTGCGAATGCATTCGAACAGGCAAGCCGAGCGTGCCCTTTTACGAAAAAGGAGGAACAGTGAAGCAAGGGACTGATTTTTTGCATAAAAAAATCGGAACAAGCGTACTGTACTTGTTCCGACATGGTGGGAGAGGATGGATTCGAACCATCGAAGCTAGAAGCAACAGATTTACAGTCTGCCCCCTTTGGCCACTCGGGAACTCTCCCAAATATTAAGGGTAAGTTTTGCTTACCCTTGTTTGGAGCTGGTGATGGGACTCGAACCCGCGACCTGCTGATTACAAATCAGCTGCTCTACCAATTGAGCTACACCAGCTTATTATGGTGGGAGTTACAGGGCTCGAACCTGTGACATCCTGCTTGTAAGGCAGACGCTCTCCCAGCTGAGCTAAACTCCCACATTGCCATATATGCTTCGCTTGCGGCGACAACATAAGCTATTATAACAGTACTTAGCCTCTTTGTCAATAGTTTTTTTCTAATTTTTTTCAAAAAATTACCCTATATTTATTATAGTATGCGTAAAATTTTAAAAAATTAAAAAAATAACTATAAAATATTGGAAATTCTCTTGAAAGAACAGTACCTTTGTGATAAAATACTATGGATTATATAATGGTGCTTAGTGTGAACACTGGCAGAAAGGATAAGAAAATGTTTGATATAGAGCTTACAAAACATCTTGCAGAGCTTTCAAAGCTCAGCTTCACAGACGAAGAGCTTGAGAAGGTAACAGCACAAATGTCAGATATTATTAACCTTATGGACAAGGTAAAGGATATCGACTCAAAGCTTGACACCTTTGCGCTTCCTGCAGTTAATTACGAAGACCTCAGAACGGACAGCTCACGTCCGTCACTTGAAACAGATAAAATACTTGAAAATGCGAAGGCGGTTAAGGATAACGCATTTGCAGTGCCCAAGGTTGTATAATAGGGCAGCATTTCAAATAGAAAGGAACAGCTAAAATGGCTATAAAAGAGTTACACAAAAAGCTGACAAGCGGCGAGCTTGGCGCGGTTGAGCTTGCTAAAAGCTATCTTGATAAAATAGACGCAAATGATAAGTCTGTAAACAGCTATATTACAGTATGTCGCGAAAAAGCAATAGCTGAGGCGGAGGTTGCACAGAAGAAGCTTTCATCGGGCGATGCAGGACTTCTTTGCGGTATTCCTCTTTCAATAAAGGATAACATCTGCACAAAGGGCGTAAAGACCACCTGTGCATCAAAAATACTTGAGGATTTTGTACCCGTCTATAACGCAACAGTTATGGAAAAGCTCGAGGCTGAGGGAGCAGTAATGCTCGGTAAGACCAATATGGACGAGTTTGCAATGGGCGGCAGCACACAGACGTCATATTTTGGCGGCGTGCATAACCCATTTGACCTCGAG
>JAZNTB010000084.1:0-3260 GCA_045591565.1 Clostridia bacterium
AAAGCCTACCAGCACCCCGAAACCGACGGTATCGCCGACAGCAGCTCCGGCTGTTACCTTGACAAAGGTTAAATATGTACGGGATGATGAGATTGTGAAAATAACCGTTTCGGCAAATGGCGAAATAGAAAAGCTTTCAAAGCCTGCAAAAACTGAAGCAGGAGTAATTTATGTAGATGTTTTCGGTGCTACATATACAGTGCAAAACAAAACTGAGATTGAGGATGATATGGTAAAGGCTGTCAGGCTCGGACTGCATGAGGATTGTACGAGAATTGCAGTTGATACAGATGGCGCACAAAAGTACAGCGTAAGTCTTTCGGGCGACAAAAAGTCGGTAGTGTTTATGATATCGGAAGATAAAAATGCGGATGTTACACCGCAGAATACGCCGTCGCCATCGCCGACTGTAAAGCCTTCGGCGTCACCTGGGGCGTCGTCATCACCAATGCCAAGCCCGTCACCTACACCAAAGCCAATTAAGTATGACAGCCGTAAGATTGTTGTGCTTGATGCCGGTCACGGCGGAAGCGATCCGGGTGCGCTCGGATATCTCATGACTGAGGAAGAGAAAAAAGCATATGATGAAGCCACCGAAAGCGAAGACCCATTAATTTCTACGATGAAGGCAGGCACAGGAAAGAGATATAACGAAAAAGATATTGCACTTTCGGTTACCAAAAAGGTAAAGGAATATCTTGAGGAAAAGGGAATTAAAGTAATTATGACACGCTCAGGGGACACCTATCCTACACTTGATGAGCGTCCGGCGCTTGCAAATGAAGAGGGTGCTGTTATATTTGTGAGCATACATTTGAATTCCACCACGGCAGAAGTTACTGCGGCACAGGGAATAGAAGTGTATTACAGCACACAGAACAACAGCGATGATATAGAGCTTACAAGTAAGGAACTCGCAAAAGCACTTCTTGATGAGGCGACAGACGAAACGGGTGCTAAATCACGCGGTGTCAAGACAGGAAACCTGCTTGTAAACAGAAAATGTATGATGCCGTCAGCACTTATAGAGCTTGGGTTTATGAATAACCCGTATGAGCTTGAAAAGCTTATAACTGACGAATATCAGAACAAGCTTGCAAAAGGAATTTCCCGTGCAATCGCAAGTTCATGGAATGATGTGGAAATCCCCGACAAGCTACTTAAGAAATAGAAGGAAATTTTAATGAAAAGACAGGATTTTTATTACGACCTGCCGCCTGAACTTATAGCGCAAGAGCCGCTTTCGGACAGGCAAAGCTCACGGCTTATGTGCGTGGATAAGGCGACAGGTGAAATCAAGCACAGACACTTTTATGATATCGTTGACCTTTTAAATAGGGGCGATTGTCTGATACTTAATGATACCCGCGTTATTCCTGCACGCCTTTACGGCGAAAAGGAGGGAACAGGCGGACATATAGAGTTTCTGCTTTTAAATCGCCGAACAGCTGATGAGTGGGAGGTTATTCTAAAACCGGGCAGAAAGGCGAAGCCGGGCGCAAGATTTGTTTTCGGCGGCGGTGAACTTACGGCGGAGGTTTTAGAGGTAGTCAATGACGGCAACAGAATAGTCAAATTTTACTATGATGGTATTTTTGAGGAGGTTTTGGACCGACTTGGTGAAGTGCCGTTGCCGCACTATATAACTCACAAGCTTGAGGATAAGGAGCGGTACCAGACCGTTTACGCAAAATGCTCAGGATCTGCAGCAGCGCCGACGGCAGGACTCCATTTTACGCACGAGCTCATGGAGAAAATCGAGAAAAAGGGCGTAAAAATCGGGTATGTGACGCTCCATGTGGGACTTGGCACATTTCGTCCGGTAAAGGCAGACGATATTCTGGAGCATAAAATGCATTCTGAGTTCTACATTCTGCCGGAGGAAACAGCGGAGCTGATTAACGAAACAAAGAAAAACGGCGGGAGAGTCATATCTGTTGGAACAACCGCCACCAGAACGCTTGAAACGGTGGGAAGGGAAGGCCCCGTTCTAAAGGCACAGACCGGTTGGACTGATATTTTCATCTATCCGGGCAAAAGCTTCAATGTGATAGATGCGCTGATAACAAACTTCCACCTTCCTGAGTCAACGCTCATAATGCTTGTGAGTGCACTTGCGGGAAGAGAGAATATTTTAAATGCATATAATGTGGCGGTAGCCGAGAAATACAGATTTTTCAGCTTCGGCGATGCAATGTTTATCTGCTGATGACAGATAAACAAGTGAAGAGGTAAGAGGGAATGGTGAAGAGGTGTGGTAGGTTTTCGCTAAGTGCGAAAACCAAAATCGATAAACTATAAGCTTTGAAGTCACATAAATCATTACCATCGTAGATACAATGTTTATAAGTTAAAGGGAGAGAAAAAGTGAACAAGTACAAGGATTTTGAGAACTATTTAAAAGAATACCCAAATGAGGACGGATATTTTGGCGAGTACGGCGGCTCGTATCAGGCAGAAGAGCTTATAGAAGCATTCAAGGAAGCGGATGATGCCTATGAGGCGATTTGTCATTCTGCCCAATTTATAAATGAGCTCAGAAGAATAAGAAAAGAATTTCAGGGAAGACCTACACCGGTTTATCATTGTGAAAGACTTTCCAGAATCTTTGGGAATTGCCAGATATACCTAAAGAGAGAGGATTTGAACCATACAGGTGCGCATAAGCTTAATCATTGTATGGGCGAAGGGCTTCTTGCAAAGTTTATGGGTAAGAAAAAGATTATTGCAGAAACAGGTGCAGGACAGCACGGTGTTGCAATCGCCACAGCTGCAGCATATTTCGGTATGGAATGTGATGTGTATATGGGTGAGGTAGATATTGCCAAGCAGCATCCAAATGTAATCAGAATGAAAATGCTGGGTGCTAATGTTATCCCGGTCACAAAAGGACTCAAAACTTTAAAAGAGGCCTGCGATGCAGCATTTGAGGCGTACCTGAGAGAATATAAAAATGCAATTTACTGTATAGGAACAGCTGCAGGCCCTCATCCGTTCCCAAAGATGGTAAGAGATTTTCAGTCTGTCATAGGAATAGAAGCAAGAGAACAGTTTTTCGAGATGACAGGAATTATGCCTGATGCTGTCTGCGCATGCGTAGGCGGCGGTTCAAACTCACTTGGTATGTTTACACCATTCCTTGCAGACCCTGTGGAAATATACGGCATAGAACCTCTTGGCAGAGGAAAAGGTATAGGCGACCACGCAGCAACAATGGCTTACGGTACAAAGGGCATAATTCACGGATATTCAAGCTATGT
>JAZNTB010000085.1:0-3010 GCA_045591565.1 Clostridia bacterium
GATAGCGTCATGGTTCATCTTAACGATAGCGTCACCCTTCTTTGAGTATGAAGCTGTCGCTGCGTCCTTCATATACTGGATAGCATCCTCTGCAGGAATGATGTCTGCGAGTTTAAAGAATGCTGACTGAAGAACTGTGTTGATTCTGTTGCCAAGACCGATTTCCTTACCAATCTTAACACCGTCAATTGTATAGAACTGAATGTTGTTTTCAGCGATATATCTCTTAACCTGTCCAGGGAGGTGAGCTTCAAGCTCCTCTGCATTCCATGAGCAGTTTAGGAGGAATACTCCGCCCGGCTTTACATCCTGTACCATATCATACTGTCTGATGTATGATGCTTTGTGACAAGCAACGAAGTCAGCCTTGTTGATAAGGTATGTTGATGTAATCTTAGCGTTACCGAAACGAAGGTGTGATACTGTAAGACCGCCTGACTTTTTGGAGTCATAGTCAAAGTATGCCTGAACATTCATATCTGTGTGGTCACCGATAATCTTAACTGAGTTCTTGTTAGCACCAACAGTACCGTCAGCACCAAGGCCCCAGAACTTACAGCTCTTGATTCCCTCTGGTGTTGTGTTCGGGTTTTCTGTGATTTCAAGTGAAAGATTTGTAACATCGTCCACGATACCGATTGTGAACTGCTTCTTTTCTGTGTTTCTGAAAGCTGCGATGATCTGAGCAGGAGTTGTATCCTTTGAGCCAAGACCGTATCTTCCGCCGAATACAGGGATTGATGCAAACTTAGAGCCTGCAAGTGCAGCAACAACATCAAGGTATAAAGGCTCACCTACTGAACCTGATTCCTTTGTTCTGTCAAGAACAACAAGCTTCTTAACTGAAGCAGGGATTGCGTCGATGAAGTGCTTTGTTGAGAAAGGTCTGTAAAGACGAACCTTAATCATACCAACCTTTTCGCCGTTTGCGTTCATGTAGTCAACTGTTTCTGCGATTGTATCGTTTGCAGAACCCATAGCGATGATAACTGTTTCAGCATCGCTTGCTCCGTAGTAGTTAAACAGCTTATAGTCTGAACCAATTTTAGCATTAACCTTGTCCATATATTCCTGAGTAAGGTCAGGGATTGCATTGTAGTAGTTGTTTGATGCTTCCTTTGCCTGGAAGAAGATATCAGGGTTCTGAGCAGTACCGCGCTGTGCCGGATGAGCCGGATTCAGGGCGTTCTGTCTGAACTCATTGATAGCATCCATATCAACCATCTCAGCAAGTTCATCATAATCCCAGCAAGCAACCTTCTGGTACTCGTGAGAAGTTCTGAAACCGTCAAAGAAGTGAAGGAAAGGAACCTTGCCCTTGATTGTTGTAAGGTGAGCAACAGCACCTAAGTCCATAGCCTCCTGTGGGTTTGTAGAAGCAAGCATTGCAAAGCCTGTCTGGCGGCAAGCCATAACATCCTGATGGTCGCCGAAGATTGACAGAGCGTGAGAAGCGAGCGCTCTTGCAGATACATTAAATACGCAAGGCAAAAGCTCGCCGGCAATTTTGTACATATTAGGGATCATAAGAAGAAGTCCCTGTGAAGCTGTGTAGGTGGTTGTAAGAGCACCGGCAGCGAGTGAGCCGTGAACTGTACCTGAAGCACCTGCTTCTGATTGCATTTCGGTTACCTGTACTGTTCTGCCGAAGATGTTCTTCTGACCGGCAGCAGCCCATTTGTCAGTAACCTCCGCCATGTTTGATGACGGTGTGATAGGATAGATAGCAGCAACATCGGTAAACGCGTAGGAAGCGTATGCGGCAGCTGTGTTTCCATCCATGGTTTTCATTTTTCTTGCCATGAAATTTTTCCTCCTTTTATTGTTGGTCGGATTTATGAAATCCTATTTTATAAGAATTAGTTTAATTAAATCCATACATAATATATAATAGCACTTTTCTACCCTAAAATCAATATAAATTTCTTATAAAAATGTAATAATTTAGTTTTTTATGCAACTTGTTAAAAAATAAACAAAAAAGGAAAGTATAACTGCTTAAAATATTGAAAATAATAACAGTGAATTGAAATTAAAGCTTTACAGCTAAGTGTGTCCCCGCAGCAAGAGTACATAATTTCAACATAAAAGGGGATAGCAGAATGAATAAAGTAGAAATTTGCGGAGTAAACACATCAAAGCTGCCGGTGCTTTCAAAAAAGCGCAAGGAGGAGCTTTTTATTTTGATAAAACAGGGGGACGAGAGGGCACGCGAGGAATTTATTCACGGTAATCTGCGTCTTGTCCTTTCAGTCATACAAAGATTTGCAAACAGAGGCGAGAATGCAGATGATTTGTTTCAGGTGGGATGTGTGGGGCTTATCAAGGCGATTGATAATTTTGACCTTTCACAGAATGTACAGTTTTCAACCTATGCCGTGCCGATGATAATAGGTGAGATACGCAGATATCTTCGTGATAATAACGCCATAAGAGTCAGCCGGTCCTTAAAGGATATTGCATATAAGGCGCTTTATGCAAAGGAGAACCTTATAAACAAAAATTCAAAAGAACCGACCATTGCCGAAATTGCGGAAAAGCTTGATATCCCAAAGGAAGATGTCGTGTTTGCGCTTGATGCAATAGCAGATCCGGTGAGTCTTTTTGAACCTGTATACCATGATTCGGGCGAGGCAATTTATGTGATGGATCAGGTAAAGGATTCAAAGAATACCGACGAAAACTGGCTCAGGGACATCGCAATTTCCGAAGCAATGAAACATCTGGGAGAAAGGGAAAAGAGTATTTTAAATATGCGGTTTTTCCAGGGGAAAACTCAGATGGAGGTTGCTGATGAAATTGGGATTTCGCAGGCACAGGTATCAAGGCTCGAAAAAAGTGCACTGAAGCATATGAGAAAGTATGTATAAAAAAACACTTCACCAAGTGAAGTGTTTTTTTGATACATATACTACTTAACCAAATCACCCACGCCGCTTAAGATATATTTCGGGCGGTAAGGGAAGAGGTCGATGTCCTCCATCGAAGTAACACCGGTAAGAACCAAAAC
>JAZNTB010000086.1:0-2437 GCA_045591565.1 Clostridia bacterium
CATTTATAATATCGCGAATGCTTGGAGGAGGAAGTAACCTCTTGATTGGCGACCTTATTGAAATGCAGTTTTTAGGAAACTCATATAACCCTAACTTAGGTGCGGGAATTTCACTTGTGCTCATGGTTATTGTTCTTCTGATTATGACTATTATGAATCAGTTTGACAATGATGATGAAAGAGTTCTTATGTAAGGGGGCAGAGTTATGAAAAAGATTTCAAAGCTATATATGTCCCTGCTGTTGATGTTTTTGTATGTACCGATTTTAGTGCTTATAGTGTTTTCATTTAATACTACAAAGTCAAGAACTGTGTTCGATGGATTCACCTTTGACTGGTACATTCGCCTGTTCCAGAATGAACTTATTCTGACATCGCTCAGGAACACAATAATTATATCGGTTGCGGCAGCAGTTGTGTCAACAATTCTCGGAACGGCAGCAGCGATTGGCATAAATAATATGAAGAAACTGCCTAAAGCGGTTGTACTGAACATAAATAATTTCCCTATTATCAATCCGGAGATTGTAACCGGTGTATCCCTTATGCTTTTGTTCGTGTTCTTTGCAGCGAGAATGAATTTCAGCTTTGGGTTCGGGACACTGCTTATTGCGCATATAACATTTGATGTTCCATATGTTATATTAAATGTAATTCCAAAGCTTCGCCAGATGAATCCGAACCTCTATGAGGCTGCACAGGATTTGGGATGTAATTCGGTGATGGCATTTATAAAAGTGGTTTTGCCTGAGATTATGCCCGGCATTGTTTCGGGATTTTTGATGAGCTTTACATTTTCGCTGGATGACTTTATTGTCAGCTACTTTACATCGGGAGCAACATCGCAGACCTTGCCGATAACAATTTATTCTATGACCAGACGCAAGGTCAGTCCGGAAATTAATGCGCTTTCTACAATTATATTCCTTGTAGTAGTCATTGTGCTTATAGTGAAGAATATAATCGAAAACCGCAGCAGCAAGGAGGCGACAAGATGAAAAAAATACTTTCACTTTTATTCGCCTCGATGTTTGTGATTTCTCTATCATCCTGCCGATATCAGCGCCTGAACGAAGACGATGATGCTGAGCCCCAGACCTTGACCATCTCAGACGAAGCTTACTATGAAAGGTTTAAAGGAAAGGGTATCTCGATAAATGTATATAACTGGGGCGAGTATATTTCGGACGGTAGCGACGGGCTTTTAGATGTAAATGCGGAGTTTACCGAGCTTACCGGAATTCAGGTTAATTATTCGACATACGCTACAAACGAGGAGCTTTACGCAAAGTTGAAGGGCGGAGCATCTAATTACGATATTATTATTCCTTCCGATTATATGATTGCGCGTATGATAAAAGAGGGAATGATACAAAAGCTGGATTATTCCAACATCCCGAATTTCTCCAATATAATGGACAAGTTCAGAAATCAGGGATATGATCCGGACAATGAATATTCAGTTCCTTATACATGGGGAACAGTAGGCATAATTTATGACAATACTGCTATTGATGTTTCAGAAGAGGAGATAGACTGGGATATTTTATGGGATGAAAAGTATAAGGATAGTATACTTATGTTTGATAATCCGAGAGATTCCTTTGCTATTGCGGAAATTCTTCAGGGATATTCGATAAATACCGAGAATTTTAATGAACTCAAAATGGCGGCAGAAAAGCTTAAGGAGCAAAAAAGCCTTGTTCAGTCTTATGTAATGGACGAAATCTTTGATAAAATGGGTGCAGGAGAAGCGGTTCTGGCACCATATTATGCAGGAGATGCCGTTACGCTCATGGATGAATATGACCACTTGGGTTTTGTTGTGCCTAAAAGCGGAACAAATATGTTTTTGGATGCTTTGTGCATTCCGGTCAGCGCAAGACAGAAGGAAGCTGCGGAAATGTATATTAACTTTATGTGCGAACCTGATATAGCCTATGCAACAACTTCATATATAGGATATTCTACGCCGAACGAAAAAGCATTTGAAATGCTGGATGATGAGGTGAAAAATGATGGAATTTCATATCTTGATGACGAATATATCAAGGAACACACCACTGTTTTTACCAACCTGTCAGATGAGGCAAATCTTGAAATGCAACGGCTCTGGACAGATATGAAGTCCACTCAGGAGGATGAAAGGAACAAATGGGTTGTTCCGGTGTTCTTGTTGGCTTGTATTGCGCTATCTATTTCAATTTTAATACGCAGATATATAAAGAATAAGAAAGATATTTTCTAAAAGGGCAGCTGGGGCTGCCTTTTTTATTAAAAAATGTCGAATAATTTTGAAAAAGTGCTTGACAAATATGAGCCGGATGTGATAATATAAACAAGCTGTCCGCTTGAAAGATGCTTTTAAAAAATATTTCAAAAAATATTTAAAAAAAGTATTGACAAGAGGGAGTAGATGTGATAATATAAATAAGCT
>JAZNTB010000087.1:0-10861 GCA_045591565.1 Clostridia bacterium
TCCTTATAAACGCGCATATTACCTGATGCAATTTCGTCTATCAGAATTACCTCATCATTGTTGTAACCAAATTCAAACTTAATGTCCCAAAGGTCAAGACCGATTGTCTTTAAGTCATCTGCAACAATCTTTGTGATTTTAAGTGTCTGCTCCTTCATGCTTTCGAACATTTTTTCGCTCATAACACCAAGAGCAGCAAGACCTTCGCTTGTTACAAGCGGATCGCCCTTTTCGTCATTCTTAAATGTACACTCAACATATCCGCCTTCAAGAGGTGTGCCGTCTTCGATATATTCGCCGTATCTGCGGATAAAGCTTCCTGTTGCAACAAGTCTGCAGATAACTTCAAGTCCGTGTCCGAATACCTTGCCCGGAAGAACCTCCATAGTCGCCTGTTCAACATCAGCGCTTACATAATGAGTTTTGATTCCTGCTTTTTTGAGTAAGTCAAAATAGTAAACAGAAGTTCTGAGGTTAGCTTTACCTATACCTTCGATTTTGAGTCCTACTGAATTTTCGCCCGGATCAAAAACACCATCTTTACCGGTACAATCATCCTTGAACTTGAGCATTACATTGCCATTGTCAAGGCTGAAAACATCTTTTGTTTTTCCTTCATAAATCTTCTTCATAAACAAAACCCCTTTTCTTCATGTTACAATATTTATAGATCTATTATAGCACAACTCTCTCTGATATTCAATAAAATATTAGCATTTATTTTGTAAAATTTTTTTTATGCTGATTTATTTTTTTTGTACTTTTTTTACATAAAAAAGTAGCTCTTACAAAGATTGACATTACTCCTTAAAAGGTGTATAATTTCACTATCAACAATAAAGGAGTTAAATATATGATTCTGGCATTAGATGTAGGAAATTCAAATATAGTAATTGGTGCTATGGAGGACGGCAATATTGTTTTCAGCGGGCGCCTGACAACCGACTCTTCAAAAACCGATATGGAACTTGCGGTAATGCTCAAAAATATTTTGACTATCAACAACCTTTCTACTGACAAGTTTGAAGGTGCAATAATATCTTCAGTTGTACCTCCCATCAATCAGGCACTAAAAACCGCAGTACACCTTGTGCTCGGCAAAGAAGCTGTTACAGTTTCCGGCTGCGAAAATTTAAAGATTGATATTGACGACCCATCGCAGCTTGGAAATGACCTTGTAGTAGGGGCTGTAACTGTCCTTAACGACTATTCTTTGCCTGCTGTTATGATTGATATGGGAACGGCAACTACTATGTTTGTCATTGATAAAAGCGGCACATACATTGGCGGTGCCATTATTCCGGGACTTATGGTTTCGCAAAAGGCCCTTACTTCTGCGACATCCCTCCTTCCATCTATCAGTTTAGAAACTCCTAAAAGTGTTATAGGCAAAAATACAATCGACGCAATGCAAAGCGGTGCAATTTTAGGAACAGCATCCATGATTGACGGTATGATTGATAAGATAGAAGAACACCTCGGCGAAAAGGCAACAGTAATAGCCACAGGCGGTCTTTCTAAATGTATAATCGAAAGCTGCAAGCACGAAATCATATATGATGAAAATATGCTTCTTCGCGGATTATGGCTGATTTACGACAAACATAAAAAGTGCAGATAAAATCTGCACTTTTTTATTCGATTTCTTCGATGTTATAAGGTGTAGTCTGATACACGAAATAATTTAGCCAGTTTGAAAACAGCAAATTTGCATGACTTCGCCATGTTACAAGCGGCTCGAGTGAATCATTATCATTTTTAAAATAGTTTTCAGGTATCTTTATTTCAAGCCCCGCATTCTTGTCTCGCACATATTCTTTTTTAAGCGTATCTGCGTCATATTCAGAGTGTCCGGTAACAAAAATTTGTCTTCCTTTATCCGTCGCAACAACATGCACTCCTGCTTTTTTAGAGGATGACAGAATTCTTAGTTCAGGAACTTTCTCAATATCCTCTCTCAAAATTGTGGTATGCCTTGAATGGGGTACCATAAATGTATCGTCAAAACCACGGAAAAGGATTGATTTTTTGTATTCAACCTCATGCTCAAATATACCGAACAGCTTTTCGGGAAGCTGATGTTTTTGAATACCAAAATGGTAGTAAAGCCCAGCCTGAGCACCCCAACAAATATGGAATGTACTTGTAACATGCGTTTTACTCCATTCCATTATCTCGCACAGCTCTTCCCAGTAATTCACTTCTTCAAACTCCATAAGTTCAACAGGCGCACCGGTAATAATCATACCGTCATACTTTTTGTGCTTGACCTCGTCAAAAGTCTGATAGAAGTTTATAAGATGCTGTTCGTCTGTATGCTTTGATTTATGAGTTGCTGTCTGCAAAAATTCAAGCTCTACCTGAAGCGGTGTATTTCCCAACAGGCGTGAAAACTGAGTTTCTGTCACAATTTTTGTCGGCATCAAATTTAAAAGCAAAATCTTTAAAGGCCTTATATCCTGTGTAAGTGCTCTTGTTTCGGTAATTACAAAAATATTTTCCTCATTTAAAGTTTCTGTTGCCGGTAGGTCGTTTGGAATTTTAATTGGCATTATTTCACCTCGCTAAGTGCCTGCTTTATATCTGCGATAATATCGTCGGCATTTTCAATTCCTACAGACATTCTGATAAGGTCAGCACCAATTCCTGCCGCTTCAAGCTGCGCATCAGTAAGCTGACGATGAGTGGTTGATGCAGGATGAAGAACACAGGTTCTTGCATCTGCAACATGAACTACAATAGCTGCAAGCTTCAAGCTGTCCATAAACTTAACTGCCGCATCCCTTCCTCCCTTTATTCCAAAGGAAATAACGCCGCAGGCACCGTTTGGCAGATATTTTTCCGCTAAGTCATAATACTCGTTTGATTCAAGTTTGGGGTAGTTTACCCATGTGATTTTCTCATTTTCTTCAAGGAACCTTGCAACCTTTAGAGCATTTGCACAGTGTCTTTCCATACGAAGGTGCAAGGTTTCAAGACCAAGATTTAATAAAAATGCATTCATTGCACTTGGTGCAACTCCCAAATCGCGTACAAGCTGTACACGAAGCTTTGTTATATATGCAGACTTTCCGAACTGCTCTGTATATACAACACCATGATATGATTCATCCGGCTGGGTAAGCTCCGGGAATTTGCCGTTTGTCCAGTCAAATTTACCGCTGTCAACAACAACTCCGCCAACTACAGTTGCATGACCATCCATATACTTGGTTGTTGAGTGGATAACAATATCTGCACCAAACTCGATAGGTCTGCAAAGTATCGGTGTCGCAAAAGTGTTGTCTACCAAAAGCGGAACACCATGCTTATGCGCAATATTTGCGTATCTTTCTATATCCAGTACATTGAGCGCAGGGTTTGCTATCGTTTCACCAAAAACAAGGCGTGTATTTTCATCAAATAATGCATCTACTTCATCATCTGTCATATCAGGAGTTGCAAAACGAACCTCTATTCCCATCTTCTTTAATGTTACAGCGAACAGATTTATTGTTCCTCCGTAAATTGCAGAAAGACTCACGAAGTTTTGTCCTGCAGAGGTTATATTCAAAATAGCAAGCAGATTTGCTGCCTGACCTGATGTTGTCAGTACAGAGCCAATACCACCCTCAAGGTCGGAAATTTTTGCCTCTACACATTCGAGTGTAGGGTTTGAAATTCTTGAATACATATGTCCCGGTGCTTTCAAATCGAAAAGGTCGCCTAAATGGTCTGCAGAATCATATTTATAGGTTGTACTCTGGTATATAGGAAGAACTCTCGGCTCTCCGTTCTGCGGCTTGTATCCGCTTTGTATACACTTTGTTTCTACACTGTAATCTGACATTTAAATCATTCCTTTCTTAAATAAAATAGCTTTCGCCAAAAGAAATCTATTTCTTAAGGACGAAAGCTAATAATTTGCTTCGTGTTACCACCTTAATTCACCCATACCTCACGATATGAGCCTTATAGAGTACCAAACATACTCTCACGCTGTTATGGGCGTTCCCATCGTAGCCTAATGCATATAGCCCTCGGTACGCAGCTCCAAGACCATCTTCCACACAGCCTTTTGCACCTCTTCTCAGCAACGAGGCTCTCTTTGGCATATCTCTGTGCGTACTCTTCTTTTCATTGCCTTATCTTTTTACATATTAACACAATATAAAACCATTGTCAACAAAATTTTGCTCATTCAGCCCTTGTTTCACAGTAAACACAACGGTAAATGCGATTTTCCTTGTCAGAAAGCTTGAATAAATGCTCAATTTCGTGTTCACAGGAAGTGATGCATCTCGGATTTTTACAGAATATTACATTCTTCAAAACCTCAGGCAGTTCAATTTTCTTTTTGTCAAACACCTTTTCGTCCTTTATTATGTTTATTGTAACACCGGGGTCAACATAACCTAAAATATCCAAATCTATTGCGATATCCGCATCAATTTTAATGATGTCCTTTTTTCCGGTCTTCCCACTCGGAACATTTTTAATTATTGCAACCGAGCAGTCAAGCTCATCAAGCTTTAAAAGCTGATAAAGCTTAAGTCCGTTTCCTGCAGAGATGTGGTCAATAACAATTCCGTTTTTTATAGAATCTATCTTCATTATTCCACCTCCAGAAGCTTTAGAATAAGTGCCATTCTTATGAACTTGCCGTTTAAGACCTGTCTGAAGTAGCAGGCACGCTTATCGTCATCGATTGCCGGCGATATCTCATTAACTCTCGGCAGCGGATGCATTATCGAAAGATCCTCTTTTGCGTTTTCAAGCTTTTCCGGAGTCAGGATATATCTGTCTTTTAAGCGCAAGTAATCTTCTTCATTGAAAAAGCGTTCCCGCTGTACTCTTGTCATATAAAGTATGTCAAGCTCCGGAATAACCTCTTCAAGGTCCTGTGTCTGCACATATTCAATATTGTTCTTTTTTAGGACATCCTTTTTTACATAGCTTGGAAGCTTAAGCTCATCAGGAGAAATCAGGTAAACCTTTATACCCTGATATCTTGAAAGTGCTGCTATTAAGCTATGAACAGTTCTTCCGAACTTGAGATCTCCGCAAAAGCCGATTGTGAAGTTATTGAGTCTTCCCTTTTCTCTTGAAATCGTCAAAAGGTCGGTAAGCGTCTGTGTAGGATGATTATGTCCGCCGTCGCCTGCATTTATAACAGGAATTGAAGCATTTTTCATTGCAACAAGCGGTGCCCCCTCTTTTGGATGGCGCATTGCGATTATATCAGCATAACAGGAAACTGTTTTTGCAGTATCAGCAACGCTTTCACCTTTTGCAGAAGATGAGCTTTGCGCTTCGGAAAAACCAAGAACATTTCCGCCAAGCTCCATCATTGCCGCCTCAAAGCTAAGCCGAGTTCTTGTTGACGGCTCAAAAAACAGCGTTGCAAGCTTTTTATATCTGCATTTTTCTCGATACTTCTCAGGGTTTGCAATTATATCGTTCGCAACCGATATCAGCTCTTCAATTTCCTCAACCGTTAAATCGGTGATATTGATAAGACTTCTCATTTATTTCCTCCTATCCAGCTTTCGTCGCTTGGATTGTTTCTGAATGCGATAAGTCTTTCAATGTCACTTTCCTTTATGTAGCCTTCTTCTGCTGCAACCTTTGTTACAGCGTCAAAGTTTGACAGGCTTACATTCTTTACATTTGCCTGAGCTAAGCGCTCAAGTCCTTTTTTCATTCCATAAGTAAATATTGAGGCAATTCCCAAAACCTCAGCACCGGCATCTCTTAAAGCCTCAACAACCTCGATTACACTACCACCTATTGAGATAAGGTCTTCTACAACTACAACCTTTTGTCCAGCTTCAAGCTTTCCTTCAATCTGGTTTCCTCTGCCGTGGTCTTTAGCGCCTGAACGAACATATCCCATTGGCATATCAAGTATATGCGCAGTGATTGCTGCGTGTGCAATTCCTGCAGTTGAAGTTCCCATTAAAACCTCTGCATCCGGATATTCTTCCTTTATGATTTTTGCAAGTCCGTTTTCAACATCACATCTTACCTTTGGAGCTGTGAGTGTTAGTCTGTTATCACAGTAGATAGGGCTTTTAATTCCGCTTGCCCAAGTAAAAGGCTCTTCCGGTCTTAAAAAAACCGCACCTATTGATAATAAATCTTTTGCAATTAGCTTTTCCATCATATACCCTCCTAAAATCAACCTACAAATTCTCTAACGCATCTTTCATATGCAGCTACCGGATCCTCTGCCTGTGTTACCGGTCTTCCAACAACTATATAGTCAGAGCCGATTTCCTTTGCGCGCTCAGGTGTTGTTATTCTTACCTGATCACCCACATCTCCGTCTGCGAAACGAACACCTGGTGTTACGGTTATGAAATCCTTTCCACAGGTGTCTTTAACCTTTCCTGCCTCAAGCGGTGAACAAACCACACCATCAAGTCCTGATTCTTGAGCACATTTTGCATAATGCATAACAACCTTATCAAGTGGTTCATTAATCAAAAGGTCATTCTTCATACGCTCTTCACTGGTTGAAGTAAGCTGTGTTACAGCAATTAAAATCGGTCGTGAGCCGTCCGGACGGGTTAAACCTTCGATAGCAGCTTCCATCATTGCTTTTGTTCCTGATGCGTGCAGATTTGTCATATCAACATCAAGGCCGGAAAGCACGCTCATCGCCTTTTTTACGGTGTTTGGAATATCACAAAGCTTTAGGTCGAGGAATATCTTGTGTCCTTTTTCCTTAATCTCTTTCACGATTGACGGGCCCTCTGCATAGAAAAGCTCCATTCCGATTTTTACAAACGGCTTTTTGTCCTGAAACTTATCAAGAAAAGCCATAACCTCCTGCTTGCTTGAAAAATCACAAGCAATAATTACATCCTTACCCATTGTGCGCACCTCCAATTATTTCCTTTAGGCTATTTATTCCGTACTTCTCCATTACGCGAGGCAAATCCTCGATTATATCCTTACATACAAACGGGTCTACAAGATTTGCCGCTCCTACAGACACAGCGGTTGCGCCTGCCAACATTAATTCTATAACATCCTCGGCATTCTGCACTCCGCCCATACCTAAAATAGGGATTTTAACGGCATCGTAAACCTGATAAATCATTCTTACCGCAACCGGTTTTATCGCAGGCCCTGAAAATCCGCCCATTTTGTTTGCAATAACAGGCTTTTTAGTCTTAAGGTCAATTCTCATACCTAAAAGGGTATTAATCATACTGATACCGTCTGCTCCGGCATCCTCACAAGCCTTGGCTATCGAAACAATGTCAGTTACATTGGGAGAAAGCTTTATCATAACAGGCTTGTCGGTAACTGCCTTTACCGCCTTTGTAACCTCAGCCGCCGAAGCAGCATCATTTCCGAAGTTTGCTCCGCCTGCGTGAAGATTAGGACAGCTGATGTTGACTTCCAAAATTCCAACCTGCTCCTCTGCGCCCAGCTTTTCTGCCGCATAGGTAAAGTCATCAATCGAAAATCCACCGATGTTTGCCACTACCTTTTTATTAAAATAGTTCTTCATTTTAGGAAGTTCCTCGGCTATGACCTTGTCAACTCCTGGATTTTGAAGTCCTACTGAATTTATCATTCCTGCGCTGCACTCTGCAATTCTCGGCGTAGGATTTCCAAATCTTGCTTCCTTTGTAGTTCCCTTAAAGGAGAATGAACCAAGCATATTTATATCGTAAAGTCTTGAAAACTCAAAGCCGTAGCCAAAAGTCCCGCTTGCCGGGATTATAGGATTATCAAGTGTTAATCCACACAAATCAACTTTTGTGTCTACCATATAATCTCCTCCTTTACAAGCACCGGTCCGTCGGCACAGATTCTCTTATTGCCATACTTTGTCTTACAGCTGCATCCCATACATACACCAAAGCCGCAGCCCATTCGCTCTTCAAAGCTGAGCTGTCCGCTTGTAGTTGATGTGTTGTATACTGCCTTTAACATCGGCTCAGGACCACAGGTGTAAAAATAGGAGTAATCCAAATCCTTTAATACATCAGTAACAAAGCCCTTTGTGCCAACACTTCCGTCAACTGTTGTCACATACACTTCCGCTCCCAAAGCCTTAAACTCCTCAGAATAGAAGATCTCTTCCTCTTTGTTAAATCCGAGAATAACCGAAACCTTCTTCCCTTCCTTTAAAAGCTCCTTTGCAAGATTGTACATAGGCGGCACTCCAACGCCTCCGCCGATTAAGACCGGGTTTTCGCCGCTGTCATTTGTGTTAAAGCCGTTACCAAGTCCTACTAAAAGGTCAAGCCATGCATTTTCCTGCATTGTAGACATAAGGTTTGTTCCCTTTCCTACAACCTTATAAATCAATGTGATTGTGCTGTCATCATAATCACAGATGGAAATAGGTCTTCTTAAAAACTCACCGTCAATTTTGATATTCACAAATTGTCCGGGAAGTATAATTGCTGATGTGTCGCCCGAGAGCTTCATTTCGAATACATTTTTTGCAATTCTTTTGTTGGAAAGAATCTTATAATATCCTTGTTTCATTTCTTACTCCTTATCTATTGTGGAAATGGTTATTGTCATTTCCTCAAGAACATCAAGTAAAACCTTAACTGTATCGAGTGCCGTAAACATTGTTACATTGTTCTCAACGGCACATCTGCGTATTTTATAGCCGTCTGTTTCTTCCGAAAGCGAATTGAGCTCGCGCGTATTTATAACATAGTTTACATAACCCTTGCGGATAGCGTTTAAAATTTCCTCGTTACCATCACTTATTTTCGCCATAACACGGGTTCTTATACCATGTGCCTTCAAAAACTCTGCTGTTCCCTTTGTAGCTTCAATATTAAAGCCAAGCTCATAGAATCGTCTTACCAAAGGAAGCGCCTCTTCCTTGTCCTTATCTGCAACTGTAACAAATATTGTTCCGTAATTTACAACATTCATTCCTGATGCCTTTAATGACTTATAAAGAGCACGGGTTAACTTATCATCATAACCGATAGCCTCTCCCGTCGATTTCATTTCAGGCGACAAATATGCATCAAGTCCTCTGATTTTTGAGAAGGAGAACGCCGGAGTCTTTACATACCAACGCTTCTTTTCCTCAGGATAAAGCTCAGTATATCCCTGTTCTTTTAAGGAATGTCCAAGCATTACAAGGGTTGCAATATCTGCAATCTGGTAACCTGTTGACTTTGAAACAAACGGAACTGTTCTTGAAGAACGCGGGTTAACCTCGATTACATATACATCTTCTTTATCGTCTACAATAAACTGGATATTGAAAAGTCCAATAATTCCAATTCCGAGACCAAGCTTTTTAGAATAATCAAGTATTTTCTGTTTTGCCTTATCCGAAACGCTGAATGTCGGGTAAACGCTGATACTGTCGCCCGAGTGAATACCTGTTCTTTCAACATGCTCCATAATTCCCGGAACGAATACATCTGTTCCGTCACATACAGCATCAACCTCAAGCTCTTTTCCGATGATATACTTATCTACAAGTACCGGTCTGTCCTCATCTATTTCAACCGCAGTTTTTAAATACTGACGAAGTCCTTCTTCGTTAGCCACAATCTGCATTGCTCTTCCGCCCAGAACATAGCTTGGACGAACAAGCACAGGATAGCCTATTTCAGCAGCAGCCTTAACTCCATCCTCAATCTTTGTAACTGCCTGTCCCTTAGGCTGTGGAATTTCGAGCTTTTCCATTATCTTTTCAAATGCGTCGCGGTTTTCTGCATTATCAATTGCAACACAGTCTGTACCTATAAGCTCAACACCTCTTTTTGCAAGTGGCTCAGCTAAGTTGATTGCAGTTTGTCCGCCCAAAGATGCGACAACACCAAGCGGCTTTTCAAGCTCGATTATATTCATTACATCTTCAACTGTAAGCGGCTCGAAGTAAAGCTTGTCACTTGTTGTGTAGTCTGTTGAAACTGTCTCAGGGTTGTTATTTATGATAATTGCCTCATATCCTGCATTTTTGATTGTCTTCACCGCATGAACTGTCGAATAGTCAAACTCAACACCCTGTCCGATTCTGATTGGTCCTGAGCCTAAAACAATAATTTTCTTTCTGTCACTTACAACCGATTCATTTTCGTCTTCATATGTTGAATAGAAATATGGTACATAATTGTCGAATTCACTTGCGCAGGTATCTATTGATTTGTATACCGGGAAAATATTATTTTCTTTTCTAAGTGCATATACCGCATCCTCGTCCATCTTCCAGAGAACTCCGATATATTTGTCACAGAAGCCCATTTTCTTTGCTTCAATGAGCAGGTCGATATTACCTGCATTTTCCTCGAGTACCTTTTCAAAATCAACAATCTTCTTCATCTTATCAAGGAAGAACATATCAATCTGTGTAAGATTGCAGATTATTGACGGGTCAACACCAAGCCACATAAGCTGTGCTATGGCATAAATTCTGTCATCTGTTCCCTCTTTGATATATGCAATAAGGTCTTCTACCGACATCTTGTCCTGGTCAAATTTTGATTTATAAAGATGGCATACACCTATTTCAAGCGAACGGATAGCCTTTAGGAGACTTTCTTCCATTGTTCTTCCAAGCGCCATTACTTCTCCGGTCGCCTTCATCTGTGTTGAAAGCTTATTTGACGCAGAAGTAAATTTGTCAAACGGGAATCTCGGCATTTTTGTTACTATATAGTCAAGACTCGGCTCGATTGCAGCCGGTATTCCTGCAAGCATAATTTCATCAAGAGTCATTCCGACAGCAATCTTTGCAGTTACCCTTGCAATCGGGTATCCACTTGCTTTAGATGCTAAAGCTGATGAGCGTGAAACTCTCGGGTTTACCTCAATCAGATAATACTTAAAGGACTGCGGGTCAAGTGCAAACTGCACATTACATCCACCCTCAATTTTA
>JAZNTB010000088.1:0-18131 GCA_045591565.1 Clostridia bacterium
GGCATTTTTGCCGCTTTTCTTTGCCATTTCTATGTCTTTGCAGTACGGAAGAAGAAGGTTTAGTGCCAGCAAGTCGGTAAAACCGTACATATCGGCAAGACCGCCTGCAAAGATGGACCTTGCACCGCAACCCAGAATCGGGAAAAGGTTATTTATATTGTAGCTCGGAATCAGGCCGAGCGCCAGAACCGCAAGGGACAAAAGGCATACCGGAAAAAACAGCGAGTTTATTACGCTGAGTGCAGGAAAGCCGCAGTATGCCCCGACGGCTACCGTTATACCGAAAAGCAGCATTATATATTCCATGTCGGTTCGTGGCAGCAAAACAATTTTTACCGATTCGGCAAAGGTACGCATTTCGGTGCCGACATTAGCTGCTATAATTATTGCTACAAGAGCGGTCACAAATATTTTAAAGGGAGTCTTCCCTATGCTTTCGGCGAGTTGTATTATAGATTTATTTCCGCATGTCTTGTAGAAGCTTATTGAAATCAGAAAGAGGGCATAAGCAATAAGGGACATATAAATTGCCTGTATCCATGCGGCATTTCCGCTTGTCCTGAATAAAAATCGAGGAAAAGCAAAGAACATTTTTGTCGTAATAAGATTTACCATTACGAGGGTAAGCTGTTTTGCATTAAGGTCAATACTTTCATTCATGTCAGCGCCTCTCCCCCGTTGTTTAGATTTTTAAATTGTTTCATGTGAAACATCACCTTCCCACAATCCATTTTTTGCTGATTTTATCTTCTCTTGTCCGCTGTTTTGGCTTTAAGTAGCCGGGGCGTTTTTCCATCTCCCATACCGGCGGAACAAAGACGGCGCCTTTATAGAGCTTGTTTCCCGGCAGCGGTGATAAAAACGGCACGCCGAAGCTTTTGCTCGCCGCAAGGAGCGCCGAATATACAAATACGCCCATTGCGATACCGAAAAAACCAAAGCTGCTTCCTAACAGAATAAAGATAAGCTTTAATATGCGGTAGCTCCAGCCAAGTGAATAATCGGCGGTTGCAAAGGAGCCTATTCCGGTTATAGCCACAATTATAATCATAATCGGGCTGACGATTTTTGCACTGACTGCCGCCTGACCGAGAATTAAACCGCCGACAATGCCAAGAATTGAGCCAATCGAACCTGGCATACGAACTCCTGCCTCTCGCACCATTTCGAAGGAAAATTCCATCAGTAAAAGTTCAATAACTCCCGGAAAGGGTACATTTTGACGCGCAGCGCTGATTGCATACAAAAGATATGTCGGAAGCATTTCTTCGTGGAACAGCGTTATGGCGAGAAAAAGTCCGGGCAGCAGAACCGATATTAAAATTGCGATTATTCGTATAAGTCGTGACATATTCGCAAAGTCGGTACGCAGATATGCGTCGGCGGCAGCATGCGTTAGCTCGTATGCGTTGGTGGGAAGAATAAGTGCGCGCGGATTGCCGTTTAGTATCAGCGCCACTCTTCCCTCGGAAAGCGCACGCGCAACCCGGTCAGGGCGTTCTGTTGCGAGAATGTGACCGGTAATCATCATAGGATTGTCCTCAATCATCATAGAAACTTCCTCTATTGATATGACATAATCCATAGAAATGCCGCAAAGACGCCGCCTCACCTCGCCGACAAGCTCGGAATTTGCTACATCGGAGATATACATTATCACGCCCGGCGTTTTTGAAACATTTCCTATAGAAACCTTTTCACAGACAAGCTTTTCTGTCTTTAGTATCTTTCGCACCTGCGCCGAGTTTCCTCGTAGCATTTCGGCAAAAGCCTCCTGAGGGCCGTAGATTGATTGCTCGTTTTCCGGCTTATCGACGCTTCTGTGAGGCCAGTTCTTCACATCTGCGGTAAAGGCTTTATCAATTCCGTCTATAAAAAGCGCACAGCTGCCAAAATTAATATCGTCAATAACCGCAGAAAAATCGCTTGTTGCTTTTACCTGGTTGTGAACAAGCAGCTGTTTTAATACAATATCCTCGGTTAAATAGGCGCTATCCTCCGAAAACAGCGGAATTTCAAGAAGTGGCTTTATAACGCCGTTATTTATATTAACTCCATCGCACATACCGTCGAAGAAAACAATAAAAGCTTTTGTGTCCCCTAAAAGTTCAAGCTCGCGGATTACCACATCACTGTTGGTAGGGACACTAAATCTTTCCTTGATATAATCCCTGTTGTCACAAAGCTTTGAGAAAACCTCAGGAACGGCTTCCTCTTCCCCATCATCCCTGACATCATATACGGCAGAAATGGGTTTTTTAGTAAGATGAAAGGGGATT
Organism: Clostridia bacterium; assembly: GCA_045591565.1. Classification (GTDB taxonomy): domain Bacteria; phylum Bacillota; class Clostridia; order UBA1381; family UBA1381; genus UBA1738. The sequence goes on from JAZNTB010000088.1 coordinate 2,280, forward strand.
TCCTCGCAAGGAGGAGTATATACAAACAGCTTTTTAAGCTTTTCTTTTATTTTCATATTAAAAATACCTCTTGTTCAAGTATAAATTTTCTGTTTTATACTGTATTTTTTTCCAATTTTAATAAAATATTCAAAAAAACCTTAAAATGTTTCATGTGAAACATTTACATTTTAAAAATTTGTGTTATAATATAATAGTAGAAACTAAAAAAGGAGGCGGCGTATGGGAAAAGTAATAGCCGTAACCAACCAGAAAGGCGGCGTGGGAAAAACCACGACAGCAGTTAATCTTGCCGCATGTCTTGCATACAAGGGCAAAAAGGTGCTTGTGGTGGACAGTGATGCCCAGGGGAACTCGACCTCGGGACTTGGCATAGATAAGGAAGATGTTGAGCTTTCCTTATACGATTGCCTTGCCGACAGCTCAAAAACCAAAGACGCTGTCATTAAAACATCCTGCCGTGGATTATCAATAATTCCGTCACTTCCGGAGCTTTCAGCGGCGGAGATAGAGCTTGCGGGCGAGGAAAACCGCGAACATTTCTTAAGCGAAGTTTTAGAGGAAGTGAAAAAGGACTACGACTTTATAATAATAGACGCACCGCCGGCGCTCGGAATGCTTACAATTAATATAATGACGGCATCGGACAGCCTTTTAATTCCCATCCAGTGCGAATATTATGCGCTGGAAGGTCTTTCGCAGCTGATAAATTCGATAAAATCAATCAAAAAGTCGCTTAACAAGAACCTTGATATAGAGGGAATTCTGGCAACTATGTTTGATTCCAGAACAAATCTCTCGCATCAGGTTTTGGAAGAGGTGAAAAAGCACTTTCCGGATAAGGTGTTTGACACTCCAATCCCGAGGAATGTGCGTCTTTCTGAGGCACCCAGCTATGGTCAGCCTATAATTAAATATGATATTACATCAAAAGGTGCCGAGGCGTATTTTTCACTTGCGCGTGAAATAATTAACAATAATAAGGAGTGGTCAAATGGCTAAAAAGGGCTTAGGAAAGGGGCTTGGCGTGCTGCTTGCCGACGAAAAGGACGAGCAGGGAATACTCGAGGTTAAAATAACCGAGGTAATGCCGAACAAAAACCAGCCAAGAAAAACCTTCGATGAAGAAAAGCTTTTAGCGCTTTCCGAATCAATCAAAGAATACGGCGTAATACAGCCGATAGTAGTAAAAAAAGCAGAGGATGGCTACATAATCGTTGCAGGAGAACGCCGTTGGCGTGCCGCAAAAAAGGCAGGAATTAAGAAAATTCCTGTTCTTGTAAAGGATTATGACGACCTTGCTGTACGCGAAATAGCGCTTATAGAGAACCTTCAAAGGGAGGACCTCAATCCTATTGAAGAGGCGCTCGGATACCGTTCGCTGATGGAGGAGTATAATCTCACGCAGGAGGAAATCAGCGCAAAAATCGGCAAAAGCCGCAGCGCTATCGCGAATTCTGTAAGACTTCTGGCTCTTGACGAAGACATTCAGAAAAAGCTTATTGCCGGCGATATAACCGAGGGACACGCAAGATGTGCGCTGTCGGTCCCGGCAGGTGTTGTGCGTGAGTTCTTTGTAAACCGCATAATTGAAGAGGGGCTTAATGTGCGTCAGGCGGAGCTGTTGGCAAAGGACCTTGCAAAGGCACCATCGCCAAAGTCGAAAAAACAGCAGAATACTGCCTATAAGATAGAGCTGGAGCGCATTTCAAAGAACCTTGAGCAGTTCCTTGGAACGAAAGTAAAGCTTTCAGGGACAGCAAAAAAAGGTAAAATCGAGATAGAGTATTACGGAAATGAAGACCTTGAGCGTCTTTTAGACATAATTAAACGGGGGTGACTACCTTGACGCAGAAAAACGGTGACAACAAATCACTTTATCTTTATACCGGACTTATATTTTTGGTTGCGATAGTGATGATTGTAGTATCCTTCTTTGCACAGAAGCATTTTGAAAATCTTCGCGCAATAGAAATAGGTGCAGAAAATGTAAACCTTTCCAATAAAGCAGCGCAGGTGAGCGAGGAAAATTTGCAGCTTGTGGAGCTGAACAGGCTTTTAAAGCTCAAAAATACCGACCTTACAGCGGAAAATACTGAGCTTACTCTGGAGAGGGACACACTTTTAAAGGAAAAAGAGGCGTACAAATCGCTTATAGAGGTGTATCAAAAGATAGTAGCCGGCAAGGAAAAAGCCGCGAAAGACCTTCTTTTGAAGATTTATACCGAGGACCTATCGAGCGAGCAGAAGGAAATCTATGATGCGCTTGCAAAAAAGATAAAAATTAACTGATGAAACGGAGAAATTGAGATGTTAGATATAAAACTATTAAGAACAGAACCGGAAAAAATCAAAGAGGCTTTAAAAAATCGTTCAAATGACCTTGATATTGCGCCGGCGATTGAGATGGACGGACAGCGCCGTGAAATCCTAGCCAAGGTTGAGCAGATGAAGGCAAAACAGAACGAAATCACAAAGCAAATTCCTGCAATGAAGAAGGCAGGGGAGAATACCGATGCGATATTTGCTGAAATGAAGGAGCTTTCGGGGGAAATAAAGGAGCTTGACGCAAAAGTTGCCGAAATTGACGAGGCGCTGCGTGATTTTATGCTGAGAATCCCGAATATTCCGTCGGATAAGAGCCCGATTGGATCAGACGATTCGGACAATGTGGAGGTCAGAAAATGGTCCGAGCCGAGAGAGTTTGATTTCGAGGCAAAGGCGCACTGGGACATCGGAACAAATCTTGACATTCTTGATTTTGACCGCGGCGCAAAGATTGCAGGTACGAGATTTACTGTTTACAAAGGACTCGGTGCCCGTCTTGAAAGAAGTGTTATTCAGTATTTCTTAAACACTCATACAGAGCACGGCTATACTGAGATTTTCCCGCCGTACATGGTGAACAGAGCGTCTATGACAGGTACAGGTCAGCTCCCGAAATTCGAGGAGGATGCATTTAAGGTAACAAACAACGGTTATTTCCTTATTCCTACAGCGGAAGTTCCGGTTACAAATCTTCACCGCGACGAGATATTAGACGGCGCAAAGCTTCCTATTAAATATTGTGCATATTCAGCATGCTTCAGAGCTGAGGCGGGTTCTGCCGGAAGAGATACAAGAGGTCTTATCCGTCAGCATCAGTTCAATAAGGTTGAGCTTGTTAAGTTCGCAAAGCCGGAAGAGTCATATAAAGAGCTTGAGTCGCTCACAAATGACGCAGAAAGACTTCTGCAGGGACTCGGTATTCCGTATAGGGTTGTTTGCCTTTCAACAGGCGACTTAGGCTTCTCATCTGCATGTACCTACGATATCGAGGTATGGATGCCAAGCTACAACAGATATGTAGAAATCTCATCCTGCTCAAACTTTGAGGACTATCAGGCAAGGCGTGCAAATATCCGATATAAGGAAAATCCAAAGGATAAGGCACAGCTTGTTCATACATTAAACGGTTCGGGACTTGCTGTCGGAAGAACGGTTGCAGCAATTCTTGAGAATTACCAGAACGCTGATGGAAGCGTAACTGTTCCGGAAGCGCTTGTTCCGTATATGGGTACAGACATAATTAAATAAACAGCGAGAGGCTGCCAAAACCGGCAGCCTCTTTTGGAATGGAAAACCGTTTCCCATTGGTGTCGGCAACGGGGAAGAAGAACCTTACGGAGAACCAAAGAAAAAGCATCGGGCAGGAGAGGCTTCAAGGGAAATCGTAAGCGTAAACTAAGAGAAAAATGATAGATTTTATAAAATAATTATGTAAACCAATGTATAAAACAATCCACACCCCTAAAAAATCTTTTCAACATCAAAAAGTATTATTTTAAGTGGATTTCCTGAGGTTATCCACCTTATCCACACACTTATCCTACAAAAATTGTGGGTTTGAAAATGGCTTAAACTCGTAAATGTTGAATTCTTTGGGTGGTTTACAAAAAATTATGTGTTTTTTCCCCAAATTATACTCTTTTTTTACACATTTTTCAAAAAAAGAGTGTTGACACAGCAAAAAAATGCTTGTATTATGCGGTTTTCGAGAACAAAAGAGTTATCCACACCTGTTGATGAATTGTAGAATAACTGAATTTTTATACATGAAAGGAATTTTGTATGATTACACCAAGACTTGATATGATTTTAAAGCATATATCGGGAAGCTCCTGCGCCGATATCGGCACCGACCATGCATATATTCCTATTAAACTGGCGGAGCAGGGGATGCGGGTTATTGCGACCGATATTAAATCGGGGCCGCTCGAGTCGGGACGGCGAAATGCCAAAGAGCACGGACAGGAAATCGAATTTCGTCTGGGCGGCGGGATTTCGGTGATAGAGCCGGGCGAGGTTGAAACAATAATAATCGCCGGAATGGGCGGAGAAATGATAGAGAAAATAATCGCCGAACGGGAGAATGTAGCAAGAGCGAGCCTTTTAGTGCTTCAGCCGATGAATTCACAGTACGAGCTGCGAAAGTACCTTGCAAAAAACGGATTTCATATAATATGCGAGGATATTGCAACCGAGGGCTTTAAGGTTTATAATTTAATGGTAGTAAAAAGCGGCGGAACAAACGAATATGATGAGGAAATTGACTATCATCTGCCAAAAAGTCTTTATAATCATCCTCATTTTGAGGCTCTTGTTCAAAAGAAAAAGCGGGAATTTACTAAAATATACGACGGTCTTTTAAAAAGCGCACAGCAAAACGAGGCGGAAAACCAAAAATACAAAGGTCTGCTTTTGCGTATAGAGGAAATTGAAAGGGGAATCGTCAAATGAAGCTTAAGGAAATAATTGAAATTTTAGAAAAGGAATTTCCGACCGAAAACGCCTGCGAATGGGATAATGTCGGGCTTTTGGTTGGCGACAGGGAGAGGGAAGTCAAAAAGGTGCTTGTGACGCTTGATGTTAATAGCTTTGCTCTTTCGGAGGCGATTTTAAGCGGTGCCGACCTTATTTTATCGCATCACCCTATTCTTTTTTCTCCTGCATCAAAAATAACGGCTGACACGAAAGAGGGCGAGGTTATTTTAAGGGCGATTGAGAATAAAATAAGCATTTATGCAGCCCACACCAACTGCGATGTTGCGCCAAACGGGATAAATGCGCACCTTGCCGGACTTTTCGGGCTTTCAAAAGCTGAGCCGCTTGAGGACTCAGGTCTTGGACGAATAGGAAATCTTGATGAGTGGATGAGCTTTGATGATTTTGCCGAAAAGGTAAAGGCGACACTAAAGACCCCGTGCGTTAGAGTGTGTGGGGACACAAAAATAAAAGTAAATCGTGTTGCAATAGGCTCGGGTGCGTGCGCAGACAGCGTATCGCGTGCAATTGAACTCGGTGCAGATGTTATGATAACGGGGGACATAAAATATCACGAGGCACTTAGCTTTGGCGAGGCAGGAATCACGGTTATTGATGCAGGACATTTTCCGACAGAGGCGGTGGTTTGCGACATCTTTGAAAAGCTTTTGAGAGGTAGCGGTGTAGATATAGTAAAGTCACAAAATATCGATGTTTTTAAATATGTTTAAGGAGGTTTGTGGTATGACAGACATACTCTTAATAGTTCTCATAGCTGCGGTTGTGGTAATGATTTTAGTGTCCCTGTTTAAAAAGGGAACAGGAGATAATCCAAAAACTATTGAAACGATAAAGCTTTTAGGGGAAATGATTTCAAAAAATCAAAAGGATACCGACGAATATCAGTCCAAGAAATTTCTTGAGATAGACAAAAACATCACCGATAAGCAGGCAGAAATGAACAAGGCGGTGCTTGGAAGTCTTTCGCAGATGGAGGAGCGTTTTAAAACCTTCGAGCAGGGCAGCGGACAAAAGCTTGAGGCGATGCGTGAGGTCATGATGAAAAGTCTGCTAAAGATGCAGGAGGAGAACGGCAAAAAGCTTGAGGATATGCGCAAAACCGTTGACGAAAAGCTGCAGAAAACGCTGGACGAAAAAATGAGCGAGTCCTTTAAAATGGTATCGGAGCGCTTGGAGCAGGTGTATAAGGGCCTTGGCGAAATGCAGACTCTTGCGGTCGGCGTTGGGGACCTCAAAAAAGTACTTTCCAATGTCAAAACCAGAGGAATTTTAGGCGAAATTCAGCTGGGTGCAATCCTGAAGGAAATTCTTGCGCCCGAACAGTATGATGAGAACATTGTCACAGTTGCCGGCAGTAAAAATCCGGTTGAGTTTGCGGTTAAAATGCCGGGCGAGAACGGCTTTGTTTATCTGCCGATTGACTCAAAGTTTCCGGGCGATGCGTTCTATGACCTGCAAAATGCATATGAAGCGGGAAATCCGGAGCTTATAAAGGCGGCAACCGCAACACTTATGACGAGAATCAAATCCTTTGCAAAGGATATTCACGATAAGTATATTGAGCCGCCGTATACCACCGATTTTGCGATTATGTTCCTGCCGTTTGAGGGACTTTATGCGGAAGTGGTAAATCAGGGTATGGTTGAGGTACTGCAAAGCACATACAAGGTAAATATTGCGGGACCAAGCACGATGGCGGCACTTTTGAATTCGCTGCAGATAGGATTTAAAACGCTTGCGATACAAAAACGCAGTGTCGAGGTGTGGAATGTCCTGTCCTCGGTAAAGACTGAGTTTGACAAGTTCGGTGCGGTTTTAGAGGCAACACAGAACCGTCTTGACCAGGCAAACCGCGAGCTTGACAAGTTAGTCGGTGTTCGAACCCGTGCAATTCAGCGCAAGCTGAAGGATGTGCAGGTTTTTGGCGGCGAGGAGGATGCTGCGGAGGTTTTGTTGGAGGAATAGTGAAAGAGGGAAGATGTGCGGCAAGGGGTAATGTGGCGGCAGTTTGGGATTTTATGCTTTTATATGTACTTTTGATTGCCCAAAAGTACCAAAAGGCACCGTGGACACCCCGGACCCCATGGTGTTGTGGCTTCGGACAAGTCGCAAGTTTCGTCGGCTTTTTCCTAAAAAAGCCGCAAAACTTCGACAACTCGCCCGCACATCTTTTAAAGGTCGCACTTTTGCGGCGTTTCCTGTCTGTCTGCATTTTGCCCTTGTGCGCAATACGGCACGACAGGAAAAGCTCTCTCCTTTCCCAGCCTCGTGCGACAGGAAACGAGGCGGCGCGAAAAAGTTAGTTTGATGGGAAAAATAAAGTTGTGCCGCATTTTTGCGCACAATTTTTATTTTGTCGAAAAATGTAATATGATTTTGCTGGACATTTATTGTTTTTTGGGTTATAATGAAAGAGCAGAATATTAAAACTACCCATCAAATAAAGGATTTATTTGTGTTATTTTGATGTATAAAAATATTTTGGAAAATAAGAGATAATTCGTTAAAAGCGTCTGAACTCTTATTTTCCCGAATTCTTTATTGAATGTGGTAGAATATTCTGCAAAAGTCAGGCGTTTTTGGGCGCATGACTTTGGTTATGCGCTTTTTTTAATTGAGAAAATGCACGGGTTAATAAAAAAACATTGCACAAAAATCCCCCGTCGGAAAAACGCACGAAAAAAGCGCATTTTAAAAGCTGAGCTTGGGAGGGCTTGGCTTTTTTTGTAGGAAAAACCGCTATGCGGCAGGGCGTGCACGCCCTCAAAAGAGCAATACCGCAACATTGTGCACTCTTTTGCGGACTGGTTTTTGTTAAAAATATAACAAAAACCAAAATATCGTGATTTTTTTATATAATAATGTAGATTTTTAAAATCTTTTATGCTATAATGATTTCAGTAGTCTGGATATGTATGCTTTGCGGAAATTTTGCATGAGATATGGGCTTTTTGGGTAGCTTTTGCAAATTTTTAAAAAAGCGTGTATGACAGGCGTTTTGGTGCGCGGAAAACCGTGCGCGTAAAAAAGCTAATAGGAGGAAAACAATGAATAAACCAAGCACCATGCCATTCAAAGGCACAAAGGAACAAGAAGCTAAGCTTATGGAAATCATTGCTGAGCACAAGGATCAGCAGGGTGCCGTAATTCCGGTTCTTCACAAGGCACAGGAAGTTTACGGATATCTCCCGATTGAAGTTCAGAAGATGATATCCGAAGGACTTGGCGTACCACTGGCTGAAATTTACGGAATCGTAACTTTCTACACACAGTTCTCACTTAATCCTAAGGGAGATTATCAGATTGGAATTTGTCTTGGAACTGCCTGCTATGTTAAGGGCTCAGGCGATATCCTTGAAAAGTTCAAAGAGCGTCTCGGTATTGATGTAGGCGAATGTACTCCGGACGGCAAGTTCTCACTTGACGCAACCCGTTGTATCGGTGCCTGCGGTCTTGCTCCGGTTCTCACAGTAAATGACGAGGTTTACGGACGCTTAGAAGTTAAGGATGTAGACGATATACTTGCAAAGTATAACGCATAAGGAGATAATATATGCTGTTATCCGATATTAAATCTGCGCTTGGCGCTGAGGTTTTAACCGGCGAGAATGATGCGGCTATCTGCGAAAAGGAAATTATGTCTGCCTGTGGCTGCGACCTTATGAGCGATGTGCTTGCCTTTGTAAAGGACCAGTCGTTGCTTCTTACGGGACTTATCAATTCGCAGGTCATCCGCACGGCAGAAATGATGGACATTGTAGCGGTTTGCTTTGTGAGAGGCAAAAATCCGCCTGAGGATGTTATTGCGCTTGCGAAGGAAAAGGAGATAACCGTTCTTTCAACAGACCTTCCGCTTTATACCGCTTGCGGTATCCTTTATGAGAAGGGTCTGCGGAGGAAGAGCGATGATTAAGAAATACAAAATATCCGGCGAGGATTTTTCCTTAGCGGGCGAGGCTTCAAGCAGCTTCAAGTCGGTTCTTAAACGACTCGGTGTTGCTGCCGAAACGGTAAGGCGTGTTTCAATCGCTATGTATGAGGCTGAAATCAACACAATCATTCACGGCGGAGGCGGTGAATGTGAGGCTGAAATCAGCGGAAAAACCATCAGGGTTACCTTCCGTGACGAAGGACCGGGTATTGCCGATTTAGATCTTGCCATGAAAGAGGGATATTCCACAGCAACCGAAAGAATCCGTGAACTCGGGTTCGGTGCCGGTATGGGACTTCCGAACATGAAAAAGTACACCGATGATATGCAGATAGATACTGCTCCGGGAAAGGGAACGACGCTTACTCTCGTTATAAATCTGTGAGGTGAAATTATGAACTATTTCCACTCAGTTAAGCTTGACGCTTCCAAGTGCCACGGCTGTACAAACTGTATCAGCCATTGCCCGACAGAGGCAATAAGAGTGCGCCATGGAAAGGCCAAAATAATCAAGACCCGCTGTATTGACTGCGGACAGTGCATTAGGGTCTGTCAGTCACATGCAAAGATTGCGGCAGCGGACGATTTTTCGGCACTCAGTGCGTTTCGGCATAACATTGCGCTTCCGGCGCCATCCTTTTACAGCCAGTTTCCAAGCGACACAAGCGTGGATAAAATTCTCACAGCCTTTTTGCAAATCGGGTTTGACGATGTGTTTGAGGTGGCACGCGGCGCAGAATATGTCGGAGTTGCGACACGAAAGCTCCTTAGCGAGGGAAACCTGAAAAAGCCTGCAATCAGCTCGGCTTGTCCGGCAGTTTTGCGGCTTATGCGCGAGAGATTTCCTGAGCTTTTGGAGAATGTAATAAATATCATTTCTCCGATGGAGGCAGCAGCTATGCTTGCCCGCGAAGAAGCGCGGAAGAAAACTGGACTTCCCGATGAGGATATAGGCGTTTTCTTTATAACACCGTGTCCGGCAAAGGTTACAAGCATCAAATCACCGCTTACTCTTGAAAAGTCGTATGTGAGCGGCGCAATTCCGTCAAAGGACGCCTTTAAAAAGATTTGCCACATAATTGACGACATCGAAGAGGTTTTGCCGCTTTCAACTTCCGGCTCGGAAGGTCTTTTCTGGGCGAAAATCGGCGGTGAATGCAAGGGAACCGGCGTCGACGATTATATGGCGGTTGACGGCATTGATAATGTAATCAAGGTATTGGAAGAAATCGAATACGGAAAGGTTAATACTGCAGATTTTATCGAGTTTGCGGCATGCACAAGCGGTTGCTCCGGCGGCTCGCTAAATATAGAAAATCCGTTTTTGGCATCCCGAAGAATTGCGCAGCAATCCAAAAAGAAACCGGAGCCTCGCAAAATAGAAGACTTTGATGTTTCTAAGTTCTTGTGGGAAAAACCGGTTTGCGGCAGAATTCACTCCGGCTTTGACGACGACCTTGAAAAGGCGATGGAGAAGATGGAGAGAATGGACGAAATTTATGAGAGCCTGCCAAAGCTTGACTGTGGCTCCTGCGGAGCACCGTCCTGCAAGGCGCTGGCAGAGGATATCGTTCGGGGATATGCAAGCAAAAAGGATTGCATCATCGTTATGAGGGAAAAGCTTCGCGATTTGGCTCAGCAGCTTGCTGACTTAAATGAGGGCTTTGATAAGAAATAAGCAAAGGCGGTTTATTTATGAAGGTATCCGATTTAATAGAAAAGCTTGATATGACGCTTTTAACCGAGCCTGAATTTTCCGACAGGGAGATAACGGGCTGCTATATAGGCGACCTTTTAAGCTGGGTTATGGGTAAGGCGCAGTCGGGAGATGCATGGATTACCATAATGAGCAACATTAACATTGTTGCGGTTGCATCCCTTGCCGATGCGGCGTGCATAATTCTGTGCGAAGGCGTTATGGCTGAGGAAAATGTTATAGAAAAGGCAAACGGCGAGGGAATAATCATTTTAAAAAGCGACAAAACCGCATACGAACTCGCATGTAGCTTAAGTGGGCTGATATGATTTACTATGATTTTCATATCCACTCTGCTCTTTCGCCCTGCGGTGATAAGGACATGACGCCGAACAATATCGTGAATATGGCAGCGCTTTCAGGACTTGGCGCCATTGCAGTATCCGACCACAATACTGTGGGAAATGTCCGTGCGGCTATGGAGGTCGGGAAAAATTGCGGCGTAACCGTTATTCCCGGCATGGAGGTCGAAACGGCGGAGGAGGTTCATATCCTGACGCTCTATCCGTCGATAGAGGCGGCAGAGGATGTGGCGAGGGAGGTTTACAAAAGCCTTCCCGATATAAAAAACCGTCCCGACATCTTTGGAGAACAGCTTTATATGGACAAAGAGGACAATGTGACCGGAATCGAGGAAAAGCTCCTCATTTCGCCGACATCGCTTTCTTTGGACAGATTGTTTTGCATAGTGAAATCGGTGGGAGGACTCTTTATACCGGCGCATGTTGACAGACATTCCTACAGTGTCCTAACAAACCTCGGATTTATTCCGGATGACTTAGACATAAAGGCTATTGAGGTTTCAAAGGCGACCGAGGATCTGGCGGCGTATCTTACCGCTCGTCCCGAGCTTGCAAGGTATAAAATTTTCCGAAACTCCGATGCGCACTATCTTGCTGATATATCGGTTGCGGAGGCGTTTATCGAAGTCGAAAATATACAGGATATTTTTTAGACAGGGGTAATTAAAAATGAAAGAATTATCACTGCATATATTGGATATAGCAAAAAATTCAGTTAAGGCAAAGGCAGACCTTATAGAAATCGAGATTATAGAGGATGCAGAGAAAAATCTGCTCACAGTCAGGATTTCCGATAATGGCTGCGGTATGAGCCCTGAATTTTTAAAAACAGTAAAGGATCCGTTTTCCACCACCCGAACAACCCGCAAGGTTGGTATGGGGATTTCGCTGTTTGAAGCCGCAGCTATGCAGTGCGGCGGAGGGCTTACAATCACATCCGAGCTCGGAGTGGGAACAACCCTTACGGTAACATTTGCTCTTGACCATATCGACAGAGCACCGCTTGGTGATATGGCAGGAACAATGGTGGTTTTAATATCAGGATCCCCCGAAATTGACTTTTTATACCGCCACGAAATAAACGGCAAAAGCTTTACGGCAGATACCCGTGAGTTTAGAAAGGTTTTAGGAGATATTCCTTTGGACACGCCGGATGTTTTATCGTGGATTGACGGATATATAAAGGAAGGTCTTTCTGACCTAATATAAATAATGTAAAAAATATTTTCAGGAGGTAAATTATGAAAAGTTTGGCAGAATTGCAGGAAATCCGAAACAAAACTCTAAATCAGGTTAACCTGCGCAAAGAACGCGAGGACGGCATCCGCGTTGTTGTAGGAATGGCTACATGCGGTATCGCAGCCGGTGCACGCCCTGTTTTAAACGCATTCCTTCAGGAGGCAGACAAGCGCAATCTTGCAAATGTAACAGTTACACAGACCGGCTGTATCGGTATGTGCCGCTTAGAGCCGATTGTTGAGGTTTATGTTCCGGGCAAGGAAAAGGTAACCTACATTAAGATGACAGAAGAAAAGGTTGCACGAGTTGTGGCAGAGCATGTTATCAACGGTCAGTCTGTTACAGAATTCACAGTTGGTGCAGAAAAATAATAGGGGGTTAGCAAAATGAATATATACAGATCTCATGTATTGATTTGTGGCGGTACAGGCTGTACCTCTTCAGGTTCAGTAACTCTTCAGGAGGAATTTGAAAACCGCCTAAAGGAAAACGGTCTTGAAAATGAAGTTAAGCTCGTTCAGACCGGATGTTTCGGTCTTTGTGCCTTAGGACCAATCGTGGTTGTTTATCCTGAGGGCGCATTCTACAGCCGTGTTGAAAAGGACGATGTTAAGGAAATTGTTGAAGAACATCTCTTAAAGGGCCGTATTGTTACAAGACTTCTTTATGATGAAACAGTTGAAGATGACAACATCAAGTCTTTAAATGAAACACAGTTCTATGCAAAGCAGATGCGTGTTGCACTTCGTAACTGTGGTGTTATCAACCCTGAAAATATCGACGAATATATTGCTGTTGACGGTTATCAGGCACTCGGTAAGGTTCTTACCGAAATGACACCTGAAGAAGTTATTCAGATTATCAAGGATTCAGGACTTCGCGGCCGTGGCGGCGGCGGATTCTCAACAGGTATGAAGTGGCAGTTCACACATGACGCTGTGGGCGACCAGAAGTATGTTGCTTGTAACGCCGACGAAGGTGACCCGGGTGCGTTCATGGACCGTTCAATCCTAGAGGGTGACCCGCACGCATTAATCGAGGCTATGGCAATCGCAGCTTATGCTGTTGGTGCTGATCAGGGTTATGTTTATATCCGTGCTGAGTACCCGATTGCGGTTGAAAGACTTAAAATTGCTATCAATCAGGCAAGAGAATATGGACTTTTAGGTAAGGACATATTCGGTACAGGCTTCAACTTCGACCTTGATATAAGACTTGGTGCCGGTGCATTCGTTTGTGGTGAGGAAACAGCTCTTATTACTTCTATCGAAGGTAAACGTGGTGAGCCTCGTCCTCGTCCTCCGTTCCCTGCAGTTAAGGGTCTTTGGGGCAAGCCGACACTACTCAATAATGTTGAAACATACGCAAATGTTGCTCAGATTATCCTAAACGGTGTTGATTGGTTCACATCAATCGGTACAGAAAAGTCAAAGGGTACAAAGGTATTTGCTCTCGGCGGAAAGATTAACAACACAGGTCTTGTTGAGGTTCCAATGGGAACAACTCTTCGCGAAATCATCGAAGAAATCGGCGGCGGTATCCCGAACGGTAAGAAGTTTAAGGCAGCGCAGACCGGTGGTCCTTCAGGCGGATGTATTCCGGCAGAGCTTATCGACACACCAATCGACTATGATTCACTTATGGCTATCGGCTCAATGATGGGTTCAGGCGGACTTATCGTTATGGACGAGGACAACTGTATGGTTGACATCGCTAAGTTCTTCTTAGAGTTCACAGTTGATGAGTCATGCGGTAAGTGTACACCATGCCGTATCGGTACAAGAAGACTTCTCGAAATCTTAACAAAGATTACAGAAGGCAAGGGCACTATGGAAGACATCGACAAGATGGAAGAGCTTTGTCACGAAATCAAGCCTTCATCACTTTGCGGTCTTGGACAAACTGCTCCAAACCCTGTTCTTTCAACACTTAAGTATTTCAAAGATGAATATATTGCCCATGTTCAGGACAAGAAGTGTCCGGCAGGCGTTTGTAAGGCACTTGCTCAGTACAAGATTGTTCCTGAAAAGTGTAAGGGCTGCAGCCTCTGCTCAAGAAAGTGCCCTGTTGGCGCTATTTCGGGCGAGATTAAGTCACCGTTCGTTATCGATCAGGAAAAATGTATCAAGTGCGGTGCTTGTCAGGCAGCTTGTAAGTTTGACGCTATCATAAAAGAATAAGAAAGGACGAAAGATACTATGGTTAACTTGAAAATAAACGGTCAGCCGATAAGTGTTCCGGAAGGTACTACCATCTTAGAGGCTGCCCTTGCAAACGGAATTGATATTCCTACTCTTTGTTATTTAAAGGACGCCTCAGTTACAGGCTCATGCAGAATGTGTGTTGTTGAAATTGTTGGCGCAAGAGCACTTCAGGCAGCCTGTGTATATCCGGTTGCTGAGGGAATCGAGGTTTTAACTCACTCACCAAAGGTTAAAAAGGCAAGAAAGAACACCTTAGAGCTTATTCTTTCAAACCATGACAGAAAATGTCTTACATGTTCAAGAAACCAGACATGTGAGCTCCAGAAGCTTTGCGATGAGCTTGGCGTTACAGGAATCACATACGAGGGTATCATGAACAACTACGGCATTGACGAGTCAGGCACTTCTATCGTAAGAGATAACAATAAGTGTATTCTTTGCCGCAGATGTGTAAATGTTTGTAAAAACATCCAGACAGTCGGCGTTATCGACGCACAAGAAAGAGGCTTTGAAACAAAGATTGGCTGTGCTTTTGAACACGAGCTTGGCGACACAGCCTGCGTAAACTGCGGTCAGTGTATCGCAGCGTGTCCTACAGGTGCACTTCACGAGAAGTACACAACTGACGAGGTATTTGAAGCAATCGCAGACCCTGATAAGTATGTTGTTGTACAGACAGCTCCAGCTGTTCGTGCGGCTCTTGGCGAGGAATTTGGTCTTCCTATGGGAACTCCGGTTACAGGCAAGATGGTTGCAGCGCTCAGAAGACTTGGCTTTGACAAGGTGTTCGATACAGATACAGGTGCTGACCTCACAATTATGGAAGAGGGCAACGAGCTTTTGGGCAGAATCAAGAACGGCGGTAAGCTTCCTATGATAACATCATGCTCACCGGGCTGGATTAAGTTCTGTGAACACAACTTCCCAGAGTTCATCGACAACCTATCAAGCTGTAAATCACCTCACCAGATGTTCGGTGCGGTTATAAAGAGCTATTTTGCCGAAAAGAACAACATTGACCCTAAGAAGATTTATGTTGTATCAGTTATGCCTTGCGTTGCTAAGAAGTTCGAGTGCGCACGCCCTGAAATGGAAAACGGCGGACTTCGTGATGTTGACGCAGTTATCACAACAAGAGAGCTTGCTAAGATGATTAGAGAGCAGGGACTTCTCTTTAACCAGCTTCCGGACGAAACATTTGATAAGCCGTTCGGCGAAGCATCAGGTGCAGCTCACATCTTTGGTGTGACAGGCGGTGTTATGGAAGCAGCTCTTAGAACTGTTTATGAAATCTTAGAGGAAAAGCCACTTGACAAGCTTGAGTTTGACGCTGTAAGAGGTACTGAGGGCGTTAAGGAAGCTACTGTTAATATGGGCGGTATGGATGTTAAGGTTGCTATCGCTCACGGTCTTGGTAATGCAAGAAAACTTTTAGATGCTGTAAAGGCAGGCGAAAAGGAATACCACTTCATCGAAATAATGGGTTGTCCGGGCGGCTGCGTAACAGGCGGCGGTCAGCCAATCGTTTCAGCTAAGACTTATATGACTGTTGATGTTAAGGCTGAGCGTGCAAAGGCGCTATATAGCGAGGACGAA
>JAZNTB010000089.1:0-13007 GCA_045591565.1 Clostridia bacterium
ACCGCAGAGATTACCAACGAGATGTTAAAGCGTGTCATAGACCGAATTGAAGTGGCGGAAGACGGGCATATTGATATATACTTACGGCTCCTTGCAGACATAGGCTTAGACGAAAAGTATCAATGTTCATCTATCAGTACATAAAGATGTAACAGAACGACTGGAAGAGATAAATCCGTTACTGGCAGAAGAGGTGCATGGCGTACTTAATAAGAATAAGGCGGAGCGGCACATAAGGGGTGGACTGGCGACAAAGGAAAAATATTTAAAACTATCAGGAAGTAAATAGTATGGTTATGAAAACTCGCGCCTATGTGCGAGTTTTTTTGTGCAAGTGTAATTTTGTGTATATCGTCGTGTATTATTTCTGGAGTGAATAATACAATCATTATAGTTTTATTCTGAATATGCCGATTTTCCAACAATAAAGTAGAAACTGTGCATTTTTGTGCAAAATGACGAATAGTTGTATTTTCTTAACATAAAATATTAATCTAACGGCATATTTACGCTGTTTTGAAAAATATATTTGCACTTTCTTTTTGAATTATTTAACTGTGTTTGGACACAAATTCTCAATTTCGGTTAATAAATTGTGCTGTTTTGTCTAAAAGTACCAATTTTGTGTTGACAATATATGCAAAATGGGGTATAATGCTAGTGTAAGAACATAATAACAATAGTGTTCTGCTATGTACATATTGTACAAAAATGAATTTAACAAATGCAGCGATAACATTTGTTAGAGAATATTAAAAACAGGAGGATGGTTTTTATGAAAAAAATGTTGAGCTTACTGCTTTGCGGAGCGCTTATGTTACCGCTTGCAGCTTGCGGAGAAAAGGTGGACAGCGATGTTACAGTTGTTAAGGTGTGGACAGGAAACGGCCACGATAAGGCATATGCAACAGAGGCTGTTAAGGAATGGAACGAAACAAAGGGTAAAGAAGCAGGAATCAAGATTGAGTACACCGTTCAGGAAGGTGGAGACCTCGGCAAGAAACTTGACCTTGCATTTATCTCAGGCGAGGCACCGGACATCTTCCAGGGCGCAAACCTTGCTACAATGATTGAAAACGACCAGATTATCGCTATTGACGATCTTCCGGGCGGACCTGAGCTTATGGCTAAATACAGACCTGAGCATTTCATTGAGGGAAGAACATTAAAGAACGGAAAGTGCTACACAGTTCCATACAATGCAACAACAAGAGGACTTATCTACAATAAAGATATGTTCCGTGCTGCAGGACTTGTAGACGAAAATGGTGAGCCTACACCTCCAAAAACTCTTGATGAGATGAGAGAGTATGCTAAAATCCTTACAAACCCTGAAAAGAAGGAATACGGTATTGTATATCCTGCAAAGTGGGCAGGCTGGTACGGAGAAGACATCTTGAATATGTCAATGGCATCAGGAAGCTATATGGACGGCTACAATCCGAAGGACGCAACATTTGACTATACAAAGATGGCGCCTGTAATGAAGACAATTATGGGAATCAAGGCAGACGGAAGCTACTATCCGGGCGCAGAGAACCTTGATAACGACCCTGCAAGAGCTCGTTTTGCAGAGGGTGGAATTGGTATGAAGACAGCAGCAAGCTATGACTTCGGCGTACTTACAGAGCAGTTCCCTGCTAAGATTGACTGGGGTGTAGCACCTTATCCATCAGCAGACGGACAGAAGCACTATCAGTATATGGATATGAGTGGATACCTGTTTGTAAACAAAGCATCAGTTGACAAGATTGGCGCTGATAAGATTATGACAGTATACAACTTCTTCTATAGCGATGAATACATCATCGGTGCATATAAGAGAGGTCTTACACTTCCACTCAGATGGGATATCGTAGAGAATGTTGAGCTTGACGAGGGTATGGAGCAGTGGAAAGAATTTGCTTCATTAACAGAAATCAGCCGTTCGGCACCTACAGTTCGCGGTGTCAACGCAGATGGTAAGAAGATGCTTCCTACAATCTGGCTGAACGAAATCTGGTCTGGAAATATCCCTGTTGACCAGATCGATGCAACACTTGCAGATTACACAGCAATGATGAATCAGGCAGCTGAAGAATATCAGGCACAGCATCCTGAACAGGATCTTGTAGCAATGGGTAAAATCATACCTACATGGGACACCAAAAGGGAGGACTAATTAATGCGATTGGCAAAAGGACAAAATCGTTCTGAAAGATACAAGTCAATCGAGCGGCAAAGCTATCTTTTGATAGCTTTGCCGTTAATTGGCTTTTTCGTATTTACTTTATATCCGCTAGTATGGTCGATTATAAAGGCATTCTATTACTACAATCAGGTACCGAGTGAGACAGTATTTACAGGAATGCAGAACTTTAAAAACCTGTTTGCGGATACGGCATACTGGAAGACATGGATAGCAACCTTTAAGTTTGCACTCTATAAGCTGCCGTTTGAGGTGTTCATAACACTAATCCTCGCGGTGCTTTTGGGAAAGAAGATAAAGGGAGCAGGATTCTTCCGCGGATTTTACTATATGCCATGCGTAGTCAGCGTAGCGATAGTAGGTCTTATCTTCTCGAACATGTTCGATTACTTCGGATTTTTAAATCACCAGATGGTAAGACTTGGAATAATAGACGCACCAATTGACTGGTTTGCAACAGAAGGAGCAGCATTCTTCGTACTGTGCTTCGGTTCAATATGGAACAGCTTCGGTACAAATGTACTGTACTTCTCAGCTGCTATCACCAATGTGCCGGACGACCTGTATGAAGCAGCGGAAATAGACGGAGCAGGAGCAGTAAGAAAGTTCTGGAGCATCACAATCCCGATGATAGCACCGGTATTCCAGACAATTCTGCTTCTTGCAATCAACGGAACGATAAAGGTAGCAGACTACATAGTAGTACTTACAAACGGAGCTCCTGCAGGAGCAACACATACAGTAGGATCGTATATGATAACCCAGTTCCTGCCGGGATTTGCAACAGGCACACCAAACATCGGATACGGCTGTGCAATGGCACTTATTAACTCAATCATATACGGAACGGTAGCTATAATCTACAATAAACTGAGCGAAAAGCTGAAGAATGTATATTAAGGAGGCGCAGACAGTGAAAATATTCAAGTATTTAGGAAGAGCCATAATATACATAATTTTAATAGCGGTGGCAGTGTTTGTAGCATTCCCGCTTATCAGCGTAATAGGCTCAGCATTTAAGAGTAATGTGGAAATTCTCACAATGCCGGAGAAACTGTTTCCTCAGCATCCGACATTTGAGAACTTTATCCTTGCATGGAACTCAGAAGTATTCAATGTACCGAGAATGCTGTTTAACAGCTTATGGTATACAATAGCGAATGTAGTAATACTTCTCTTCAACTCAGCTCTTTGTGGATATGTATTTGCAAGAGGCGAGTTCCGTGGAAAGAAATTAATATTTGCGGTATTTACATCATTGATGTTCATATCAATGGGATCAATCACAATATACCCAACATTCGAGATATTGGCGGGACTCGGCCTTACAGGCTCGCTTGCAGGTCTGTTAGTAATGAGCTGCTTTGGTATCCCGGTAGTAAATATGCATTTGGTAAGAGGTTTTGTAAACTCGCTGCCAAAGGAGATAGACGAAGCAGCAGAGATTGACGGCTGCGGATTTACCGGCAGATTTTTCAAGATAATTCTGCCAATGTTAAAGCCGATAATGGCAACACTAGCAATCCTCGCATTCAACGGTGCGTGGAACGACTATCTAATGCCGACAATGTTCACATTGTCAAATCCTAAGCAGCACACGCTGATTATAGGAATAATGGCTCTAAAGTCCTCAGGACAGGGAGCGACATCATGGAACCTTATGTTCGCGGGAACATTCATAGCACTTGTACCGGTACTGATTATATTCGCATTCGGTAACAAGTACATAACCAAAGGAATTGCGGCAGGTGCCGTAAAGGGTTAATGAAATATTTATATATAATAGGAAGATATTTATCATGTTTGCCAAATTATATGATTATGTTTCAAAAGAGAAATTATTGAATTTTATATTTAGTAAATGATACAATCTTCATATTATATATAGTGCCAATTTAAGGCAAATGAAGAAAGGAAGATAACCATGAGTTTAAAAAAATTAATTAGTACAGTATTGCTTGCAGCAATGGCAGCATCAACTGTGCCTGCGCAAGCAACTAAAATACCTGATTTTTTGTATGATTCAACAAGCAGTGTTGAAATCAAAGGTGTAGTTGAAAAAAGGCATGAGGGAAAACTAGTTACCATCTTAATAACAGATGAGGCAGGGGATATAGCGCATATCGGTGAAGCGAAGGTTAAGGCAGACGGAACCTATTCACATAAATTTGCTATTGACGAAGCTTCTGATGAGTATAGCCTTAAAGTAAATGTAAGAGGCGAGTTGATAGATGACAGCGTTGTATCTGCAATTAAAAAGGCAGAGCGTGTAAGCATCGATGTAGATATTGCAGAGAATATGGGAGTTGCAGAGGTTAAAGCGTCTATCGCAGACCACTTCGGTCTGTACGACGGCGGTGTAAGCTTCTCAATCCTTTTGGCTGCATATTCAGAGGACGGAACCCTGACAGGTGTAATAGATATGGGCAGCGGTCACTCAAGCGCATATGAGAAAGAGGAAGCGACACTTGGCGGTGTTATTCCGGAGGGAACAGCACAGCTGAAGGCTATTATCATTGACGGTTACAGAAGTCTGGAGCCGCTCAGCGATGCAGCAGAGTACGGAGTAATTCCGGCAGACCAGCCTGATACATATAACCTTCGCGGAAGCGAATGGGAAACAATCGGAATGATAAATGATAGCCTCAGAGCAAAAGGCGTAACAATCGGCGGCGAGGGCTGTCAGAGAATTATGAGCCTTGCTATTTCTGAGGACGATAAGCTTATGTTTGCAGGAAACGACACAGGCGGACTTAACCGTTCAACCGACGGCGGAGAGACCTGGGAGGATGTACTTCGCGGTTTCCACGCAGGCGGCTCAAGTGCAATCATTATCGACCCGACAAACAAGAACAGAGTAATAGCAGAGGGACATACTCAGACAAGCACAAGCAAAATGAGTACCTTTGAAACAAACGGACTTTACTTATCAGAGGATGCAGGCTATACATGGAAACAGGTACTTAGTCAACCAAGCTCTGCCTCAACGCATGATACCCGTGAAGCTTTGGCATTTGACAGAAGCTCATACTCAGAGGCTATTGGCGGATGCAGCGTTGCATACTGGTCAAGAGCATGGAAACTGCAGGGTGATGGCGGTGCGCCTTTGGAAGAAAACCAAGTGGTTGCAACTTCTGCGGACAAGGCAGGACTCTGGAAGACAACTGACGGCGGAAAGACATGGACTGTGGTAAACAGCACAATGTCTGACGGTGTAGTTAAGGTACATCCTGAAGGAAAGGCTGTATATGTTGCGAATGTAGACGGCTTCCATGTAAGCTATGACGGCGGAAGAACTTTTAAAACAGTGCTTTCAGGAAGAATGATATTAGGTCTTGATGTAGTTGCAACAGAAGGCTATGAAGACTATGTATGGGTATGTGATGGCGAAGGCGTTTGGAGAAGTACCGACTGCGGAGAGTCATTTACCGAAATCTCAGCAAACAATTTCCCACAGACAGACGCTTTTATTTTTACACAGTATAAAGGAAATGCAGCTGACGGCGATGCTAATATGATTGTGCGTCACTTGAAAGTAAGTCCTGTTAACCCTGATGATATGGTTCTTGCATGGTATAGCGGTTCAAACTATAAAACACAAAGATTTGTAAGTACTGACGGTGGTGTAAACTTTAAGTTAGCAAGCTATGATGCAAGCCTTGACTTTATGAAGAGTAATAACCGTCACCTGATGTTCGCATGGAGCAATAAGGAAGAAGACAAGGTATGGAGCGTCGGCGGAGACTGGGTAACACTTTCAACAGACGGTGGTAAAACCTATAAGTGGCACTATGACGGCGGTGCAGATGTTCATGTTGACCAGAGAACTATTTTCAACATCTTCAATCCGGACATCTTCTATTACGGCTCACAGGACTTCCACGGAGCATTGACAACTGACGGCGGAAAGAACTGGAAAAAGATATGGAAGTTTACTCAGAATGGCGAAGCTAATGAATATTCAGGCTTTGTATACGGATCATATGCAGCTTGGAAGGATTCTGACAGTGATGGTGTTGTGGACGACAATGAGCTAACACTTCTGGCAGTTGTTCGCGAAAATGATGGTAGATGGCTGCATATATCAAGAAATGCAGGCGAAACATGGGAGAGAAAGAAACAGGTAACAGAGACTACAACTGATGCCAAGTTCGCAGAAATGTGCTATCAGGCACCTAATAACCCTGAGGTACTCTTTGTAAGACACTTAAGAAGTGACGATTATGGCAACAATTGGACTGAAATGCCTGTAACATCAGTATGCGCACATGACGATGAAGGAAATCTCTACGCCATAAAAGGTGATAAGATTTACAAATCAACTGATGATGGCGCAACATGGACAGAGTATTGTCAGGCTCAGCACCCAGGATATGATTCAAACGCAGCGCAGATCTGGGATATTGCATATGACAGCGAAAACGACATTATGTATTATGTATCTGGTTCTTCGAGTGCAGGAACATATTTTGGAAAGTATGAAAACGGCGTACACACAGACCTGACAGCTAATCTTAACACAAGTAATTATGGCGGAGGATTCCAGCTTGTTGCGGTAGATCCTAACCATACAAATGTTGTTTATGTTGGTGGATCACATGTTGTAATGAATAACGAAATCGCTGTTCAGAGAAGTACTGACGGAGGAGAAAGCTTCCAGGTACTTACAACCAACAACACAAATACAATTGTTAAGACAGGCCCGGCAGGAGGTCTTGAGGCGTATGACATAATTGTACATCCTGAGACAAGTGAAATTTGGGTAGCACAGGGAATCAACGGATGGGCAAAATTCCCGTCACCATATCTTAACAACTAACCTGAAATCAAGCTGTAGCAAACAGGGAATTGTTTGCTACAGCCTGGTATAATAAGCATAAAAGCAGAAAGGAATGGGAAAATGAAGAAAAAATTATGCTTACTATTATCTGCAGCTATCTTAGCAAGTGCAAGCCTTATGCCATACTATGCATCAGCAGCAGATGAAGCTTTTATCAGCGGCTATGAAGACGGAACCTTCCGCCCTGACGGAAAGCTCACAAGAGCAGAAGCAGCGTCAATGATTTCCCAGCTTATCTCGGGAAATTCAGCAAAAGACATTGCGTTTTCTGATGTAGATGGCGAAAGCTGGTACTATAGTGCTTTGACAGAGCTAAATGCAAAGGATATGTTAAACTCATATGGTACAAAATTTGAGGGAAATAAGAATATTACAAGACTTGAGTTTGCGGAGCTTATTTATATCTACAAGAATGGATATAAGGCTCAGGCGACAAGAGAGGATATGTTTACAAGCCTCACATCGAGCGGCATCATAAGCGGCTATGAGGACGGAACATATCGTCAGAACGGCGAGCTTACAAGAGCCGAGGCGGTTGCACTTGTTAACCGTATCACAGAAAAGGCTGTTGATAAAGAGGGAGCTAAGCAGGTGTTTGATGATGTTACAGATGCACATTGGGCATTTGCTGACACCTATGCGGCAACTGCTAGCGAAAGCAGTGAGATCGCAGGCAAGAATATGTTTACCGACCCTGCATGGGGCGATAACATCCAGTATCAGCCGGGCGTTACATATCCGATTGCTCCACCTGCCGACCAGGCAACAAAGGAAATGGATAAGTACAACGAAAAGGGCAGTGAATGGGTTACAGTCGGTATGATAAACGACGACCTGAGATCAAAGGGCGTGACCATCGGTTCTGACGGTGCTCAGAGACCTAACGCTCTTGCAATTTCAAATGACGGACAGCTTTTGTTTGTCGGCCACGATATATCTTCCATTCACCGTTCAACAGACGGAGGACAGACATGGCATAAAGCAGGCAAGGGCTTCTGGCCGATGGGTGCACATAATATTATAATCGACCCTAATAACGATAACCGAGTAATTGCTATCGGTGGAAGCGGCTTAAGACCGGATACTACCAACGGAATATATATATCTGAGGATAAGGGTGATACATTCGACCAGGTTTTAGTACAGATATACGGCGGCGGACAGCTTGAGCTTAAGACCTCAGCTTGCTGGGATGCATCAAGCTATGACGAGGAAATCGGCGGAAGCGCTGTTGCATATTGGTCAAAGAACTATAGATTAAATCCGCCTGACAAATGGCAGGAGCCGGTAAGAGATTTAGAAACCTATCCTGATGAAAAGGAAGGTCTTTGGAAGACAACCGACGGCGGATATACATGGGAGGTTGTAAACCCTGAATTCTATGACTCAGTTGTTGCAGTACACCCTGAAACAGGAGTTGTATACGCAGGAAATGACCGCGGCTTCTTCCGCTCAGAGGACGGCGGTGTCACATTTGAGAATATCCTTGATGGATGTATGATTTATGGTCTTGATGTAATTGATACCGAGCCGGATAGTGTTTATCTGAACGACTATATGGGCGTGTTGGTATCGAGAGACAGCGGAAAGACCTTTACAAGAATTGAATCATCTACATTCCCTGCCAGCGTAAGCACAACAAACCCATATCAGTCAGTTAGAAATATAAAGGTAAGCCCTGCAAATCCAATGAATATGGTTGTTGCTTATAACAGCGGATGGGGATTTTATGACAACCGTATCTATTTCTCAAACGATGGCGGTGTTACATGGGCACGCTCTGCAGAAGACTACACAGGCTACTTCTTCTCCAATAATGACCGTGACCCGAACCTTGTTTGGGATCCTACAAACGGAAATGAAGTATGGGGCTTTGTAGGTGACTATGCGTCATGCTCAGAGGACGGCGGCGCAACCTTCAAGTTTGCAGGCGACGGAATGTGTGACTTCTTTGTCGACCAGCGTTCTATGTTCAGCCTATATGACCCTGATGTTATGTACTTTGGTTCACAGGACTTCTTTGGTGCCCTGACAAGAGATAACGGCGAAAACTGGGAGATGATCTGGAAAATGTATGGAAATTCAGTATCCGGATTTATCTACGGAAGCTATGCAACTCATGACGGACATCTGGTTGCGGCAAGAAGAAATTCCAGCTTCACGCTCGACCTGACAGTATCACATGACTGGGGCCAGAACTGGACCGATACAGGAATTGTTACTCATAGCCAGGGATGCAAATGGCTGGAGAATGTATACCAGTCACCGACTGATGAGAATGTATTGTTAGTAGGTGGTCAGCCGAACGGATACCGCTCTACCGACAAGGGATATACATGGGAGCCGATGGATATAGAAGTAGTACAGTGCCATAACCCATACGGAAGGAAGGAACTGTATGGTTCAAAGGGTAATGAAATCTATGTTTCATACGACAGCGGTGCTACATGGGAATATTTCTGGACAGCAAAAACCCTTACTCAGGAACTAATAGACATGGGCGTAACAAGCCATGTTATTTGGGATATGACATATGACGGAGTAAACGATATCCTTTACTACTGCGGCGGATATGCGGGAAGTGCTCAGTACTTCTGTAAGGTACAAAACGGCGTAGAAACAGATTTAACTGACACAATAAAGGCAGTATCATATGCTGCAGGTACCGAAACAACATTTGATCCGGGAACCTTCCAGCTTTGCGCAGTTGACCCGAGATATCCACAGGTCATTTATGTTGGCGGATACAGAAACTCGTACAAAAGCCCGGCGGGAGTCTTAAGAAGTGTTGATGGCGGTGAAAGTTTCCAGATACTTTCTAACACCGATCCTAAAAATACAATCGTAAAGACGGGTCAAATGGGTGGTATTGAGCCTTTTGACTTAATAGTACATCCTGTAACAGGAGAGCTTTGGGTACCGCAGAGCTGTGCAGGCTGGGCAAAGATTGCACCTCCGTACGAAAACAACTAAAAATTTTAATGCTTGTCTGCTCCTGTGCATTTAAGCAGGAGCAGAGGCATCAAAATATGGCGAAACAGTCCGTATACTAAATGGGAAAGAAAGGGGACTATACATGATAAAAAAGAAGATAATATCTTTCGCTTTAGCTCTAATGACAGCGGCAAATCTGTTTGCTTCACTTGCAATAACAGCGCACGCAGCAGACCCGATTAGCAACCTTGTTACCGGCGGAGATATGCCAGGGCCAAATCCTCCTACAGGATTTGTCAAGGCTGCAAACACGACATTAGTGACTGTTGAAGATGGAGTATTAAAGGTTGTAGGCACAGGAGAGACCGCAAAGTCAGCCATCAAGACAGGAATAGAGCTTACTGACGGACACACCTATGCCCTTGAAGCAAAAATGAAGAGCGGCAGCGGTGAACAGACAATTAAGATGATATCTGCTTCAAGCGCTTCTTTATCGGCAAACGATTACTATGACATAGGTATTGATGAAAGTTGGGCTACAAAAACGGCAGAAATCACGGTGTCTGCTATAAATAAACAGCTAAAGTTTGTACCGACTTCTAATACAACAACATGGTACATGGATGATGTTGAAATTTATGACATCACAAATGCTAAAGAACTTACAGTACCTGATACAGTTGAAATTATAAGCGGTGTTGTTGAGTACAACTCAAAGTACCTTGCAAATGCAGACTCGACAGTTACATTTAAAAATGCTGACCCTATAAACACAACACTTTCAGATGTAACACTGAACGGCGGGCAACTAACTCCGGATTCAAACGGAATATACTCATTCACAATGCCTGACAGTAGCGCAACAATTGCGGCAACTGCAGGTGTGGCAGATTTTGAGCTTGATTCATGGGAATTATCAGGACAGACAACAGAAGTTGACCCGTTTAAGACATCAATCTGGCTTAAATTTACAAGCGCAGTTGATGATACAACTATTTCAAACATAACAGGCTTGCCGACAGGTGCATCAGCCGATGTTGACAATAGTGACAATACAAAGGTTGTTATCACACTTCCTCAGGCTATGGAAGAGAGTCACACATATACAATTGATTTCAGCAGTCTTGCTTCACTGGGAGGAATTAATCCTACTACAGAAACCAGTATAAGCTTTACAACAGCGGCATATCCAAATCTTACATTTACAGCTGACTTTGATGGTGACACAGATGTGGCAAGAGATGTTGGAACTTTGGTAATCACAGCATCACATGACCTTGATGAATCAACTGTAGATGAAACAAGCATCACAATTTCCCCTGCAGTTACATATCGTGCAGAAAAGACTGATGATAAGGAAATCACAATCACTTTAGGGGAACTTGCTGAAAACACACTATACACAGTTTCAGTTTTAGGCACAGTGGAAAGCAGCATTGCACAGATAGGAACAACAGTGCCGGTGGACTTCACATTCACATCAGGTGTATATCCGGTTCCGAACTGTGTTTCATCAAGCATTGCAGACGGTGCAACAAATGTTACAGCATATACACCGAGCATTACATTTAACTATGATGTAGGGCTCGATCCATCAACTGTAAATAACACATCAGTTACAGTATCTCCGGCTATTGACTACACAGCATCTGCTTCAGGAAATGTAGTAACAGTAGCATTTAATGAACACCTGGCAGAGGCTACAACATATACTGTAGTAGTAACTGCTTCGGTAGAGAGTAACAATAATGTTCCGGCAGTAGCAAAGACTATTTCCTTCACAACCAGTTTAGGTCTTAAGAATTTGATAGAAAATTCGGGCTTTGATACGGATGTTATAGGTGTAGACGATGCTAATGGCGGAAACCTTACGAGAATAATCGAGCAAGAAGACGGAAACCGTGTTTTAAGATGGACTCCGGCTTGGGCACAGGCTCCACTGATGAAAGAGCTGACAGTACTTCCGGGACATAAGTATTTTATGTCTATAAAGTTTAAGTCAGATACAGCACATACAGTACAATGGGAGCCTTATTATCATCGTGAAGGGGATACATCTGATTATAAGAGCAAAATTTCTGTAACGAATATATCGGCAAATGCTGACTTTGTTACTGTTTCCGCAACACATCAGGTTCCTGCAACTGGTATGCCGGAACAAGGAGTGCCTGGTCTGTTCAGATTAATTACTACATCTTTCGGCGGAACTGCATGGGTTGACGATGTTATGCTTTATGATATGACACTGGCGCCTGCAGGAGCTCCTTCAGTTACAGGCTTTGTGCCGGTAAACGGAACAACAGATCTTTCTCCGTTTACAGAGGAAATCAAAATAACATTTGATAAGCCGATGGACCCGACAACTTTTGGTGGAATAACTGTAGATAATGGTGCGACCGTTGTGTCAAGAACATTTGGCAACGGTTTCACAGAGTGCACACTCAAGGTTAGCGGTCTTGCGGTAAATACGACATACACAGTAAATGTTGCAAATACTGTTAGGTCGATGTACGGCGAGGCAGTAACAGCAACAAGCGCAAGCTTCTCTACATGGGTAGTAAACCCCACAACCTTTGGTCAGGTTGTAAAGGGCGGCGACAATATGGATGTAAACGGAAAACTGGATACAGGTATAATTCACCTTGTGTTTACCGAGTATGTTGATAAAACTACAGTGATTCCTGCTAACTTTACAGTAAGCTATACTGTAGGCGGCGGAAGCCCGGTTGTCGTTACTCCTACTGATATTATAAAGGGAGATAGAGATGTAAAGCTTGTTCTTCCTGCAAGTGCAATCTTAAATGATGCAGCATTTACGGTAGAACTTTCATCAGCTATTAAGTCTATGACAAATGTGGCACTCACATCCGGTAATGTTACATTCACAACAAAGGGAGCAGATGATATTGAGAGAAACTTTGCATCAATTTCAAATGTGACAGACGCACAGAACTTCATGGAAAATGACTACAAGGATATGCTCCAGAACAATGACTTATATGACAGTATCATAGCAGGCAGCAACACAGCAGTTAAAAATGCTAT
>JAZNTB010000090.1:0-6578 GCA_045591565.1 Clostridia bacterium
AAAAGAAATTAACTTTTCAAAAAGTGGAAATTCAATTCGTGTAGAATGGAGCGGATATACGGCGTCAAAATATATCTTCCGATTGTTTGACGAAGAAGGAAACAAGGTTTCCGAAAGTGCTGAAACCAGCAGAACATATGATAACGATATAAGTATATATATGCCTACTCCTGACGCTGGTGTGCATAAGTATAAGTTTGTTTTGTATGAATACAGAAATGGCGTAGCGACAGAGCTTGACAGTATTGATGATGCGATAATCATAACTGTGGGTTCAGAAGCAGTTGATTACGAAATTGCTTACAATGCCACTGCAGAAAATGAGCATAGTATTACGTGGAAGGACGGCATAACACCAAGTGGTATAAAATATATTGGAATTTGGAAAACTGCTGATGGAAAGCAGAGTGAAAAAATAAGCGGTTCGATTTCACAGTATGGAATAGTGCATCGTAAATACGGATACCAAAATCTTACTTTTGATTTAAGAGTGATTTCTTCCTTTGATGTTCTGGATGGAAAGGTAGCATTAACAATGACACCGCCATCTGAAAAGAAGTATACTGAGCCAAGTGATGTACAAATCACATTAGCTCAGGACGGCGACAAGATTAAAGCTACTTGGACAGGTACAGATTCACCAAACTATTACTTTATGTTTGCAGATGAAAATGGAACACTTTCAGGCGGCTGGTGGGTAGATGGTGTCTGTGAAATCCCTGATTTAGTAACATTTTTCCCAAGAGTTGATACAAGCAGTGCGTATTCATTTGTGTTATATGCAGCTACTGAAGATTATTATATAGGTGAGGAACTTGCAAGACTTGAAAACTGCTTTGATATTACAGTTTCAGGCGAACCTATGAATTATGAAATGGCATTCAACTCTCCCGAAGATGGAGAGCATACAATCACTTTGGGAACAGCGATACCTGCTAATGTTCATCACTTAGGTGCTTGGTATAGAAACAACAAGTTAAGCAGTATGGATAGCGGAAAAGCTTCTTATGAAACTGCGGCAGGTAGTACATTTACAAGAAACCATAGCTCAATTCAAGATGGGGATGTCTATGACCTGCGTTTGCTTACAACATATACACTTGAAGGACAGACCATAAAGGCAACAATGACACCCGCATCAAAGAAGACCTATGTTGCAAACAATGTAGAAATTACGCTTGTACAAAACGGAACCAGCATAAACGCAACTTGGACAGGGGCTAACTGTGATAATGGATATACTTGGGCTTTGATAGAGGATGGTGATATTCACCAGCTTGACTTTGTAGGAAAAAATGTTTCAACAAGTACAGATTTTAGGCCCTGCCTTACCCGAATTGATTCAGGAGTACACTCTTATGATTTTGTACTTTATGAGTATGATGAAAGTGCAGAAGATTGTATTGGAAAAGAACTTGGAAGATTAGATAATGCTATTGAGGTAACTATTACAGGAGAAGCAGTAGATTACACCATGTCATTTACCGCTCCCACTGATGGACAGTATCAAATAACATTAAATGCTGTTCCGACAGAAGGCAACACCTATTTAACAAGGTGGAACAGGGGTAAGTCAAATTATTCAAGTATATATGTGAGTGACGGAACTCAGACATATACAGAAACCACATTTATGGGATCACTTCAAGATGGTGACATTTATGATTTGCGTTTACTTACCACCTATACACTTGACGGACAGACCTTAAAAGCTGTTATGACACCGCCATCAAATACAACCTATGAAAATTACGCTACAAAAAATATACAGTTCAGTAAATACAATGACAGTATATATTGTATATCTTGGGATGGTATAGACGCTACTGGCCCGAGCGGTAATTATTACAAGGTAATGGCTACACAAGATGCTGGTGAAACTTGGGAATTAATAGGAACAGCATACTATGAAAAGAAATGGCCCTTGTTTGATGAAAGTGCTGTTTCATACAATGGTGTAAAGGTGATAACTGTGGTAAATGGTGAAGAGGTTGCAGAAACTGAAGCACTAGATCTGTCCATAACAGTCTTGGAAGATGCTGACAGCGATTCTGTTGTGGCGGGATTTACGGCTAATGGTGAAAATAGTATGCAGGCTGATTTGAGCGGTTTAACCCCGAATACCTACTTTTATATGCATCTTGCAACTACACTTGACCCGTTAAGTAGCCAAAGATTATACTGTACTACTGCCGATGAACAAGGCACATGTACTACAACATTCACAAATACAACTATAATTGAGAGAATTACAAATGGTTACTATTTAGTTAAAGAGTTTAAGGACTATACTTTGTCAGCAGACGGAAAAGCTATAAGTTATACCGCAGTAACTCGCGGGGATTGGAATAAATGTATATCTGAGTAAAAACAGAATAATATTAATTTAAACGGAAAGCGGGAGCGGCGTGAACTGCCCCTGCTTTTTGCTTGTAAATTAAAAAATGAAATGTGGACAAAAGATAGGAAAAATTGAACAGTGGACTAAGGCGTGGAGGTGTATAAAAAATATATAATACTAAGTAGAAAAAGATAGAAACAGCTTGCCTATTTTTACTACAGTTAATATTAATATAGAGTATAGGTCGGGGCGATAAATATTGTCATTGTTACATTTATCGGACATCAAACCTTATAGGCTTGATAACTTATAGTAAAGGAGGAAAACTCAATGAGATTTTATGGTTCAAATCTTTTAGATGCTATTTCTGTCTGCAAACATATAAAAAAAGTGTATGATAATGCTACTGAGGTTTATGGTTATTGTGAAATAAAGCCCGGGAAAAAGGCTTTTGAACAGCTCCTTGCTGATGTAACTTATGGTGAAACTGTTATTATCAAATCATTAGCAGTTTTGGGTAATGATAATTCAAAAATGGATGGAATAGCAGAAAAAGTCCGCGCTCTTTGTGATAAAGGTGTTTTCTTAAAGGTTATAATGGATGAAGATTTTTCTTATGAATCTTTTGAAGTTTGGTATAACTTTAACAAAAAGCATGCCTTTTTAAATGGTGTATGGTACAAAAATTACTATGTGCCTGAAGGCTTATTGTTTGAGTTAGACCCTAATGAAAATATTCCTTATTATGATAGAGATAAGTGGGTTTTTGAAGAAAACTGTGCTATTTGGCATGGGTAAACAGTGTTACACTCGGGAAGGGGGTGATAATAATGGGTAGAGTAAAAAAAGATATGGTTAATGGTGTTGCTGAAAAAGTAACAACCAGAAAAGTAGTCAACAAAATGTCAGGTGATTTGGTGTTTGATGTTAAGATTCCTAAGGGTAAGTATAATATATTCAAGTCTTATAAAGAAGACAAAATGTGGCATACTGCTAAGGTGGAACTCTTGGAGGGCGGTAGGATTCAGGTGGAGTTGGCGTTTGGTGAAATTAAGGCAGGTAAAGTTGTTGTGCCTAAGGGTGTAGATTTTTTAGCAACAACAGGTTTGGTGGAAGAGGGGGATTAATAATTGCTTTTAATTAGCGTATTATTAATTTAAAAAGGCTTAAACTTGATTTTCAGGTTTAAGCCTTTTTTCGTCTTCGGGTGGCTGAAAAACCATCTTTTTTTACTGATTTTATAAAATTGTGCCGATGATTTATAAAAAGCCGGAATGTTTTTATAATTTATCGAGGTTTATTTATAAAACTTAACATATACACTACACCCGAAATCAGCGGTTATAAAGTATCAAAAGTGCGTTTTTGTGACGAGATTTCAACAAAAAAATTATTCCACACTAAAAAAGAGTTATGGGAAGTTACAAAAAAATCTTGACATTTTTCTGGATATATGATAGAATTGATACCGTAATTGAATATAAAGGCGTTGAAGGAGAGGGTATTTGCAATAAAATCTTCGGAGAGAGTTGACGGTTGGTGCGAGTCAAAAGGTTTTGCAAAGGCTTGTAGCTCCCGAGCCGGAAGGAAGAAAGCGTTCTGCAAGTAGAACCTTCCCGCGAAGGCTGCGTTAGTGCATAGGGCTTGTTGGAGCCTGAAGGGGCGTTGTAAAACGCAATTTGAGTGGTACCGCGGGTTATAATTCTTAGAATTATTGCTCGTCTCAAGGATTTTATATTCTTTGGGGCGGGCTTTTTGTTTACCCCATACAAGTGGAGGAATTTTTATGGAAAATCAAATTACAGGACTTGATTTAAAGATCAGAGAAATGGCGACGCGAATTAAAGAACTTCGTGAAATCGAAGGTATGTCTGTGATTACGATGGCAAAGCTTACCGGAGTTTCTGAGGCAGAATATATCGCGTGTGAGAACGGCCAGCATGATTTGAGCTTTGCTTTTATTTACAGATGTGCGTTGGCATTTAATGTCGATGTTACAGATATTGTTGAAGGAACAAGTCCTACGCTTAAATCATATACAGTTACAAGAAAAGGTCAGGGACAGAAAATCGAACAAGCTCATGGTATGATTTATTACAACCTTGCTGCTGATTTTAGAAAGCGTGTTTCTGAACCGCTTTATGTCAACTGCATTTATGATGAGGCTGCAGAACATAGGGATATAGAGCTAACAACTCACAAAGGACAGGAATGTGACATTGTAATAAGCGGATCCTTAAAAATACAGATAGGATCACACAAGGAAATTCTTCACGCCGGAGATTCTATATACTATGACAGTTCAACTCCTCACGGAATGATTGCTGTTGGTGGAGAAAATTGTGAATTTTATTCCTTTGTATTATCAGGAGCAGGCGCTAAGGAAGAAAAGAATACTCCTGAAATCGCCAATCCTAAGGATAGTAAAACACACCAGCCGTACAGAAGAATTTATCATAATTTCATTCATCCTACTGAGGATGAGCGCGGAGCGCTGCTTTCTCTGAGATTTGAAAATGAGGATAAATTCAACTTCGCTTATGATGTTGTAGATGCCTTGGCAGAAAAAAGACCTGAAAAGCTTGCGATGCTGCATCTTGATATCAACAAAACTGTAAGACGCTTTACTTTTGAAGATATTAAGAGGGAGTCAAATAAAACAGCTAATTATTTTACATCGCTCGGTATCAAAAAGGGCGACAGAGTAATGCTTGTTTTAAAAAGACATTATCAGTTCTGGTTCTCGATTTTGGCGCTGCATAAAATTGGTGCGATTGCGATTCCTGCAACAAATCAGCTTCAGGAGCATGATTTTTCTTATCGCTTTAATGCTGCAGGAATTAGTGCAGTAGTTGCAACTTCTGATGGTGATGTTACTCATCAGATTGACCTTGCCGCGAAAGATTCAGCATCCTTAACTACTAAAATTGTAGTTGGTGATGGCTGTGAAGGCTGGCACGATTTTAACCAAGAATATGAACTGTTTAGCGATAAATTCGAAAGAACAGAGGAAACACCTTGCGGAAATGATTTAATGTTAATGTTCTTTACATCAGGAACTACCGGCTATCCAAAAATTGCAGCACATAGCTACAAATACCCTCTGGGACATTTTGTAACTGCGAATTACTGGCATTGTGTAAATCCTGACGGACTTCATTTTACCATTTCAGATACCGGTTGGGCGAAGTCATCATGGGGCAAGCTTTACGGACAGTGGCTTTGTGAGGCGGCAACCTTTGTATATGATTTTGACAGATTTAATGCTGCAGATATTCTGCCGCTGTTTAAAGAGCATAACATAACAACATTCTGCGCACCGCCTACTATGTACAGAATGCTCATAAAAGAAGATTTAACTAAATATGATTTATCATCTGTAGAGCATGCTACAACTGCCGGTGAAGCGCTTAATCCTGAGGTTTTCAATCAGTTCAAGAGACTTACAGGACTTCAGATAATAGAAGGCTTCGGTCAGTCCGAAACAACACTTCTTATAGGAAATCTGTTTGGCGGAACTCATAAAATTGGTTCTATGGGTAAGCCTGTACCGGGATATGATGTTGATATTGTTGATCCGGATGGAAACAGCGTGGGTGTAGGTAAGAGCGGTGAAATTGTTATCAGAACCTCGGAAAGAGTGCCTTGTGGATTATTCAGAGAATATTATCTCGACGAAGAAAAAACAAGAGAAGCGTGGCATGACGGACTTTATCATACCGGTGATGTTGCTACGCGTGATGAGGACGGATTCTTCTGGTATGTGGGAAGAATTGATGATGTTATCAAATCATCCGGATACCGAATTGGACCTTTTGAAATTGAAAATGTTATTATGGAGCTTCCATATGTGCTCGAATGCGGAGTTTCGGCAGAGCCGGACGAGGTAAGAGGTCAGGTAGTTAAGGCAAGCATTGTTCTCACTAAAGGAACTGCTCCAAGCGAAGAACTGAAAAAGGAAATTCAGAACTATGTAAAAGAGCACACGGCGCCTTACAAGTATCCGAGAATTGTGGTGTTTCGTGATGAACTTCCAAAAACAACAAGTGGAAAGATTATAAGAGCTAAGCTGTAAGGAGGCATAATGAAAAGAATAACATTATTTGCCGGACATTACGGAAGCGGAAAAAACAATATCGCTGTAAACTGGGCAAAGCATATTTGCAAAAGCGGCATACCAACTGCTATAGTTGACCTTGATATTGTAAATCCGTATTTCAGAACAAAAGACAGCGAG
>JAZNTB010000091.1:0-32341 GCA_045591565.1 Clostridia bacterium
ACAGAACGACATGGCTACGATCCGACTTGACAAATTACCGTTGGAAGACCAGACCTTCATGGACGTGAAGAAATTCTTAAGGTTCATAGCCGCGGCAAGAAGGTGGCAAAAGAAGTTGATTTTTCAAAGATAGCAAAACAAACGGCGGGATATACCGGTGCTGACCTTGAAAACGTAATGAACGAAGCGGCAATTTTTGCGGCAAGACGCGGAAAAGCCGAGATTGACGAAAAGGATATCGAGGATGCAAACATAAAGGTAATGATGGGTCCGCAGAAGACATCTCAGGTGATTACCGAAAAGGAAAAACGCTTGACGGCGTATCATGAGGCAGGGCATGCGGTACTTACCAAGCTTGTGTCAAACCGTGATACGGTGCGTCAGGTGTCAATAATTCCAAGGGGCAGAGCCGGCGGATATACAATGCATATTCCTGATGAGGATTCTATGTACTATGGAAAAAAGGATATGGAAAATGATATTGTAATTCTTTTGGGCGGCAGAGTCGCAGAGGAACTCACAATGGATGATATTTCAACCGGAGCCTCATCCGATTTGAAGCGCGCGACCGAGCTTGCAAGGGAGATGGTTGCAAAGTACGGAATGAGCGAGAATATAGGACCTATTTGCTATGACAGCGATGAAGAGGTCTTTATCGGAAGAGATTATGGACATTCAAAGAGATATTCTGAGGATGTTGCCGCAGCTATTGATAAAGAGGTAGAAAAACTGCTAAAGAATCAGTATGAAAGAGCAAAGAAGCTTCTTTCAGACAATATGGAAAAGCTTAAAAATGTAGCGGAAGCTCTTATAAACCGTGAAGTTTTAGACGGCGAAGAGTTTTTGAAATATTATAACAAAGAAGGAGATTTGAATAATGAAACAGGTAACTAAGGACATGATAATCAGAGAGGTACTACAGCTTGACCCGGGATGTGCAGAGTTTTTGCTTAATGTAGGAATGCACTGCCTTGGATGTCCGTCAGCAAGCGGAGAATCACTTGAGATGGCTTGTGCTGTACACGGTGCAGATGTAGATAAACTGGTTGATGATATAAACAATTATTTAGCAGGTAAATAAAAATGGACAATTTATCCTGGAGTATTATGCTGTTGGTGGTGCTCATTATATTTTCGGCTTATTTTTCCGCCACCGAAACAGCTTTCTCGTCACTTAACCGAATAAAACTTAAAAACGAAGCCCAAAAAGGCGATAAACGCGCTCAAAAAGCGCTTGAAATGTGCGATAAATATGATAAGCTGTTGTCTACGATTTTAATAGGCAACAATATTGTGAATATCCTGTCAACATCTGTGGCGACAGCACTGTTTGTTGCATATTTTCCGAAAAACGGAGTTACTCTTTCTACGGTTGTTATGACTGTTGTTGTACTTGTACTTGGTGAGATTACGCCAAAGAGTATAGCTAAGGAAATGCCTGAGGAATTTGCCAAATTTTCAACTCCGTTAATTTCTTTGTTTCTTGTAATACTTACACCACTTAATTTTGTGTTTTCACTTTTGAAGTCGGCTGTAAAAAAGATGTTCAATATAAGCGGAGACAGGTCGATAACTGACCGTGAGCTTCTGACTATGGTTGAAGAAGCAAAAAATGACGGTGGAATTAATGAAGATGAAGGACATCTATTAATAAGCGCTATTGAGTTTTACGACCTTGATGTTGCAGATATCCTGACCCCAAGAGTAGATGTTGTGGCGGTGGATATTGAGGACAGCAGGGAAAGCATTAAAACAGCGTTTCGTGTAAGCGGATTTTCGCGTCTGCCGGTTTACCGCGATACTATTGACAATATTGTAGGCATAATTAACGAGAAGGATTTTCATTACACAGACAACATTGAAAAAATAATATCTCCGGCGGTTTTTGTGCTTGAAAATATGAAAATATCGAAAGTAATGACCCTTTTAAAACACAAAAAATCACACCTTGCCATAGTAACCGACGAATACGGCGGTACGGTAGGTGTGGTGAGTCTTGAAGATATTATAGAGGAGCTTGTTGGCGAAATCTGGGATGAACATGACCTCGTAAAGGAAGACTTTTCAAGGCTTTCTGCTAATCGGTATAAGGTGAGCGGAAATGCCTCGATAGAAAAGATGCTTGAAGTTTTTGGCTTGCCTGAGGATGAGGACATTGAGAGTGTCACTGTCAGCGGTTGGATTACCGAGCTGTTGGGAAGAATTCCTTCGGTCGGCGAAAAGTTTGAATATAAAGATTTCACTGTGGCCATAACTAAGGCAGAGCAGAACAGAATTGTCGAAGTTCTGGTAACAAAGAAGGTCAGCGCTTCATAGAAAGGCGAATGAACCTGTGCTCGATATTTTGCCATTTTACAAGGCTGTTATTTGATAAATTGCTCATGAAAGTGAGCAATTTTTTATTTAAAGGTTTGCTTGATAAAATTTGTTTTTCTGCACAGGCGGTGCATATGTTGGTGCAGGTGTCGCAAAAATATCCGTAAATAAAAAGTCGTATTGAAAGCAATAAAAGTTTCATAAAAATGTTAAATTCCTTCTCTGCTTTTGTGAAGCAAAAGCTACTGTTTAATTCTTTTATAGTATTAGCTAAAAGGAGGGTTTTATGTGTGAAAATCTTTAATTTGACAATATATAAGTAAACAGATATAATTAAACAGGTGATAAAAATGAAAAGAATTCTTGATATATTAAAAAACAGAATAAAACCTAAAAAGATAAGAGTACCCGCAAAGGTATATTATTTTAGGGAAACTGAATCTACCAATAAAGAGGCAAAGCTGGCGACAGGAGTTCCTGACAGGAGCCTTTTTATAGCAGAAGAGCAGACCGGAGGAAGAGGACGCCTCGGAAGAGCGTGGTCATCGCCTGCAGGGTGCGGAATATGGGCAAGTATCTACCTCAAACCACAGAAAGAAAGCGATATATCACAGCTGACACTCTTAGCCGGGCTTGCGGTTTGCAGAGTGATAGAAAATTCCAAAATCAAATGGCCTAATGATGTTCTTTTGGATGATAAAAAGGTTTGCGGAGTTCTTTGTGAGGCGGTAATGGACGGGGAGCGAGTAAGCCGTGTTATCGTGGGGATTGGAATCAATGTAAATACGGAGTCCTTTGATGATGAGCTTTCGGATAAGGCAACATCTGTATACATTGAAACCGGAAAAAAAGTGAGCCGTGAAAGACTTTTAAACAATGTTTTAAAAGAGTTTTTTGATATTTATGACGAATTTATAAAGGGTGGTTTTGCAGGTTTTCGTGACGAGTATAAAAAGAAGTGTGCAACACTTTTTCGTGATGTCATAGTGATAAAAAACGGTGAAAATGTCCGCGCAAGGGCGGTTGATATAACGGAAAATGGTGAGCTTGTAGTAGAGATAAATAATACACGGGAAATTGTGAATGCCGGAGAGGTTTCCGTTCGCGGGCTTTTGGGATATAATTAAAGGCGGTGTAAAGAATATTCGTCTTATCGGGAGCGCACAAAGAAGCAAGCCGGTAGAAACAAAGGCTATGTTTTTGAGAAGCTTGCTTGTATGCGGCTTTAAAAGCTCATTTGAGATAAAGCCTCTTGAGATGTTTGAGGGCGACGGTGAGGACGAACACGAGTTTTTGGAAAAGACCGAATATACCGATCACGACTGGGGCTCTCGCGGAAAGCACGAGCGAAGTGATGACTTTTATCGTTACAATGCGTTATTTGAAGGCTTTGCAGCTATGGTCAGGGGAGAAAAAGAAAATCCGTATACACCTGACTATGAGCTTGAACTCTATAGAACGCTTTTGAAGTGTCGTCATTTATAAACATAAAATCCAAGACCGAATATTTTTTCCGACTTGGCAAAAATGATAAATGCATTTTTGTCAGCTGCAGTAATCATTTGATGAAACTCCGGCATCTGTCGGTTTTTAAGGGCGCATATAAGGAGATTTTTTCGTTCTCCTGAGTATGCGCCTCTTGCATTTAAAATTGTAACTCCACGCTTGCTGTTCTTGATGATAAGCTTTGATATTTCATCGCCTTTTGATGTTACTACAAAGGCGAGTTTTGATGAATTTAGGCGGTCTATGACGAAGTCAATAACAAAGGCAGAAACGAATAGACCGAAAAGACCGTAGAGCGCGAGATTAAAGTTTTTAAAAATGAGCAAAGAGATAAATATGATAATGCCGTCTATCATCAAAAGAAGGCGACCGATCGGAAAGTAGGTGTACTTTGACTGGATAAGCCTGCCGATAATATCGGTGCCGCCTGTGTTGGCGTTTTCGATAAAGGTAAGGGAAGCGCCGATCCCAAAAAGCACACTTCCGAAAAGAGAAGACAGGAAAATATCGTCAGTAACAGGCGGCAACTCAGAAAAGACCTGTACGAGAGTAGAAATTGCTATAACGGACAGGATTGAGTTAAGGACAAACTGCTTTCCAAGGATTTTATAGCTCATCACTAAAAGTATAAGATTGAGCACTAAATAAACGGCTCCGGGAGGAATGCCGATGGGGTAAAGGATAGTTGCAATTCCGGCAACTCCGCCGGTTACAATTTCGTTTGGAATGTAAAAAAGACCGGATGCTATTGCTGTTAAGGTTATACCTGTCAGTATTATGAGATACGATTTAATTTTATTTATCATGAATTATTCCCCCATATAAAAGGACACGCAGGAAAAATGCGTGCCCTTTTATCTTGTTATTTTTTTGTTTTCTTCTCCGGCTTTATTTCTTTTTCAACAACCGTAGAAATTGGTTTGTTTTTTGTTGTGTCAGCTTTGTTTTTATTATCCGGCATAACTTGTGCCTCCGCTTTCTTTTTTACTGCTTTGGAGACAGTCTTTGGGGCAGGTTTTGCTGCCTTTTCGGGAGTGGCTTTCTTTACTGCAGGCTTTGTTGGTGCTTTCTTTGCAGCAGGCTTAACTTTTATTGAATTAACAAAATCAATAAATCCTGTCACATTTCCTGTTACAATTATTCTGCCGCTGTCAATACTGTTTTGAACATTAAGCCTTCTTCCAAAAATAGCTTTGATATCTTTCAAATTTGACAGAACATCAACATCGTTATCATAGTAGTCATACGGCTCTACAAACAACTGCTTGTCCTTTACCTCGACATACAGAATACCTGCACAATCATCATCGCTTAAGCGAAGCTGAATGGCAAAATGTTCTTCCCCAAGAGAAATTTCTGCCTTTTCCAAAGTATTTTTGATTGATTCAAATGCTTTTAAATAGTCCATTTTCTTTAGTCACCTTTCTATCATATTAATACACTTATAAGTATATTCATCCGAAAGTGTATTTATGCACATAATTATATCATCTTTTTATATAAAATGCAAATATTTATTTAAAACTGTCATAGTTATATTCTGGGAGGGGAAAGATATGCTTAAAAAATTTGATTTAAAACAGAAGAAAGTAATAGATGTAGACACAGCTGAGGTAGTAGGTTATATAAGGGATATTGATATAGATATTCAAACAGGAAAGATAAAATCGGTTTCTATACCATGCCGTGGGATTTTTGGTATATTTCGTGATAAAAGTGTAAGTGTCCCGTGGGAGCGGGTGATTGCTGTCGGGAAAGAATTTGTAATTATAAAGAGTGAAACAAGGTAGAAACTATTTAAAAGACGCACAAGACTGTGCGTCTTTTTTTGGCGCTCCTTATCATTAGTTTCAATGTACCCATAAATTATATTTCCGTTTTTATCAGTAACGAACAATTCACAATAAAACATACAATATTTTCGTATGTTTTTTTACAAAATGACAATATTCGCTAAGGATTATTGACCTAGTTCTTAAAATGTGATACAATTTAAAGGTATTTTCATCATAGCGGAGGTAAAATTATGGGAGGATTTTTTGGAGTAGTAAGCAAACGCAGCGCAATTTCAGATGTGTTTTTTGGCACTGACTACCACTCGCACCTGGGTACTCGTCGTGCAGGTTTGGCTGCATATGACAAGGAGTTAGGCTTGCAACGGGAAATTCATAACATACAGAATTCGCCTTTTAGAACCAAATTCGGAGATGTTTTTGATGAAATGTATGGCAATAGTGCGATGGGCTGTATAAGCGATTATGACCCTCAGCCAAAGCTTATTCGTTCAAGACTTGGAACATATGCTATCTGTATGATAGGCGTTATAAATAACTCGGACGAGCTTATTGAAAAATACTTTTCTCTGTCGCATGGTCATTTTGACGCAATGACAGGCGGAGCAGTGAATTCTACCGAGCTTTTTGCCGCACTTATCAATCAGAAGGACAATTTTGCAGATGGAATTAAATTTGCGCAGGATTCGATTGATGGAACGGCGTCGGTTCTTATCCTAAAGGATGACGGAAGTATTATTGCAGCGCGTGATAAGTTGGGCCGCTTGCCTGTTTTGATAGGGAAAGCAGAGGACGGGTATTGTGTGACATTCGAGTCCTTTGCAGGACAAAAACTTGGATATGAAATAGAAAAAGAACTGGGTCCCGGAGAAATAGTACATTTGACAGCAGAGTCTATGGAGCAGCTTGCGAAGCCGGGTGAGAAAATGAAAATCTGTTCCTTCCTGTGGTCGTATTACGGATACCCGACTTCGACTTACGAGGGTGTGAATGTTGAGGTTATGAGATGCCGTAACGGCGGAATTATGGCAGAAAATGATGCCTTGGCGGGAAATACGCAAGGGGTAGACTCAGTTTGCGGAGTACCGGATTCAGGAACACCGCATGCAATAGGCTATGCGAACGAAAGCGGAATTCCGTTTGCGAGACCTTTTATAAAGTATACACCTACCTGGGCGAGAAGTTTCACACCTACGCACCAGGAGGAGCGTAATAAGGTTGCTCAGATGAAGCAAATTCCTGTACAGGAACTGATTTCGGGCAAAAATCTTCTCTTTGTGGACGATTCTATCGTACGCGGAACTCAGCTTAAAAAGACGGTTGATTTTCTGTATGATAACGGAGCGGGGGCAGTACATATGCGTTCGGCTTGTCCGCCTATAATGTATAGCTGTAAATATCTTAATTTTTCGCGTGCCACAAGCCATATGGAACTGATTACCAGAAAGGTTATAATGGAACTTGAGGGCGAGGAAGGGTTTAATCATATAGAAGAATACAGTAGCTCTGCAACGGAACGCGGAAAGAAGCTGCGTGATGCAATATGCGAAAAGTTGCATCTTAAATCTCTTGAATTCCAGACACTTGACGGAATAGTCAAGGCAATCGGTCTTGATATATGTAAGCTTTGCACCTATTGCTGGGACGGAAAAGAATAAAAAAACGGCAGAAATGCCGTGTTATTAGTTTTAAATAAGATTATCTGTTTTTGGGAGAAGCAGATCTTCTTTTCTTTTTAATATTCTTAAAATTTTTGGCCTGTTATATCGCTGAATGACGATAAGCCGCTGTAATATAGAGAGAAACATATTAAGGAAACAGCGAATGTGACTGCAATTACCGCATACATGAATATAGCAGGACTGCTTTTCTCCGTTTTAGTCATTTGCTTCTCCTTTTGTCATCAGCACTACGCACTCGACATGCGTTGTCTGCGGGAACATATCTACTGCTGTCGCTTTTGCAAGGTAGTATCCGTTTTCTGCAAGGAATTTCACATCTCGTGCAAGGGTTGCCGGATTGCAGGAAACATATACAATCCTCTTAGGCTGCGCTGAAACGATAGCAGAAAGTGTCCTTTCGTCGCTGCCCTTTCTTGGCGGGTCTAATATGACGATATCGGGTGTGCCGCCACTTTTTATAAGCTCCGGAACGATATCTTCGGCGGCAGAACAATAAAATTCTGCGTTATTAATTCCGTTTGCGGATGCATTTTGCTTTGCGTTTTCGATTGCCTGAGGAACTATTTCTATTCCAATTACGGATTTTGCGCTTTTGGCAGCAGTGAGAGAAATGGTACCTATTCCGCAATAAATATCCATTACAGTGTCCTCTTTTGAGATGTCGGCAAATTCAATCGCAGTTCCGTAGAGTTTTTCTGTTTGCGCAGGATTTATCTGGAAAAAGCTGTGCGGTGAAATTTCGTAACCAATGCCGCAAAGAGTATCGGACAGGCTATCCTTGCCCCAGAGTGTGATATTTTTATCTCCAAGCACGAGATTTGTGCGTTTTGTGTTTATGTTAAGAATGATTCCGCAAATTTTAGGAGAAACAGCCCTTAATGCGCTTATCAGCTCATCCTTATGAGGAATGGAGGAAGAGTTAACCGAAAGGACAACCATAACCTCTGTTTTGGAATTTCTTATAAATACACGCCGCATAATTCCCTTGTGAGCCTGTTCATCATAAACCGAAATGGAATATGATGTAATAAAGTCAGAAATTACATTCATAATTTCCTTGTTTAAGCTGTCGCCTAAAAGGCAATCCTTTAATGGAATAACATCGTGACTGCGCTCTCGGTAAAAGCCCCAGCTGCCGTTTTGTGAAAATGGAAAAATCATTTTATTTCTGTACCTTGTGGGGTTTTCGGCGGGAATAAAGCTGACATCGGTATCAATTCCGCCGATTCTGAGCAGCGCATCGTGAACCACCTGCTGCTTAAACTTGCAT
Source organism: Clostridia bacterium (assembly GCA_045591565.1). Classification (GTDB taxonomy): domain Bacteria; phylum Bacillota; class Clostridia; order UBA1381; family UBA1381; genus UBA1738. The sequence continues at coordinate 8,568 of JAZNTB010000091.1, forward strand.
TGTGCCTGATAATTCATATGCATAAGCTGACAGCCGCCGCATTTTGAAAAATGCTCGCACAAAGGCTCTGTGCGTATAGGGGAGGGTGTTGTTATCTCGAGCACCTTCGCATAACCGTAGCTTGACTTTGTTTTTAAAACCAAAACCCGTGCAATATCACCTTTTGCTGTCTGCGGAACAAAAAGGGTGTATCCGTCTATGTGTGCAATTCCACTTCCTTCGGAGGAAACTGATTCTATTTGAACTGTATATTCGTGATTTTTTTCTACCGGAATTATAATAATCAATCCTTTTTCAAATATTTGCCATAATTATACTCTATTTTTTGCACAAAGACAATAGTTGTTCATAAATTGTTCATAAAATATATTAAATTTTTTCATTGACAATGGATGGAAAAGTGGTATAATAAAGTCAATAAAGGTCAAAGAAAGTCAAAGTCAAAAACGGAGGCGATAACATGGGTATAAGTGATAAGATAGAGGCATTCATTATGGAACTGATGAAGGGTGATGCGGACTATGCGGAGTTTGGAAGAAATGAGCTTGCCGATGTGTTTGGCTGTGTACCGTCACAGATAAACTATGTGATATCAACCAGGTTCAGCCCGCAAAGGGGATATTCAGTTGAATCAAGGCGCGGCGGTGGCGGATATATTAAAATACGAAGGATTGATATAGGTGACAGCCATGGCATAATTGCAAATATAGGGGAAGCCTGCGATGTAGGAACAGCAAGGTCGATTGTAGGCTATCTTCACGAAAACGGAAAACTTGATACTGTGGCAGCTAAAATACTTCTAGCGGCAGTGTCAGACAGGTCACTTAAGCTTCAAAATCCTGTCCGTGATAGAATAAGAGCAGAAATATTAAAGAACGCAATAGCAGAAATATAATAAGGAAAGGCGGAATATAATATGTACGATTTGTTTTCAGATTTTTTTGACAGCTTTGAGTTATTCCCTGTATACAGGGAGGAAGGAAGATGTCCTTCCTGCGGAAGAAGCTACTACGAATTTCAAAAGAGCGGCAAGTTCGGCTGTGCTGCATGCTACGAGGCATTTGAAAATCCTGTACGCTCAACGCTCAGGCAGATTCAAAAGAATACTACCCATACAGGCAAGATTCCGTCAAAGCAGTCGGCAGGACTTTTGAAAAAGCGTAAGCTTTCGGAGCTTAGAAAACAGCTGTCGCAGGCTGTTGAAACCGAGGATTATGAAACAGCCGCAAAGCTTCATAAGGAAATAAAGAGTCTGGAGGGATAAATCATGATTTGGTATAAAGAAAAAAATGATAATGATATTATGGTCAGCACCAGAATAAGACTTGCAAGAAATCTTGATAAATTTCCGTTCCCGCAGACACTTAGCGAGGCAGGGCGAAAAAAGGTAACTGACGAAATTAAAAATGCCGTTCTGGCTTCAAATTCAACACTTGCGAAGGAATTTGTATGGATGTCGATGAGTGATTTGACAAAGGAGAAAAGGCAGGAGCTTGCAGAAAAGCACCTGATAAGTCTGCAGATGGCAAATGATGAGAATGGTTCTGTGCTGATAAATAATGACGAAACTATGAGCATAATGCTTATGGAGGAGGACCATATAAGACTGCAGATTATTCTGGGCGGATTTAAGCTGAAGGAAGCGTGGGAGATAGCGAGCAAGGTGGATGATGTAATTGAGGAAAGTACGGAGTACGCATTTTCGGAGGAATTCGGATACCTTACTGCCTGCCCGACGAATACAGGTACAGGAATGAGAGCGTCGGTTATGATGCATCTTCCGGCACTTACCATAACAAACAACATAAATAAGATTATATCTTCAGCATCGGCATTAGGACTCACAGTACGGGGACTATATGGTGAAGGCTCAAAGGCGTATGGCGGACTTTACCAGATTTCAAATCAGGTGACGCTCGGAATAAGCGAGGAAGAAATAATAGCCAAGCTTGAAAATATAGCAGGACAAATAGAAAAACACGAAAAGGATGCAAGGGAAAGCCTGAAGGAAAATCGCGGGCTTGCCGATAAGCTGTGGCGCTCATACGGTACCTTAAAGTATGCGCGCTCGGTATCTTCGGGCGAAGCCAAGGCGCTCCTGTCCGATGTAATTTTGGGGAAAAATCTGGGTATAATAGATGCAGGAGGAAAAATTCCGCTTATGCAGCTTATGGTGGAAACAGAACCGGCGCTAATTATGGCAGGCGAGAGTCTGACACCGGATGAGCGTGACAGAAAAAGAGCGGAGCTTTTGCGTGACAATGCATAAATTTGAAAGGAGGAAACAGGTATGTTTTCAAATTTTACAGAAAAAGCACGAATAGCAATAAATAAAGCACATGATGCAGCGTGTGAACTGGGCCATGGATATATAGGAAGTGAACATCTTCTTTTAGGAATAATTTCCGAGGGGAGCGGCGTCGGAGCCAAGATTTTAGAGAATGCCGGCACAAAAAAAGAAGTTCTGTTTGAAAGAATAAAGGAGCTTATGGGCACAAATCCGCCTCTTGGCAAGGGAACAGAGCTTGCGCTTACGCCGAGAAGCAAACGCATACTGGAGCTTGCGGCGATGGAAGCGAGAAATATGGGACACCACTATATCGGTACAGAACATATTCTGATAGGTATTATCAAAGACGGTGACGGAGTGGGAGCAAATATACTTGCTTCCTGCGGTGTTGACTTTAACAATATATATAACGATATACTTTCGTCTACCGAGCAAAGCTATACTGATAACAAACAGCCGCAGAGAAGAAGCAGTAAGAACGAGAAAACCCCGACACTTGACCAGTTTGGACGGGATTTAACCAAGCTTGCAGAGGAGAACAAATTTGACCCGGTAATAGGCAGGGATACTGAAATTGCAAGGGTTATTCAGATTTTATCAAGAAGAACCAAGAATAATCCGTGCTTAATTGGCGAGCCGGGTGTTGGAAAGACTGCGGTTGCGGAAGGTCTTGCACAGAAAATCGCAAGCGGCGATGTGCCGGAGCTTTTAAAGAATAAACGGCTTGTAACGATGGATTTGTCCTCGATGGTAGCGGGAGCAAAGTACAGGGGCGAATTTGAGGACAGACTGAAAAAAGCCATCGATGAGGTAAAAGCGGCCGGTAATGTAATTCTGTTCATTGATGAAATGCACACGATTGTCGGTGCAGGATCTGCCGAGGGCGCAATAGATGCATCAAATATATTAAAGCCGTCGCTTGCCCGTGGAGAACTGCAGCTTATCGGAGCAACAACCCTTAATGAATACCGAAAGTATATTGAAAAGGATGCAGCGCTCGAAAGGCGTTTTCAGCCGGTAACGGTGGGAGAACCTAGTGTGGAGGAAACTATTGAGATATTAAAGGGATTGCGTGATAAGTATGAGGCGCATCACAGCATAAAAATAGACGACAGTGCAATCGATGCTGCTGTAAAGCTTTCGGAGAGGTATATAACTGACAGATTTTTGCCGGATAAAGCTATAGACCTGATGGATGAAGCAGCAAGTAAAAAGCGTCTTTCTGCTCTGACGGCGCCGGATGATGTGAAAAATCTCGAAAAAGAGGCGGAAGAGGTTCGAAAGGAAAAACAAGAGGCAATTATCTCACAGAACTTTGAAAAGGCGGCGGAGCTTCGTGACCGCGAAAAGGAGATAGAAGCAGAGCTTGAAAAGGGGAAAAATGTCTGGAAGGACAATAACAAATCCAATGAGCTTGTTATAATTGACAGCGATATTGCAGATATAATTGCGGAATGGACACATATTCCTGTTGCAAAGGTAAAGGAAGAAGAGGGAGAAAGGCTTAAAAACCTTGAAGAAATCCTGCATAACCGTGTTGTCGGTCAGGAGGAGGCTGTGAGCGCTGTGAGCCGTGCCATAAGACGAGGAAGAGCCGGACTAAAAGACCCGAAACGCCCGACAGGTTCATTTCTTTTCTTAGGACCGACAGGTGTTGGAAAAACCGAGCTTTCAAAGGCACTTGCCGAAGCAATGTTTGGCTCGGAGGACGCAATGATAAGAGTGGATATGTCAGAGTATATGGAAAAACATTCTGTTTCAAAATTTGTCGGCTCTCCTCCGGGATATGTCGGATATGATGAGGGAGGTCAGCTTACCGAAAGGATAAGAAGACAACCATATTCGGTAATTCTGTTTGACGAGATTGAAAAAGCGCATCCGGATGTTTTCAATATTATGCTACAGGTGTTGGATGACGGAATTCTGACCGATGCACAGGGAAGACGGGTGGATTTCAGAAACACAGTAATAATAATGACATCAAATCTTGGAGCAAAGGATATCTTAAATACCGGCGGAACAAGGATGGGCTTTGGAACACAGGAGAGCACCGGAGATGAAAATACAGCAATTCGTGAAAAGGTGATGGAAAAGGTTAAGCAGGCGTTCAAGCCGGAGTTCTTGAACAGAATAGATGAAATAATCGTATTTGAGCGTCTTGGAGAGGATGCCATCAAAAAAATTGCCGGAATTATGCTCTCGGGACTGAAAAAGAGGCTTGAGGCTAACGGAATAACAGCTGAATTTACCGATGACGCAATAGCTGAGATAGCAAAGGCGGGATTTGATCCCGTATACGGCGCAAGACCGCTAAGGCGCGCAATACAGAACAAAATCGAGGATATGCTTTCGGAAAAAATCATTGAGGGAAACATAGGAGATAATGTTACGGTAGATGCGCAAAACGGTGAATTTACAGTAGTATAAATTGATAAAAGAACAGGTGTAATTTTGCCTGTTCTTTGTCATAAAAAGTTTTTTTCAACTATATTGTTAGATAAGTACTATTTGCTTCACATTTTAATAAATTGGAACTATAATTGTGAAACACTATAACTTTCGAGGGGGTGAATAGTCATGATGGAGGTCATAACACAGCAGGCGATATTTTTTGTACGCCTTATACTTGCATGTGTTTGCGGAGGCATGATAGGCTATGAACGCACAAACCGTGGAAAGGGTGCAGGAATAAGAACTCACATCATAGTTGCACTTGCTTCGGCACTTATGATGATTATTTCAAAATATGGCTTCACCGACATGGTATTATACGGCGCAATGAAGGTTACTGATGGCTCGCGTATAGCTTCGCAGGTGGTTACGGGCGTGGGTTTTCTGGGCGCAGGTATGATTTATTTTAGTCGCCAGCATGCGGTCAAAGGACTGACGACAGCTGCCGGAATATGGGCAACCGCAGGTGTTGGTCTTGCCCTTGGGGCGGGAATGTACACGATGGGTATTGTCACATCGGTTCTGATAGTTACAATGCAGATAGTTCTTCATAAAAACAGCAAGTTTTTAAGCATGACAAATGAAGACATTCTGGAGGCCGAGATAGAAAGCAGCAAAGAGTCTGTTGAATACCTAAAGAATATGCTGAGGGAGTATGGAATTACTATTACATCGGTAAAGTGCCAAAAGACGGACCGGCAAAGGCTCTTGGTGAGAATGGATATAAATGTGCCTACAGATATTGAATACGGTGCATTTTTGGAGATTTTAAACGAGAGCGACACTGTGTACGCACTTGATATTAAATATGCGGACTAAGCCCTTAAATTAATATGAGCACAGTATTTCTGTGCTCTTTTTCTGTTTTTTTAGCAAAAAAAGTATTGCAAAAGATAATTTGTTGTTATATAATTAAGAATGGTACATTATACATATATTACAAAATGGGGAGGATGTATTTTATGGTATTCGAAAAGGTAAAAAACATTTTAATGGAACAGCTGGGACTTGATGATAAGGAAATAAAACCTGAATCTGCATTTATTGAAGATTTAGGGGCAGACTCTTTAGATGTAGTAGAGCTTATCATGGCGATGGAGTCAGAGTTTGATTTTGAAATTCCTGATGAAGATGTAGAGGATATTTCCACTGTTGAAGATGCGGTAAGATATATTAAGGAAAATGCAGATATAGACTGATAATCGGTGAAATAAATGAATGATTTTGAAAAGAAAATAGGATACAGCTTTAAGAATAAAAGTTATCTTGAACACGCACTCACACACAGCTCATACGCCAATGAGAGAAACGAGAGGAGCAATGAGCGTCTTGAGTTTTTGGGAGACTCGGTGCTGAGCCTTATTGTGAGTGAAAACCTTTTCCTGGCACTGGGTAATGAGGATGAGGGCGATCTTAGTAAAACACGGGCATCGCTTGTCTGCGAGCACGGACTGTATGAATTGTCAAAAAAGATTGACCTTGCAGAACACATAAAGCTCGGACGCGGCGAGGAACAGACCGGAGGTCGCAACAGACCATCACTTGTTTCTGATGCGTTTGAGGCACTTTTAGCAGCAATCTTTTTGGATAGTGACTTTGAAACTGCAAAAAAATGGCTGCTTTCAGTCATGAAGGAGGAGCTTTTGGAAGCATCCGGAAAAAAGGACTACAGTGACTATAAGACCAGACTTCAGGAGCACACCCAAAAGGGAAAGTATGGTAAAGTAACTTATGAGCTTATCGGAGAGAGTGGCCCTGACCATGACAAGCGTTTTGAATGCGCTGTGTTTGTGGATGGGGAAAAGATAGCCGAGGGCTCGGGTAGGAGCAAAAAGGAAGCGGAGCAAAAAGCCGCTAAAATTGCTCTCGATATTGTATGAAGCACTATAACATTCCTATTTTTGTTCCGCACGAGGGCTGCCCTTTTGACTGCATATTTTGCAATCAGCGAAAGATAACAGGAGCAGATACCTCGATAAGCAGCGGAGAGGTTTCCAAAATCATTGAAGAACATTTAAAAACATTACCGCAAAATAACAGAGTTATTGAAGCTGCCTTTTTCGGAGGCAGCTTTACGGGCATTTCAGCGGATAAACAAGAGCTTTTCTTAAAGGCGGCATACGAATATGTAAAGGACGGAAGGATAGACGGAATTCGTTTGTCTACCCGCCCTGATTATATAAACGAAGAAGTTCTGGAAAGGCTTTTGAAATACGGAGTAACCACGATAGAGCTGGGAGTTCAGTCAATGATTGACAGTGTTCTTGCTGCAGCGGTGCGCGGACATACGGCAAAGACTGTGGAGAATGCCGTAGAGATGATACGGCGGTATCCGTTTAGGCTCGGTCTTCAAATGATGACGGGACTCCCGGGAGATACCGACTCCGGTGCGATGGAAACAGCGCAGAAAATCATAGCCCAAAAGCCGGATTTTGTGAGAATTTATCCGACATTGGTGCTGAAAGATACGGCTCTTGCAAGGCTGTATGATAAGGGAGAATATACTCCGCAGACACTTTCGGGGGCAGTTTCGCTTTGCAAGAGGCTGCTTTTGGAGTTTAAAAAAAGTAATATAGATGTCATACGGATTTCCCTCGCAACGACTGATGAAATATGTGAAAACGGTTCGGTAATCGCAGGTCCGTTCCACAGTGCTTTCAGGGAGCTTGTCGAGGGAGAAATTTATTATGATGAAATGGTGAAAATCATAGACGAAAATCCGTCGGCACATATTTTCTGTGTTAATACTGGAGAAGTTTCAAAAGCAGTAGGAAACGGCAGAATAAACATAAAAAAAATAAAAGAGAGATATGGCTTTAATTTAAAAATCAAGCCGGATGACAGTATAGAAAAGGGCAGAATTACAGTTTGGAAGGAATGAGTTTTAATTGTACTTAAAGAGAATTGAAATGCAGGGGTTTAAGTCCTTTGCAGACAAGACGGTTCTGAACTTTGAAAACGGAATAACAGGAGTCGTAGGACCTAACGGCAGCGGAAAGAGTAATATTTCCGATGCTATACGCTGGGTTATGGGTGAAATGAGCGCTAAAACCTTGCGCGGCTCTAATATGCAGGATGTTATATTTAACGGAACACAGACAAGACGACCGCTTAATTTTGCAGAGGTAAGTCTTGTTCTTGACAATTCGGACAGGCTTTTTCCTATCGAATTTGATGAAATTATGGTAACAAGACGCGTTTTCCGTTCAGGGGAAAGCGTTTATCAGATAAATAAGGCAAACTGCCGATTAAAGGATATTCAGGAGCTGTTTATGGATACAGGTCTTGGCCGTGACGGATATTCTATGATAGGGCAGGGAAATGTTGCTCAGATTCTTTCAACAAAAGCAGAGGACAGAAGAAACTTTTTTGAGGGAGCAGCAGGAGTTTCAAAATATAAGCACAGAAAAGAGGAAGCAGAGCGTAAGCTTGTTTCGGTGAATGAAAATCTTGTTCGTATAAACGATATTACGATAGAGCTTGAATCGCAAATAGGTCCACTTGAGAGACAGTCTAAAAAGGCTCGGGAATACCTTGTACTTTATGAAGAGTTCAAGGGTCTTGATGTGAGCCTTATTTTGCTGTCCTTAGAAGGGGGAGCGCTGCAGCTAAAAGAGGTACACACACAGCTTGAAAATGTAAATGCCGAAATAGAACAGGTAAGGTCTGTGGCAGATGAGTTTGAACTTAAAATAGCAGAGCTATATACCGAAAACGAGAAAAAGGACGAGGAACAGACAATCACAAATAACGCCCTTATCGAAAGCGAGGCAGGTATCTCAAGAAACGAGAACGAAATAGTGCTTGCGCAGAATAATATTTCAAACAATAAGGCACTTTTTGACCGTATTGATAAGGAAATTGAAAATATAAAAGCCAAAAACACAGAGCGCGAGGAACAGATAAAGAATATAGAGAGCCAGATAGCTGCTCAGGAAGAGGAAAGCAAGCAGCTATTAGAGGTGTTTGACAATATACGAGAGGACAACTCTTCCATTCACGAGGAGCTTGCCGAATGCAGAGCAAAGATAGAGGAAAAAAAGAAGGAAGTACAGGAAAAGTCAAACGAGATTTCTTCAGGAAAGGCAAGAATAACAGGTCTTGAGGAGCTTCGCAGCACTTATCTTGAAAGAAAATCAGCTGTTGAGGCGGAGAAGGAAACTCATAAAAAGGGAGCTGAGGATACCCGAAAAGAAATAGAGGAAAGCAAGGAAAAAATTTCGACGCTTTCTGAAAAGCTTGCGGCTATGAATGAGCGAATTGAAAAGCAGCAGGCTCGTTTTGACGAGCTTTCAGAATCCCTTTCAAAGATGGATAGTGAGCTTTCGGAAAACCAGCTTGAGCTTAATTCAAAAACCTCTAAAAAGCGTATGCTTGAGGCGATGGAAAATGATTATGAGGGATATGCAAGAAGCGTAAAAGCAGTTCTAAAGGCACCGGAGCTTAAAAAGTGTGATATTCACGGAACACTTTCGGGACTTATAAATGTGGACAAAAAGTATGTCACTGCAATCGAGGTTGCACTTGGCGGAGCACTTCAAAATATTGTGGTGGAAACCGAAGAAGACGCAAAAACCGCAATCGGATACTTAAGAGAGAACAAGCTTGGCAGAGCGACCTTCCTGCCTGTTTCATCCGTTCGCGGAAAGAAGCTTGATGATATTTCGGAAATCAAAAATTGCGACGGGTTCGTGGGCATTGCAAGTGATTTGGTGCGCTTTGATAAAAAATACACCGGTATCATAGACAGCCTTTTGGCAAGAACCGTAGTTGTTGAAAATATAGATGATGGTATTGCTATATCAAAGAGATTTGGCTATCGCTTTAAAACAGTAACGCTTTTAGGCGATGTTTTAAACAGCGGAGGCTCAATGAGCGGTGGTAGTGTCAACAAAACAAGCGGATTTTTGTCGCGTGCAAGTGAAATCAAGACCTTAGGACAGGATATTTCGTCACTCACGGTTAAAATAGGAAAGCTGAAAGAGGAGAGGGATGCTGCGGCGTCCGACCTTGATAATGTTAAGATGCAGCTTGCATCATATCAGCCGCTTGCGAGGGAATATGAAAATGATATGCTTGTTCTGGAAAATTCCGTTAGAATCCAGATGGCAGCACTTGAAACAGGCAGCGATACAGACAAGGCGCTTGATGACGAGCTTTCAGGAATTTCTGAACAGCTCTCTGCTTCATCCGAAGAAATTGCGCTTTTAATCAGCAGTGTCCGTGAGGCAGAAAATACTGTTAACGCTATAAATAGTGAAATAGAGGAGCTTACCGCACTTTGTGCGTCTATAGAGGAGCGCAAGGAGCAGAAGGCACAGGAAATAGTCGATGAAACTTTAAGACTTCACTCTATTGAAAAGGATATTGAGGCAGAAAGACAGGCTATTTCGGATATACGCACGGCTATTTCAGAAAACGCCGAAGCTGCTGCTCAAAAGCTTGAGGATAAAAAGAGCCTCGATGTGCAAAATGCAGAAATAGAAAAGCAGATTGAGGCTAAAAAGGAAGAGATAGAAAGAATACGGGAGAATTCTTTGAAAATCAAGACCAGACTTTCCGAGATAGAGAAAGAAAAGTCAGAAATAATGGAAAAGCTTAAGGGAATACAGAATTCAAACAAGGAAACTACCGACAGACTTATTGCGCTTTCCGAAGAGCTTTCCCGCGTGGAAAACAAGGAAACCAAGCTTACTATTGAGAGGGATAACCTTATTTCACGCCTGTGGGACGATTACGAGCTTACAACCGAAACGGCAGGGGATATCCGTCAAGAGATAGAAAATGAAAAGGAAGCTGCCGAAAGAGCAGGTACCTTAAGGTCAAAGATTAAGTCCTTGGGAAGCATCAATATTGATTCTATTGAGGAATATAAGAATGTGAAGGAACGATTTGAGTTTCTGTCAGGACAAAAGAAAGACCTTGAAATCTCAAAGGATAATCTTGGCAAGGTAATAAGTTCAATGCAGGAGCTTATGGAGGAGCATTTTGAAAAGCAATTCTTTGAGATTAACAAGAGCTTTGAGCGGGTATTTACCGAGCTTTTCGGGGGCGGAAGAGGAAGACTTTACCTTTCGGATCCTGAGAATGTTCTTGAAAGCGGAATTGAAATCGAAGTACAGCTACCGGGCAAAAGTCTGCAGAACATAAATCTGTATTCAGGTGGTGAGAAGTCATTTATTGCGATAGCACTCTTGTTTGCAATACTTGCAGTAAAGCCTACACCATTCTGTATATTAGACGAAATTGATGCAGCACTTGATGATGTTAATGTATCAAGATTTGCTACATACCTAAAGAATTATCTTGAGGATACTCAGTTTGTGGTTATTACCCATAGAAGAGGTACCATGGAGGCGGCAAATGTTCTCTACGGTGTTACTATGCAGGAGAAGGGTGTAACCAAGATGTTAAGCCTTGCTATTGATGAGGTGGATGAAGATTTGGTAAAATAACCGCAAAAATGAAAGGAAATACAGCAAATGGGATTTTTTGACAGGTTAAAAAGCGGGCTTGGAAAGACCCGTGAATCCTTTACGGATAAGGTGAACAATGTATTTAAGGTGTTCGTAAAGGTAGACGAGGATTTTTTTGAGGAGCTTGAAGAGGCACTCATTATGGCAGACCTTGGTGTAGAAACCGCAGGCTATATAATTGAGAAGCTGAGAGACAGAGTTAAAACAAAAAGGATATCCGACTCTGAAGAAGTAAAGGAAGAACTAAAAAATGTAATAAGCGAAATTCTTACTGAGCAGGACAGCGGTATGAAGATAGCTACAAAGCCATCTGTCATTTTAGTGATAGGCGTAAACGGAGTAGGAAAAACCACAAGCATCGGAAAGCTTGCAGCTCGCTATACCAAGCAGGGCAAGAAGGTGCTTTTAGCAGCGGCGGATACCTTCCGTGCGGCAGCTATTGACCAGCTTGATGTCTGGGCAAAAAGAAGCGGATGCGATATTATAAGGCATCAGGAAAATTCCGATCCTGCCGCGGTTGTATTTGATGCATGCAGGGCTGCTGTCGCAAGAGGTGCGGATATTTTAATATGCGATACAGCCGGAAGACTGCATAATAAAGCAAATCTCATGGCAGAGCTTAATAAAATAGGCAGAGTTATCGAGCGAGAACTTCCGGACTGTGATAAGGAAATTATGATAGTTCTTGATGCATCAACCGGTCAGAATGCCGTATCTCAGGCAAAACTCTTTTCCGAGGTTGCCGACATAACAGGAATAATACTTACAAAGCTTGACGGTACAGCCAAGGGCGGAGTGGTTGTTTCGATTTCAAAGGAACAGAATATTCCGGTAAAATTTATCGGTGTCGGTGAAGGTATAGAGGATTTGCAGGAATTTGACGCTGCAGAGTTTGCAAAAGCTTTGTTTGCGAGCGAATAATAATTACGCCCGGGTATGAAAAAGCTATGCCTGAATTTAGATAAACATACAGCGAAATATTGACTTTTTGCGCGAAATATGATAAAATAATTGCTAATTTATTGGTGGGAGGTTTGTTATGGTAAAGGTTGCGATTATAGGCTACGGCACCGTGGGAAGCGGTGTTTATGAAATTATAAAAGAAAATGGGTTTGAAAAAGAAGCACTAAACCAGATTGAAGTTAAGCATATCCTTGATATCAGGGATTTTCCTGACCATCCTCAAAAGGAACTGTTTACAAAGGACTTTGATGATATTCTGACAGACAGCGAAGTGTATTGCGTCGTTGAGGCAATGGGAGGACTTCATCCCGCCTATGAATTTACAAAGTCACTTTTAGAGAGCGGAAAGAATGTGGTAACATCTAATAAAGAGCTTGTTGCTACATACGGACCGGAGCTTTTAGCGATTGCAAAAGAAAAGAATGTAAACTATCTTTTTGAAGCAAGTGTTGGCGGAGGTATTCCGATTATAAAGCCGATGTGCTCAAGCCTTATGCCAAATAAAATTGAAAGAATTATCGGTATCCTAAACGGTACTACCAACTTTATCCTGACTGAAATGATAGAAAAGAATAAGGACTTTTCAGAAGCACTTAGTGATGCTCAGGAAAAAGGGTATGCCGAGCGTAATCCGGCAGCGGATGTTGAGGGACACGATGCCTGCCGAAAGCTTGCAATCTTGTCTTCGCTTGCGTGGGGCGATTATGTAGACTATAAGGATATCGTCACGGAGGGAATCACTGAAATCGCTCTTGACGATGTAAAATTTGCAGGTGAGCTTGGATATGTAATCAAGCTTATAGGATATTCCGAAAAGAAGGACAAGGTGTTTGCGCGAGTATCACCGATGCTTGTACCGAAGGGATTCCCTTTAGCTGATGTTAACGGCGTATTTAACGCAATTATGGTCGAGGGAAATTACTTGGGTCCTGCAATGTTCTACGGACAGGGAGCGGGTAAGTTCCCGACAGCGAGTGCAGTTGTTGCGGATGTTATTGAATCGGTACGCCATATAAACAAAGAAAAAGCGTATATTGAATGGGCTCCGGCAAAGGATGGATATATGCTGGATATTGATGAGAGTGTATCAAGATACTTTGTAAGAGCAAAGGAAGATAATAACAAGGTTAAAAGCCTGTTTGGAGATGTAGAGTTTGCCCAAAGTGCTTCTTGTGGTGATACAGCATTTATCACAGCGGCTATGTGCGAAAAAGAATTTAAGGAAAAAGCCGCAACCTTATCAGGAATGAGTTTTATAAGGGTTTTGGAGGCATAATGATTTACATTAGAGTACCGGCGACAAGTGCAAATATGGGGGCAGGATTTGACAGTCTTGGAATTGCCTTGGGACTTTACAATACTATGCGTATTTCCGAGATTGACAGCGGAATAGTTGTTTATAACAATTCAAAGGATTTTATACCTACCGGTGAACGAAACCTTATATACCGTGCGATGTGCAGGGTTTTTGATGAGGTGGGATATCAGAAAAAAGGTATAAAGATAATCCAGAACAGTGATATTCCGGTAACAAGAGGCCTTGGAAGCAGCAGCGCGTGCATAATAGGCGGCATGCTGGCGGCTAATGCTATATCGGGAAGACAGCTTAAATATAGCGAAATCCTGAATCTTGCAACAGATATGGAGGGACATCCCGATAATGTAACTCCGGCGCTTTTCGGTGGCTTTTGCGTAGCAACGCGCGAGGATGGAAAAACCATTTACTCAAGCAATAAGCTTAGAGCGGGACTTAAGGCGGCGGTGATGGTTCCTGACTTCTTTGTTTCAACAAAAGCATCAAGAGGAGCCTTGCCGGAAAATGTAACTTTACAGGATACATCATATAATATATCAAGAGCATCACTCTTAACATCATTACTCATAAACGGCAAGTACGATGATTTGAAGTGTGCTGTAAAAGACAAAATACACCAGGATTACAGAAAAACAAATATACCGCATTTTGATGCGATGATGGAGAGGTCATATGAGCTTGGTGCTAAAGCAACATATCTTAGCGGTTCGGGCCCTACAATGGTTTCTTTGTTATCGGATAACTATGACGCCTTTGAAAAAGGAATGACCGGGTACTTAGAGTCACTCGGAGAAAAATGGCGGGTATCGGTAGTTTCTGTAGATAATGTCGGTGCAATTTTAAAGGAATATTAATTCAGGAGGTTAAATAATATGGGATTAGTAGTTCAGAAGTATGGCGGTTCATCGGTAAGGGATGCAGAGCGTGTTATGAATGTGGCACGCCGTATCGTAGAAACCTATGACGCAGGCAATAATGTTGTTGTTGCAGTTTCTGCGCAGGGTGATACAACTGATGACCTTATTGAAAAGGCAAAGGAAATAAATCCGGCGGCTTCAAAGCGTGAAATGGATATGCTCCTGTCAAGTGGTGAGCAGATTTCGATTTCACTTCTTGCTATGGCAATAGAAAAAATAGGAAGACCTGTAGTTTCTTTGACAGGTTGGCAGGCAGGATTTAAGACCGATTCTAATTACTCAAATGCAAGAGTAAGCAGAGTTGATACTGAAAGACTGCAAAGCGAGCTTGACAAGCGCAAGATTGTTATTGTAGCAGGTTTTCAGGGACTTAATAAGTATGACGACATAACGACTTTGGGTCGTGGAGGAAGCGATACATCAGCTGTTGCATTAGCAGCAGCACTCGGTGCTGATATCTGTGAAATTTATACCGATGTTGACGGTGTTTACACAGCAGACCCGAGAATAGTAAAGACTGCTCAGAAGCTTGACGATATTTCATATGACGAGATGCTTGAGCTTGCATCTTTAGGCGCAAATGTTCTGCATAACCGCTCAGTTGAGATGGCAAAGAAATATCATGTAAAGCTTGCAGTAAAATCAAGCTTGAATAAAAACGAAGGCACACTTGTTAAGGGGGTAAATAAAGTGGAAAAGATGTTGGTTAGAGGCGTTACAAGAGATAATGATGTTGCGAGAATTTCACTTTGCAATGTAGAGGATGTTCCGGGAAAGGCATTCACAGTATTTGCATTGATTTCTAAGGAAGACATTGGTGTTGACCTGATACTTCAGTCTATCGGCAACAACGGTAAAAAGGATATCAGCTTTACTGTTAAGGAAAGTGACCTTGATAAGGTTTTAGAGGTTATAGAAAAGAACGCAGACACAATCGGTGCAGAGGAAGTTAAGTTCTCAAAGGATATTTCAAAGGTTTCAATCGTGGGCGCAGGTATGGTTAATAACGCAGGCGTTGCTACAAAGATGTTTGAGGCACTTTACAATGCACATATCAATATCAGCATGATTGCAACATCTGAAATTAAAATTTCTGTACTTGTTGACAGAAAAGATGCAGAGCGTGCCGTGAATGCAATCCACGACAAGTTCCTGTTAAACTAAAAATTTTATGGTTTATCAAGGCTTTTATGCCTTGATAAACTTTTATATGAGAAAAGATGAGGGAAAAATGAGCGATAAAATTATCGGAAGAAATCCGGTTGCAGAAGCAATTAAATCGGGGCGTGAAATTGATAAAATCATGGTCAAAAAGGGTGAGATAGAAGGCTCGCTAAGACCGCTGATAAAGAAAGCCAGACTTGCGGGAATTCCTGTTATAGAGGCAGAGCGCCAGAAGCTTGATGCTATAGCTGAGGGCGGAAATCATCAGGGCGTAATAGCCTATGCAGCGGCACACAGCTATGCTGAGGTCTCAGATATACTTGCGCTGGCTGCAGAAAAAGGACATGCCCCGTTTATAATCATACTTGATAAAATAACCGACCCGCACAATTTCGGCTCGATTTTAAGAACTGCTAACTGTGCAGGCGCAGACGGGGTTATAATACCAAAGCGCGGAAGTGTCGGACTAAATGAAGTGGTCGCAAAAACCTCTGCCGGTGCAATAGAGTATGTGCCGGTTGCAAAGGTTACAAATATTGCGCAGACTATTGAAAATTTAAAAAAACAAGGCCTTTGGATAGCGGGCGCAGAGGCAGGCGGCGAAGGAATGTATAAAACTGACCTGACCGGTGCTTTGGCTCTTGTTATCGGCAGCGAGGGCGAGGGAATATCACGCCTGGTAAAGGAAAAGTGCGACTTTTTAGTCGAAATCCCGATGTTCGGTGATGTAAACTCATTAAACGCATCTGTCGCAGCGGCGGTTTTGATGTATGAGGCCGTGCGGCAAAGAGAAAGCAAGAACTGATTTTGGAGGTAACATATGAAAGCGGTTATAACTGTAATCGGAAAAGACACTGTTGGAATAATAGCAAGAGTAAGCGATATGCTCTGCCGTAATAACATAAATATACTGGATATTTCACAGACAATTATGCAGGATTTATTCACCATGATAATGCTTGTTGATATGCAGGGGAAATCGGTAGGCGATATCGCAGACGATGTAAAGAAAATAGAAGAGGAAATGAATCTGTCAATCCGCGTACAGAACGAAGACATTTTCAACTCGATGCATAGAATATAAGGAGATATGGCAATGTTAAATCCTTTTGAAATTCTTGAAACAATAAATATGATTGACAGGGAAAACCTCGATATAAGAACTATTACAATGGGCATTTCCCTCAAAAACTGCGCAGACCCTGATATAGACAGAATGTGCGAAAAGGTTTATACAAAGATAACTACTTATGCAAAGGACCTCGTGGCGGTTGGCTGTGATATAGAAAAACAGCTTGGAATTCCGATTATAAATAAACGAATTTCAGTAACACCGGTTTCCTGCCTTGTGGATGTTCTGGAGGAAAAAACTGAGGAGAATTGCGTGAAGATAGCAAAAACTCTGGACAAGGCGGCAAAGACTGTAGGTGTAAACTTTATAGGTGGTTACAGCGCGCTTGTTCATAAGGACTTTACCGACGGCGAGGCTGCACTGATTCGGTCAATCCCAAGAGCACTTGCAGAAACGGACATAGTGTGCTCAAGTGTTAATGTTGGCTCAACAAAGGCGGGCATCAATATGGATGCTGTTGCAGCTATGGGAAGGATAGTAAAAAGAGCGGCAGAGCTTACCAAGGAAAGCGGTGGCTTTGCGTGTGCAAAGCTTGTGGTTTTCGCCAATGCAGTTGAGGATAATCCGTTTATGGCAGGTGCTTTTCACGGTGAAGGTGAGGGTGAATGTGTCATAAATGTCGGCGTGAGCGGACCGGGAGTTGTAAAATGTGCTCTTGAGAAGGTTAAGGGTGAGCCTTTTGGCGTTGTTGCTGATACAATTAAAAAGACAGCCTTTAAGATTACAAGAATGGGACAGTTGGTAGCACAGGAGGCGTCAAAAAGGCTTGGCGTTCCGTTTGGAATAGTGGATTTATCCTTAGCGCCTACTCCTGCAGTGGGGGACAGTGTCGCTTATATTTTAGAAGAAATGGGACTTGAAAAGTGTGGTACACACGGAACAACAGCAGCTCTTGCTCTTTTAAATGATGCAGTTAAAAAGGGCGGAGTAATGGCGTCATCATATGTGGGAGGACTTTCGGGTGCGTTTATTCCGGTAAGCGAGGATGCGGGCATGATAGACGCCGCAAGATGCGGTGCGCTTACCCTTGAAAAGCTCGAGGCAATGACCTGTGTATGCTCGGTAGGACTTGATATGATAGCTGTTCCGGGAGATACATCCGCTGAAACGATTTCAGCAATTATCGCAGACGAGGCGGCAATCGGAATGGTAAACAGCAAAACAACAGCTGTCAGAATTATTCCTGCTCCGGGAAAGACAGTCGGAGACACCGTTGAATTCGGCGGACTTTTGGGCAGCGGACCGGTTATGCCGGTTAAGGAATACTCAAGTAGTGAGTTTATAGCACGAGGCGGCAGAATCCCTGCTCCGCTTCAGGCGCTTAAAAACTAAAGAATTAAATACAGGAGCATACTCAAAGCAGGGTATGCTCCTATTTACAAAAAATTAACAATTTTCTTTAAAAATCACTTGTAAAATGGGAAAATTTATGCTACAATAATAAAGATGCGGAGAGGTGGCCGAGTGGCCGAAGGCGCAACATTGGAAATGTTGTGAGGGTAACACCTCCGTGAGTTCGAATCTCATCCTCTCCTCCACATCGCAGCAGACATTTCGGCGAGTATAGTTTCGCTCGCTGATGTCTTGCCGCAAAACTGTGCGAACATAATTGAGGGGGAATACCTTTTCGATGTATGTCGCTTTTTTTCTTTTGCAGATACAATTTAGGGAGATGATTATATGTTAAAACGCCTTGCAGCAAGCGTACGAGAGTATAAAACACCTACAATACTCACGCTTTTATTTATCCTTGGTGAGGCAGTAATTGAAACGCTGATACCGTTTATTACAGCAGACCTTGTAAACAAAATAAAAGCAGGTACCGAAATGGCGGAAATTCTGAAAATAGGCGGAGTTCTTGCGATTATGGCATGTGCATCACTTGCGTGCGGTGCGATTGCAGGAGTTACTTGCGCCAGAGCATCTGCAGGCTTTGCCAAGAATTTAAGGCGTGATATGCTCTATAAGGTTCAAGATTATTCCTTTGAGAATATCGACAAATTCTCATCGTCATCGCTTGTAACAAGAATGACGACCGATGTAACAAATGTTCAGATGTCCTTTATGATGATTATAAGAACTGCTATCAGAAGCCCTCTTATGCTGATTTTCTCAATAATTATGGCATACATAATGGGAGGAGCACTTTCAACAGCGTTTGTTGTTGTAATTCCTGTACTTGCGATAGGTCTTTATCTGGTCAGTCGCAGGGCTATGCCTGCCTTTCGCAGAGTGTTTAAAAAGTACGACCGCTTAAATGAGTCAATAGAAGAAAATGTTCGGGCAATGCGTGTGGTAAAGGGCTTTTCCCGTGAGGAATATGAGAAAGAGAAGTTTGGCATTGCAGCGGAAGATATCCGTGGTGACTTTACCCGTGCCGAGAAAATTGTTGCACTAAATACGCCGCTTATGCAGCTTTGTATGAACTTCAACATGGTGTTCGTACTGCTTATCGGCTCTAAAATGACTATTGAAAGCCGCGGTATGGCAATAGATGTGGGACAGATTTCAGCTATGCTGACATACGGAATGCAAATACTTATGTCACTTATGATGCTTTCCATGATATATGTAATGATAACTATGTCAACAGAATCCGCAAAGCGAATTTGTGAGGTACTTGATGAAACTCCGTCGCTTTCTGAAAAGGAAAATAAAGAAACAAAAATTGCGGATGGTTCGATTGATTTTGAAAGTGTAAGCTTTAAATACTCGAAAAAAGCAAAGAAGAATGCACTATCCGAGATAGACCTTCACATAAAATCAGGTATGACGGTTGGAGTTATAGGGGGAACAGGGTCAGGAAAATCCTCGCTTGTTCAGCTTATTCCTCGTCTTTATGATGTTACTGAGGGCTGTGTTAAGGTAGGCGGCGTGGATGTCAGGGATTACGATATAAATGCCCTGCGAAATGCAGTTTCGATGGTGCTTCAAAAAAATCTCCTGTTCTCAGGAACAATTAAGGAAAACTTGAGATGGGGAAATGAAAACGCAACAGATGAGGAGATTGTGGAGGCGTGCCGTCTTGCACAGGCAGATGAGTTTGTTAGCAGCTTCCCTGATGGCTATGACACTAAAATAGAACAGGGCGGAACCAATGTTTCAGGAGGACAAAAGCAAAGGCTTTGTATAGCAAGGGCGCTTCTTAAGAAGCCTAAAATTCTCATTCTTGACGATTCTACAAGTGCTGTGGATACTAAAACAGATGCGCTTATCAGAAGGGGCTTTGCAGAATTTATTCCCCAGACTACAAAAATAATTATTGCACAGCGTATTTCATCTGTTGAGGATGCGGATATGACGATTGTTATGGATAACGGTAAAATTGCCGATTGCGGAACTCACAGCGAACTACTTGAACGGTGCGAGATATACCGTGATATTTACGAGCAGCAGACAAACGGAGGTGAGGGTGATGAATAAGAGAAGAAAAGCAAACCCAAAAACTCTGGGTAGAGTTATGAAGCTTCTTATCAGCTATTACCCCGTGCTCGTTCCGGTAACGGGACTATGCATACTGTTTTCTTCGGCATCTGCAGCAATTCCTGACCTTTTTATACAAAAAGTAATGGCAGTTATAGAAAAGTGGTATAAGACAGGGGACTGGATATCAGCATACCCTGAGATTATGCCTAAGATAATATTCCTCGTTGTGCTTTATGCGGTATCGCTTGCGGCGGTGGTTTTGTATACTCAGCTTATGGCGTATATTACACAAGGCTTTTTGTCCAAGCTGCGCTGCAGAATGTTTGACGGTATGCAGAATTTGCCTGTTAAATTCTTTGATACGCATAAGCACGGAGACATAATGAGCTATTACACAAACGATATTGACACGCTGCGTCAGCTTATTTCTCAGGCTATTCCATCGCTGATACGCGCAGGTGCAGTTGTTGTATGCGTGTTCGGGATAATGTTGTATTTCAGCGTGTGGATGACTTTGGTTGTGGTACTTGGCGTTATTGCGATGTCTGTAATATCTAAAAAGGTCGGAGGCGGTTCGGCGAAATACTTTATCCGTCAGCAAGGGTCTTTAGGACGGGCTGAAGGCTTTATACAGGAAATGATGAACGGACAGAAGGTCATCAAGGTTTTCTGTCACGAGAAAGAGTGCAAAGCAGATTTTGATAGAATTAACGATGCACTTTGCAAGGACAGTACACGGGCTCATGCCTATGCAAATATTCTTGGCCCGATTATACAGAACATCGGAAATATTCTGTATGTTTTGGTTGCAGTTGCAGGCGGATTATTTCTGGTTACAGGTGCGAAAAATGTGAGCTTTTCGGGTATGGCATTTTCTATAAGCCTTGTGGTGCCGTTTTTGAATATGACAAAACAGTTTACCGGTAATGTCAATCAGCTCACACAGCAGATAAATGCAATAGTTATGGCTATGGCAGGAGCGGACAGAATATTTGAGCTGATGGATGCAAAGGCCGAGGCTGATGATGGATATGTAACACTTGTAAACGCTGAAGTTGACGAGTACGGCAACATATACGAAAGCGAAAAGCATACCGGAAGATGGGCGTGGAAGCATCCTCATGGCGACGGCACGATTACCTATACCGAGTTAAAAGGCGATGTGACGCTTAATGAGGTTGACTTTGAGTATGAGGAAGGAAAGCCGGTGCTTTCTGCGGTCTCGGTATATGCAAAGCCGGGACAAAAGGTAGCATTTGTTGGTGCAACAGGAGCAGGAAAGACAACGATTACCAACCTTATCAACAGGTTTTACGATATTGCAGACGGAAAAATACGGTATGATGGAATTAATATTAACAAAATTAAAAAGGCAGACCTAAGAAGGTCGCTTGGAATAGTACTTCAGGATACCAATTTATTCACAGGAACAGTAATGGAGAATATCCGCTACGGAAATCTTGATGCTACTGATGAGGAATGCATAAAAGCCGCAAAGCTTGCAGGTGCCGATGATTTCATAACAAGACTTCCAAACGGATATGATACCGAGCTTGCAAATAACGGCTCGAACCTTTCGCAGGGCCAGCGCCAGCTTATATCTATTGCAAGAGCGGCAGTTGCAGACCCGCCTGTTATGATACTTGATGAGGCGACATCAAGTATTGACACAAGAACAGAGTCGATAGTGCAAAAGGGAATGGACGAACTTATGAAGGGCAGAACGGTGTTTGTGATTGCTCACAGGCTTTCTACTGTCAAAAATTCTGATGTTATAATGGTTCTTGAAAAAGGAAGAATCATAGAAAGAGGAACTCATGACGACTTGATTGCCGAGAAA
Source organism: Clostridia bacterium (assembly GCA_045591565.1). Taxonomy (GTDB): domain Bacteria; phylum Bacillota; class Clostridia; order UBA1381; family UBA1381; genus UBA1738. The sequence goes on from JAZNTB010000091.1 coordinate 30,542, forward strand.
GGAAAGTACTATCAGCTCTATACAGGAGCATTTGAGCTTGAATAAAAACATTACCCATATGGGTAATGTTTTTTTTGTTTTTACACATGGTCCCGGCAAAGTGCTTTTTACGCTCCTTTTAGCATATACTTATCTAAAGGAGGAAGATACGATGGGATACGATTACAAACAGTTACGAGGAGATATAGACAGACTTTCAGGCAGATTTCCCTTTGTCGAAACTGAAATAATAGGCTACAGCGTAATGAAAAATCCAATACACTGTATTAAAATAGGCGACGGAGAAAGAAAAATATTTATAAACTGTGCACATCACGGACTCGAGTACCTGACATCGGCATTTATTATGAAGTTTTTAAAGGAGTATGCACGGGCAATTTCTTCGGGGAACGAGTTTTTTGGGTATGATATAGCAAAGCTAAGACGAAATGTAACGCTGTATGTTGTACCGATGGTTAATCCGGACGGCGTGGATATTGCAGTAAACGGAGTTGACATAACAAACCCGTATCATCAAAAGCTGATAAGCTGTGTTGGAATTCACAGCTTTAACAGAGTTTGGCAGGCGAATGCAAGGGGAGTGGACATAAATCATAACTATAATGCACATTGGAGAGTTGTAAAGACAAAGCCGTCGCCTACACAGTATGCCGGACCTTATTCCGAGAGTGAGCCGGAAACAAAGGCGATGGTAGAGTTTGTCAGGAAAAAGGATTTTGATATGCTGATTGCGTTTCATTCGCAGGGAAGGGAAATCTATTATGATTTTGACGGCATGATGGCAGAAAACTCGCTTCGCATTGCAGAGAAAATGGCAAATGAGAGCGGATATGCGGTAAGTGTTCCTGAGGGCGCCGCGAGCTTTGGTGGGTGCAAGGACTGGTTTATAAAGGAGTTCGGAAAGGCAGGGTTTACCGTAGAAATAGGCAGCGGTAAAAATCCGCTGCCTATGGAAATGCTTGATGAAATTTATGATGAAAATGCAAAGCTTATACTTGCTGCTATGTCTGAGCTACATGAATATGTATAATATTATCGGGAGGAAAATAGCCGGTACATAATTCATAACTTTAAGCTTTGTTATTCCCAACATATTAAAGGCAAGACCAATAATAATCAAAGAGCCTGTTGCAGTCATATCATTTATAACAATGTCGGTTAAAAGGGGAGCAAGATAATGAGCCAGCAGAACGATACTTCCCTGATAAAGTAAAATAAGTGCTATAGAAAAAAGCACGCCAACACCTAATGCCGAAGCAAAAATCATAGAGGAGATAAAGTCCAGAAGTGATTTGGTGTAAATCATACTGTTATCGCCGACGAGGCCTGACTGGAGCGAGCCGACGATTGACATTGCACCTACACAGAAAAGGAGTCCTGCGTTTACAAAGCCTTCAGCGATGGAGGTTTTGCTGTCCTCTTTCTTGAACTTGCTTTGAAGACGAAGCCCGAGGGAATTGAGTTTTGCATCAAGGTCCAAAAATTCACCCATTATTGTACCGAGAGCCATCGAAATGATTATCACAAGCTGGTTTTCGCATTTTAAAATTCCGGTGATGCCTATTAAAAGAACGCAAAGTCCGAGAGCTTTCATTAGCGAATCGCCAATAGCTTTCGGAAAGCGTGAGTTTAAAAGAAGACCGATTGATCCGCCTGCCAACACTGCCACCATATTTACAAATGTACCCAATAAACCTATCATACTAAATCTCCGTTTTTTCTTTTAATTTTAACACACTGAGAATAAAAAGTAAATATATTTAAATATCTTATTGAGTATTTTTTGATAATGTGATATAC
>JAZNTB010000092.1:0-7350 GCA_045591565.1 Clostridia bacterium
AATTCATGGAGCGAAGCGAGAATTCATGGCTTTAGCCAATTCATGACAACGGAGTTGTCAATTCATTAAAAATGCTTGGCATCTGAATCGTACACTGATTCTATAATCATTATAACTATTGATGCATATAAAATTTTGTTAAGGAGAAATGCGAAATGGCTGAATTTACAAGCGGCGGAATACCGATGACAGACAGAATAAGACGGCTTATTGACAATCTGTATGCCGAGATGCCGCAGATTGAAACAGACCGTGCGGTTTTGGTTACCGAAAGCTATAAGAGAACCGAGAATCTGCCGATTATTAAAAGGCGTGCACTTGCTTTTCGTCACATTCTTGAAAATATACCGATTACGATACGAGAGGACGAGCTTATTGTCGGCAGTAACACGCAAAAGCCGAGGAGCTGTCAGCTTTTCCCTGAGTATTCATACGAGTGGTTAGAAGCAGAGCTTGACACAGTTGAAACAAGAAGCGCAGACCCGTTTTATATCTCGGAAGAAAATAAGAAGATATTAAGAGAGGTTTATCCGTACTGGAAGGGCAAGACCAATTCCGACCTTGCGCTTTCATATATGGCGCCGGAAACCCTGATGGCGATGAAGCATAATGTCTTTACGCCGGGAAACTATTTCTACAACGGTATCGGACATATAACCGTTGACTACACCAAGGTTTTACATATCGGGTTTTCAGGAATAATCTGCGAGGCAGCAAAGGAGCTTAGCGAATGCAGAGTTTATATGCCGGAGTATTCCGAAAAGCACGAATTTTTAGAGTCTGTTATTATCTGTGCAGACGCAGCCATTCAGTATGCACGCCGTTATGCGGCACTTGCAGAGGATATGGCAAAAAAGTGCGGCGACCAAAAGAGAAAGCAGGAGCTTTTGTGGATAGCAGATGCGTGCCGCAATGTACCGGAAAAGGGTGCGTCAAACTTCTTTGAGGCATGCCAGAGCTTCTGGTTTGTTCAGATGCTTTTGCAGACTGAGTCGAGCGGACACTCCATTTCGCCGGGACGCTTTGACCAGTATATGTATCCGTTCTATAAGAAAGACTTAGACGCAGGCAAAATCAAGCCTGAGTTTGCACAGGAGCTCTTGGATTGTATCTGGGTAAAATTCAATGACTTAAATAAGGTGAGAGATGCGGCATCTGCCGAGGGCTTTGCGGGCTACAGCCTGTTCCAGAACCTTTGTGCCGGCGGACAGACACGCGAGGGACTGGATGCCACAAACGACCTTTCATATATGTGTATTCAGGCGTCGATGCATACTCAGCTGCCGGCTCCGTCCTTCTCAGTTCGTATCTGGAACGGAACACCGACCGAGTTCTTGCTAAAGGCGGTTGAGCTTACAAGAACGGGCGTTGGACTCCCTGCATACTATAACGACGAGGTTATTATCCCATCTATGATGAGCCGTGGCATAACACTTGAAGAAGCTCGTGATTATAACATTATCGGTTGTGTTGAGCCGCAGATTATGGCAAAAACTGACGGTTGGCACGATGCGGCGTTCTTTAATATGTGCCGCCCGATTGAGTATGTATTCTCAAATGGCTTTGAGGACGGAGAGCAGGCAAGTATCAAAACAGGCGAGCTTACAGACTTTAAGACCTTTGACCTGTTCTTTGATGCATACAAAAAGCAGATGTCATACAATATCGGACTTATGGTTAATGCCGACAACTCTATTGATGTTGCGCATTCAAAAAGATGTCCGTTGCCGTTCCAGTCATCTATGGTAGAGGACTGTATAAAGCGCGGAAAGAGCATACAGGAGGGCGGTGCGGTTTATAACTTCACAGGACCGCAAGGCTTTGGTATTGCAAATATGACCGATGCCCTTTATGCAATAAAGAAGCTTGTTTACGAGGATAAAAAATATACACTTTGCGATTTTAAGGCGGCTATGGCAAATAACTTTGGTGAGCCATTTTGCCCTGTTGCTGCAAAGACAGCCACAACAAAGGTGGCTGCCGAAGCTGCAAGGCAGGGAAAAAAGCTGACCGAGGCACAGGTTGAGGCGGTATTTAAAAAGTTCCTTTCCGGCTCTTGCGAGGGTGCGGAAAAGGCTAAATATCAGCAGATGAAGAAAGACATTGACGCACTTCCAAAGTACGGCAACGATATTCCGGAAATTGACCTTTTTGCCCGCGAGGTTGCGTACACCTATACAAAGGAAGTTGAGAAGTATCAAAACCCGAGAGGCGGTCAGTATCAGGCAGGACTTTATCCGGTATCTGCAAATGTTCCGCTCGGTCAGCAGACCGGTGCAACACCTGACGCACGCTTAGCTTCAACGCCTATCGCAGACGGCGTAGGTCCATGTTCGGGCCGTGACACCAAGGGACCGACAGCGGCAGCTAATTCTGTTGCAAAGCTCGACCATGCAATCGCATCAAACGGAACGCTTTACAACCAGAAATTCCATCCGTCCGCACTTTCCGGAATGGAGGGAATGATGAGCTTTGCCTCATACATAAGAGCATTTTTCGACCAGAAGGGAATGCATATGCAGTTTAATGTAGTAAGCCGTGAAACGCTTCTCGACGCGCAGAAGCACCCTGAAAATTATAAAAACCTTGTTGTTCGTGTTGCGGGATATTCGGCGCTCTTTACTACGCTGTCACGCTCACTTCAGGATGACATTATAAACAGAACCGAACAGGGTTTTGACAGGTAGGATTTTATGGGAAAATATTTAGATGTAAAGGGAAGAATATTCGATATACAGAAGTATTCAATCCACGACGGACCGGGAATAAGAACCATTGTGTTTTTAAAGGGATGTCCGCTAAGGTGTAAATGGTGCTGTAATCCGGAGGGACAGGAATACGATATACAGAGTATGGAATTTGCCGGCAAAACAAAAATTGTTGGCGAGGATGTGACAGTCGCCGAGGTACTTTCGGAGATTAAAAAGGATATGCCGTATTACCTGCGCTCGGGCGGCGGACTTACGCTATCGGGCGGAGAATGTCTTTGTCAGCCGGGGTTTGCGCTTGCGCTTCTTTATGAGGCAAAACAAGCGGGAATTTCGACTGCCATTGAAACTACCGGATTTGCGAAGTGGGATATAATAAAGGATTATCTCGGCGTTACCGATTATGTTTTGATGGATATTAAGAATATAGACAATGACAAGCATAAAAGGTTTTGCGGTCAGTCCAACGAAATTATTCTTGAGAACGCTAGGAAAATCGCCCAAAACCATAACAACTTAACGATAAGAGTGCCGGTTATTCCGACCTTTAACGATACCGAATTCGAGATTGCAGCGATTGCAGAGTTTGCTCGGGCACTTCCGGGAGTAAAAAATCTGCATCTTCTGCCATATCACAGGCTAGGTGCGGATAAATATAAAGGACTGGGCAGAGAATATCTTTTGAAAGATTTACCGCTGATTACAGATGAAAAGATGAAACAGCTTTTGACAGCTGCACAAAAATCAGGACTTAATTGCCAGATTGGCGGATGATAGAAAGGAAAAGGCTATGAGAATTAAAGATGGATTTATTTTAAGGAAAATTGCAGGAAATTATATCGTAGTAGGCGTAGGAGAGGCGGCAGCAGGCTTTAACAGTATGATTAATGTCAATGAAACCGGTGCGTTTTTGTGGGAAAGGCTCTCGGGCGGAGCAACAAAGGAAGAACTCTTGGAGGCTCTTCGCAGCGAGTATGATGTTGGTGAGGAAACGGCAAAGAAAGATATCACCGAGTTTTTAAAGACATTGCACGCAGGTAACCTTTTAATTCTTGAGGACTAATATAAACGGATGTAATAGAGAAAGAACATATAAAAAAACGGAGAACTTTTGTTCTCCGTTTTTTATTGTAAGCCTTATTATTTGCCTAAAAGTTTTGAAAAGAAACCGCCCTTGTCCTCGCTCTTTGGCTGTTCAGGCTCTTCCTTTACAGGAGCCGGTGCCGGAGGAGCTTCCTTTATAGGAGCTTCTGCACGAGGTGGTCTTGAGTCATTTCTTCTTTGGTCGCCGTGTGGTCTGTTGCCGTTATGCGGTCTATTTCCGCCACGGTTTCCGCCGTTTCCGCCCTCTCTTCTCTGAGGTCTTTCTTCGTAGCCTTCAGGCTTTTCCATTGTTTCTTTGTGTGAAAGACTGATTTTGCCGGTCTTTTCGTCAATCTTCATTACCTTAACGGTAAGAGTCTGACCAACCTCGACATAATCCTCAACCTTATCTACACGCTTGTAGTCAAGCTCGGAAATGTGGCAAAGTCCGTCTTTTCCAGGAAGAATTTCAACAAATGCGCCGAAATCTGTTATTGTCTTTACAGTTCCCTCATATACTTCGCCGATTTCAGGCTCTTTAACGATAAGCTCGATTGCTTTAGCTGCAGCATCACCTGATGCCTGATCAACAGCGAAAATGTAGATTGTTCCGTCTTCTTCGATGTCAATTTTAGCACCTGTATCAGCGACGATTTTCTGGATAACCTTACCGCCCTGACCGATAACATCACGAATCTTGTCAACATCAATCTTCATTGTAGAAACCTTAGGAGCGTACTTGGAAAGCTCTGCTCTTGGCTCCGTGATTGCCTTTAAGAGAACATCGTCAATGATATGCTCTCTGCCTGCCTTTGTCTTGGCAAAAGCTTCTGCGATTACTTCGTAGGTAAGACCGTCATTCTTGATGTCTACCTGGATAGAAGTGATACCCTTTTTAGTACCTGCTACCTTAAAGTCCATTTCGCCGTAGAAGTCCTCGAGGCCCTGAATATCTACCATTGTGGTAAAGCCTGTATCTGTTGTGATAAGACCACATGAGATACCTGCAACTGGAGCCTTAATCGGAACACCTGCAGCCATAAGTGCTAAGGTAGAACCGCAGACAGAACCTTGAGAGGTTGAACCGTTTGAAGACAAAACCTCTGATACTGTTCTTATAGCGTACGGGAACTCTTCCTCTGACGGAAGTACCGGTACGAGTGATTTTTCAGCGAGTGCTCCGTGACCGATTTCACGGCGTCCCGGTCCTCTTGAAGGCTTTGTTTCACCCACAGAGTATGACGGGAAGTTGTAGTGGTGCATATATCTTTTATGCTCTTCGGTATCGATACCGTCAAGACGCTGCATTTCAGCAAGAGGTGCGAGTGTTGCAACAGTCATAACCTGAGTCTGTCCTCTTGTGAAAAGACCTGAGCCGTGAGTTCTTGGAAGAAGGTCAACCTCAGCAGATAAAGGTCTTATTTCGTCAAGACCTCTGCCGTCAACACGCTTGCCCTCAACTAACCATGCGCGAACGATTTCCTTCTGCATCTTGTATAAAAGCTCGCCGAGAATATCTGTAAGGTTCGGGAACTGCTCGGACAGCTTTTCGATGATTTCATCTTCAACAACGCCCATTCTCTCGTCACGGATATTCTTGTCGTCTGTGTCAAGAGCGTGCTTGATGTTTTCATATTCAAGCTCTTTTACTGCATTCCATAAATCCTTGTCAAGCTCGTGCGGCTCGTAAGCGAACTTCGGCTTGCCGATTTCTGCTTTTATAGAGTCGATGAAATCACAGATTTTGATAATTTCATTGTGCGCAAACTTGATACCGTCGAGCATAACCTGCTCATTGATTTCGTTAGCACCTGCCTCGATCATAACGATTTTTTCCTTTGTTCCGGCAAGTGTTACATGCATTTCTGACTTTTCTCTCTGCTCAACTGTCGGGTTGATAACATACTCGCCGTCAACAAGGCCGAGCCAAACAGCACCGATAGGTCCGTTCCACGGAATATCGGAGATTGAAAGTGCAACAGAAGTACCTATCATAGCCGCAACCTCTGGAGGGTTGTCCTGCTCAACGGATAAAACTGTAGCAACTACTGTACAGTCGTTTCTGAGGTCAGAAGGGAAGAGAGGACGAATAGGTCTGTCGATACAGCGTGATGTTAAAATTGCCTTTTCTGAAGGCTTTGCTTCACGCTTGATGTATCCGCCGGGGATTTTGCCGACAGAGTAAAGCTTTTCTTCATAGTCAACTGAGAGAGGGAAGAAGTCGATGCCTTCTCTCGGAGTTCTTGATGCGGTTACATTTACCATAACCACTGTGTCACCGTAGCGAACAACGCAGTGACCGTTTGCAAGGCAACACATTTTGCCTGTTTCGATTACGAGCGGGCGGCCTGCCAGCTCTGTTTCAAAGGTTTTAAACATACTTTTTTCTCCTTTTTTATTTTTTTGCGGAGATACATATTAGCAGATAAATACAGACGAAAAACGGATTTTCGGCTCTATTTATGTGCTAAATATAATACCTCCAATTATGCAAATATGGGCAAACATAAATGCTTGCCCATAAAACATATCAAATTATTTTCTAAGACCTAACTTAGCAACTAAAGCACGGTATCTTTCGATATCCTCGTTCTTTAGATAGTTCATAAGATTTCTTCTCTTACCAACCATCATAAGAAGTCCTCTTCTTGAGTGATTGTCCTTCTTGTGGAAGTTTAAGTGCTCATTGTTTAAGTGGTTGATTCTCTCTGTTAAAAGAGCAATCTGTACCTCAGGAGAACCTGTATCTCCCTCATGAGTTGCGTAAGTAGCGATAATTTCCTGTTTACGCTCTTTTGTCATAGCGTTCACCTCCTATTTTACTAAATGATCCCCCGTTACTGAGAAACCGTTGGTGATTCGGTTATCCAAGTAAAGGTTTAACCTTAAGTTCCAGTTTAAAAAAGATAAAATTATTTGCGATTGAATCTCTTGTTGAACTTCTCAACGCGTCCGCCTGTATCAATAAGCTTCTGCTTACCTGTGTAGAACGGATGACATTTTGAGCAGATTTCCACCATGATATTCTCTTTTGTAGAGCCGATTTCAATCACTTCGCCGCAAGCACATTTAATAGTTGTCTGCTTGTACTCAGGATGTATTCCTTCTCTCATTTTTAGAAAATCCTCCTTCTTCAAATACTAATGCCATAAGACACCGTTTAACAGTATAACACACTTTTTTTCGATTTGCAAGTGTTTTTTATAAATTTTCCAGATACTTTTCAGCTGTGGAAATTGCGGCATCAACCGTTTCCTTGCTAGGTCCGCCGATAACGGTTCTTCCGCCGACGCAGGTCTGCATACTGATTGCGTCATAGATATCGTCCTCGATCATGCTTGAAAATTCCTTGAATTCGCCGATAGTAAGCTCGTCGAGCGCCTTGTCCTTGCTGATTGAGTAGAACACAAGCTTGCCGACAACCTCGTGTGCGTCACGGAACGGCATACCCTTTTTAACAAGATAATCCGCAACATCGGTTGCGTTTGTAAAGCCGCCCTTTGCACCCTTTAGCATATTTGCCTTGTTAACCTTCATTGTGGCAATCATATCGCAGAAC
>JAZNTB010000093.1:0-3813 GCA_045591565.1 Clostridia bacterium
TGTCTGTCATATCCGTGATCGTGAGTTGTTGCCTCTATAACATTTGAATAGTACCAGTCACTATCTGCAAGGTCTGGCCACTGTTTTGCATGAGCCGCATCTACATCGCCGTAACGAACAAGCATCTTATTGACAATCGTCATAGCCTCAGCTCTTGTGATGTTACCATCAGGTCTGAATGTGCCATCCTCATAACCGCTAATCCAGTAATACTTGCTGGCTGCACGCTTAATCGGATCCTCTGCCCAATGTCCTGCGATATCTGTAAAGTGAGCATGCGTCTTAGCTTCTTCAGCCTCTACAAATCTTGTAGCAATTGCGATGAATTCTGCTCTTGTTATAGCCTTTGCAGGATTGAAGTTTCCGTTTTCGTCACCGACGATAAGCTTACCGTTTGCCAAGGTTGCAATCTCTTCAAGCGACCATCTTCCCTCTTCAACATCCGGGAACGGATGCTCTGTTGTTTCGATTGTTGCTCTGTACTCAGGCTTCAGCAGACGATAGAAAATCGCTGCAACTTCTTCTCTTGTGATGTTGCCGTTTGGCTTAACCTCGCCATCCGGATAACCGTAAACATACGCAATATGCGAATCAGAAATTAGCGTATCAGGTGCTTTAAGATTGATATACTTAGGATAAAGCTTCAGTTCTCCGGTAACAACAACCTCTCCTGATACCGGTGTCAGGAAGTTAGGATCTTCATACCATCCGTCAAATGCAAAGTCTTCCTTCTCAGGAACTTCTATTGCATCAACATCTGCAATAACATTTCCTTCTTCATCTGTTTCTGTCTTTACAGGAACCTTCTCTCCATCAATTATCACATCTACGCTCGGCTCTGCAGTTCCCGGAATTTCTTCAAATTTAGCATAGATATAAGTATCCTTCAAGATTGAAATCTCGCCTGATACAGGTGTATTAAACTCTTCATCCAGATACCAGCCAACAAACTCGTATCCTTCCTTAACAGGGGTTTCAATTCCATCTATATTCACATAGAAGGTTGCTACTCTCTTTTCAACATCAACAGAATATTCTTTTCCGTCAATCACCTTGTATGCCTTTGGAACGGTAACTCCGCTGCCGCCAGATGGCTGGTCCGGTCCTGTAGTTGGAGTCGGGGTAATCGCAGACGGTACCTTTACATATGCCTCGGATGCATCGCCTGCAGGTGACTCAAAATATACCTTTGCAAATTTCTCCCAGTTACCTGCTGTATAGGTTGTGTCAACTGTGTTATCTGCTACTTCTATATATGCAGTTGTCATTGACACATCAACGCGAAGAGCCGTTTCACTAACAGCTGCAACAATATTCTCTATTGTCATTGATAAATCTGAAAGTTTCGAACTCCTGCCTGTATACAAGGTATTTACATCAAGCCCTGATACAACCTCGAACACAAATTGTGCAGTAGTATCACCGATTGTTCTTCTTGTTTGGTCTTCAACAAATGTAACTGACGGCGCCGATGCCTGCATTAATGTAAAGGTCGCCGCGGGGTCGATATCAAGGTTCGCATCAAAAGCCACATCAACCACAAATTCACCTTCAATTGTTGATGATAGGAATTGATTCCAAAGCTCATACTTTCTCGAACCTATAGATGTTATATCATCAGTAGGAGAAGTTCCTAAATTATCGTCATACTCTATACAGTTATTTACATAGTTGTATAGCTTTTCAAATTCTGATTTTACTTGTGTCATATTAAGTGTTGCTGTATAATCAAACACATTTGCTGTCGATGATGATGAAACAAGCGCCGCCGGAGCTGATGTATGCGAAGTAAACGCTCCTGCACCATCCTCTCTGACAGTTGTTGAAATATTTGTAGGTATCTTCGGTGATGCCGACGGTCCGACAATCGGATTTGATCTGTATGCACCATAATCAAAAACACCATCTACAATATATCCGTTAAAAGCATTTATCGGATCATTCACATATGTTTTTAAGTTCGTTGCCGCGAGTGCCACACTTTGACCGAGCATACAAAGTGCCAACAGCGCGGAGAAAATCTTTTTCTTCATAATCTTTTTCCTCCTATAGATTATATATATTTAATACTACCACTTTACCCTTATTTTGTCAAGTTGATTTTATGAATTTACTACTAATGTATAAAACAAGTAAATTTGTAAATACTTCTTTTTAGAACAGCAGTTCTCGATACATTTGACGCATTTTGGAAGGATGGTAATTATTAATGGAAAGAAGAAGAAAGAAAAAAGACAGAAGCGGATTTTATATAGCACTTTGTTCCTGTGCAGTTATTGTGGCGATTGCAGGATATGCAAGCAGAATATCCTTAACTGAAGACAATTCTGAAAACAACCTTGCTAAAACTATTGAAACCCCCGCTCCGCAGGAAAACGCACCGGAAGAGATTTTAGCAACCCAAGAGCCTATACCGGAAAGCACACCTGCTTCCGACACCCCCGTCAGCACAAACACAGAAGTCGAGGAAGAAATTCATTTCACCTCCCCTGTCAGCGGCAAAGTTATAGAGGAATTTTCAGGAGATGATTTAGTGTATCACGAAGCATTAAAGGACTGGCGCGCACACAGCGGCGTGGATTTTGAGGCAGAAATCGGCGAAAAAGTCATCGCATGCGCAGCAGGAATTGTCGAAAGTGTATTTGATTCAAGCCTTGGAAGATGTGTTATCATCGACCACCAAAACGGCTATAAGACAATGTACGCAAATCTCAACGAGGATACACAAGTCAAGGAGGGTGATAAGCTCGCATCCGGCGATACAATCGGCACAGTCGGAAATACTGCGCTGGGTGACAGCACCGACCTTCCGCACCTGCACTTTGAAATGAATGTTGACGGCGAAACCGTCAACCCTACGGAATATCTTGAATAAGCAAAAATGCCGCAAGGAAACCCTCGCGGCACTTTTTTATGTTCTTAATAAATTACGCTTCCTCTTTATCAAGGACAAGCTTTAATACTACCAATGTTCCAATCATAAGAACGATTGAAATTGGAAGTACAATCCATGCATTCGGGCAGAAGCCTGCGATTATGTATGATACAAAGGATACCGCAGCAACTGTAATTGCATATGGAAGCTGAGTGGATACATGGTTAATATGATCGCACTGTGCACCCGCCGACGCCATGATTGTTGTATCGGAAATAGGTGAGCAGTGGTCGCCGCAAACTGCACCTGCCATACAAGCAGAGATTGCAACGATTGTGATTGCGCCCTTATCAAAGCCGAATACCATAAGTACAATCGGAATCAGGATACCAAAGGTTCCCCATGATGTTCCTGTTGCAAATGACATTCCAATAGCAATTAAGAAGATAATAGCCGGCAGGAAGTTCATAAATGATGCTGCTGATGACTCTACAACGCCCTCAATAAATGCAGGTGCGCCGAGGCTGTCTGTCATAGTCTTTAAAGTCCATGCGCATACCAAAATCATAATTGCAGGAACCATTGCCTTAAAGCCTTCCGGGATTGACGCCATACACTCCTTAAATGAAAGCACACGGCGAAGCATCATAAATACGATTGTCAAAAGCATTGTAACAAATGAGCCGTAGAACAAACCAACAGATGCGTCAGAGTTTGAGAAGGCTGTAATAAAGTTTCTGTAGCCCTCTTCGCCGGCTGTAAAGAATCCGCCTGAGTAAATCATTCCGATTACGCAAGAAATGATAAGGATAACTACAGGCAGAACAAGGTCAATAACCTTTCCCTTAGGATTAGCATTACTGTCTGCTGTTTCCTGGAAGAGTTCCTTTGCAGTTGTAAACAAATCACCCTTTTTAGCATTATCTTCATGCTTTTTC
>JAZNTB010000094.1:0-4964 GCA_045591565.1 Clostridia bacterium
GTAGAGCACCTGACTCTTAATCAGGGTGTCCAGGGTTCGAGCCCCTGATCGCGTACCAGAAAATCCTCATTCGTATGAATGAGGATTTTTTAATTTTTTGCTTTAAATAGGTATATTTTTATCGGATAACTATTGTATAAATAATGGAAATATGATAAAATTATATGGTATATTTTAAACATAATCTGGGGGACTTCTAATGACAAATCGTGAAAATATAAGAAACATTGCAATTATCGCTCATGTAGACCACGGCAAGACAACGCTTGTTGATGCAATGCTAAGACAAAGCGGTATTTTTCGTGAGAATGAACAGGTTGGAGAGCGCGTAATGGACTCTAATGACTTAGAGCGCGAGCGCGGTATAACAATCTTAGCAAAAAACACATCTTTAACTTATAAAGGTGTAAAAATAAACATAATTGACACTCCCGGTCACGCAGATTTCGGCGGAGAGGTAGAACGAGGACTCGAAATGGCAGACGGCGTACTCCTCTTAGTGGATGCTTTTGAGGGCTGTATGCCACAGACTCGCTTTGTACTTTCCAAAGCCTTGGCTCTTGATTTAAAACCAATCATTGTAGTAAACAAGGTAGACCGTCCTAATGCAAGACCATACGAGGTTGTAGACGAGGTTCTTGACCTTTTCATTGACCTTGGCGCAACAGAGGAACAGCTCGACACCCCCGTAATTTATGCTTCAGGCCGCGATGGTTGGGCAACAGCCGAATATAATCCGGAACAGCCAAACAAGGATCTGCGTGAAATGTTTGAGCTTATCGTAAATGCCATTCCGTGCCCTCAGTGCGAGGACGAAGGCCCCTTCCAGATGCTTCTTTCAAATATTGACTACGATGAATATACAGGCAGAATTGCAGTAGGAAAAATACAGCGAGGAAAAGTGACTACAGGCATGCCACTTCTTCTTTGTAAGGCAGACGGTAAAAAGGTGCACGGCAGAGCTGTTAAGCTTTATACCTTTGATGGTCTTAAAAAGGAAACAGTGGACGAAGTGGGCGCAGGCGATATGGTAGCAATCTCAGGTATTGCTGATATTAATATTGGCGACACCCTATGTGATGTTAATAATCCCGAGCCTCTTCCCTTTGTTAAAATTGATGAACCGGTTCTTTCTATGACATTTAGCGTAAATGACTCTCCTTTTGCCGGAAAAGACGGAAAATTTGTCACATCACGCCACTTAAGGGACAGACTTTTCCGCGAACTCGACTCAAACATCAGTCTGAGAGTTTCGGAAACCGACTCAACAGAAGCTTTTGTTGTATCCGGCAGAGGTGAACTTCACCTTTCGGTTCTTATTGAAAATATGCGTCGTGAAGGATACGAATTTCAGGTTTCAAACCCGGTTGTTATTTACAAAGAAATTGACGGCGTAAAATGCGAGCCGATTGAAAGGCTTACTGTTGATGTCCCTGAAGAGTTTACAGGAGTTATAATGGACAGTGTTATTGCAAGGCGTGGCGAGATGGTCAATATGGAGCCAACCGCACAAAACTATACAAGACTTGAATTTTTAATCCCGTCAAGAGGTCTTATCGGTTACCGCAGCGAAATGCTGACTGCTACCCGCGGAACAGGAATCATTAACAGTATTCTTGAAGACTACGAGCCATACAAGGGCGATATTCAGCCGAGAAGCCGAGGTTCTCTCATCGCATGGGAAAATGGAACGAGCATCACATACGGCCTTTTCAACGCACAGGAGCGTGGAACACTCTTTATCGGTGCGGGTATTGATGTATATGAGGGCATGATAGTAGGAGAAAATGCCCGTGCCGAGGACATAACTGTTAATGTATGCAAGAAAAAACACGCCACTAATACTCGTGCATCCGGCTCAGATGATGCGCTAAAGCTAATTCCACCTAGAGAAATGTCCCTTGAACAATGCCTTGATTTCATAGCAGACGATGAGCTTTTGGAGGTAACTCCTAACCATCTTAGAATGAGAAAGCGCATACTCAAGACCGACCTCAGAGCAAAGGCTCGTGCAAGGTCATAAAATTTGGAGGTATATTATGATAACAAGCAAACAACGCGCATACCTAAGAGGTCTTGCGAACGGTATTGATCCGGTCTTCCAGATTGGAAAGGGCGGTATAACCGAAGAAATATTGAAACAGCTTGCTTTGGCATTAGAGGCTCGCGAGCTTATAAAGGTTCGAATTCTCGAAACAGCGCTTTTAGAAACAAAACCTTGCGCAAACGAGGTTGCTGCCCTTCTTGGTGCTGAGCCGGTTCAGGCGATCGGTTCAAAATTTGTTCTCTATAAGCAAGCAAAGAATATTAAAAACAGAAAGATTGAACTACCAAAAAAATGAAAAAAATAGGTATTATGGGCGGAACCTTCGACCCTATTCATAACGGACATATTAAGATTGCAAAAGCTGCACAAAAAGAATATCACCTTGACACGGTGATATTTTTGACGAGCGGAAATCCACCGCATAAAAAAGGTAAAAAAATCCTTGACTCAAAAATACGCCACATTATGGTAAAGCGTGCCATATCCGGAATTGACGGTTTTTGCGCATGTGACTGGGAGGTAAACCGCAAAGAATACTCATATACCCTAAATACACTTCAATACTTTAATGAACTTTACCCCGACACCGAGCTTTACTTCATTATCGGAGGGGATTCACTACGCGACTTTAACAAGTGGTACAGACCACAGGATATTTTAAATCTATGCACACTTCTAGTATACGACCGAACAGACGGTACAACCGACACTGACTTTGCAAAGGTAATTCACGGCGAGAAAATCAATATTTCTTCAACCGAGATACGCCATATAATTGAAACAGGCGGTGATGTTTCAGCCCTTGTTCCCCGTGAAGTTTGCAAATTTATCGAGAGAAATAATCTGTATAAAGGCGAATCGGATATTGAAACGCTTTTAAAAACCAAGTTAAAGCCGGAACGATATTTGCACAGCCTCGGTGTACGAGATACTGCCGTAAAGATGGCAAAAATTTTTGGTGCCGACATAAAAAAAGCAGAAATTGCAGGTCTTTTGCACGATAATGCAAAAAATATTGATAATCCGTATGAACGCTGTGCTGACCTTGAAGTAGAGCTTGATGATTTCGAAAAGTCAAACATAGCCCTAGTTCATGCAAAGCTTGGTGCAGAAACTGCAAAATGCGAATTTTATGTAAATGACGAAGAAACTTTGAATGCAATTCGCTACCACACCGTTGGCAGACGCGATATGACACTTTTGGAAAAAATAATTTTCGTTGCCGATTTAACAGAACCCGGTCGCAACTTTCCTGATATAGAATATCTTCGCACTCTCGCATTCTCCGATATTGACGCCGCAGTAAAAGAATGCGTTAAGGGAACTATAAGAGTTAACAAAGAGCGCGGTATGCCAATACACCCTGCTGCATACGAAATACTTGAAAAATAAAAGACGCTAAAAAGCGTCTTTTTATTTTCGAAATTCAGGAAAAGGCTCTATGCTCCTCTTTAAAATACCGTTCATATGCGCAATAGCGATACCATAATTTGTCATCCTTACCCCTTGCACATCTGCATCTGACATTCTTGACTTCATCTGGCGCTCATTCAACATACAGCCTCCGCAATGCACAATAAGTGCGTATCCCGAAAGTTCTTCAGGGAATTCACCACCCGAAGTAAACTCAAATTCCAATCTTTTTCCCGTGTACTCTTTTATCCATGCTGGCAGCTTGACTGTGCCAATATCACCACATTGGCGATGATGTGTACATCCCTCTGAAATCAGGATTTTATCTCCATCCATTAAATCATCAAGAGCCTCTGCACCATTTACAAGGCTCTCTAAATCCCCTTTATATCTTGCAAACAGTATAGAGAATGAGGTAAGCAAGATATCTTCGCTGACTATTTTTGAAACCTTGCCAAACACCTGTGAATCTGTTATCACAAGCTTTGGTTTTTCTGAAAGTGCCTTTAGTGTTCCCTCAAGCTCACTGTCACGGCAGACAACAGCCGTTGCACCTGTGTCCAAAATGTCTCGTATTGTCTGCTGTTGCGGCAGAATAAGCCTTCCCTTTGGTGCTGCAGAATCAATAGGAACTACCAGAACAATTTTATCTCCTTCAGAAATCAGGTCAGATACGATTTTTTTATTTTCTGCACTGATTTTCAATAGTCCTGCCATCATTTCCTTAAGCTCATATATATTTAATCCGGTTTTTGAACTAACACAAATCTCATTTGCCGCCAAGTTTTCCTTTTTAAAAATATCCGCCTTTGTATATGCAATAATGTACGGAATTTTCTTCCCATTAAATACCTCAATCAGTTCTTTGTCTGCTTCCTGCTCTCCTAAAGCCGCATCAATACAAAGTACCGCAATATCGGTTATTCCTATTACCTGCTTTGCCTTTTTTATCCTAAGTTTTCCAAGGTCCCCTTCATCATCAAGTCCCGGGGTATCTATTATAACAACCGGCCCTAACGGCAAAAGCTCCATCGACTTTTTAACAGGATCGGTTGTAGTGCCTTTAACATCAGAAACAACAGCCAAATCCTGTCCTGTAACTGCATTTACAAGACTTGACTTCCCTGCATTTCTCATTCCAAAAAAACCTATGTGAACCCTCTCGGCGCTTACTGTATCATTAAGTCCCATTTTTTACTCCGTCTCTTTCTAAAATCATCTGATAAAATTGTAGCATAAAGAATACACCGAGTCAATACGGAAAAGATTTCACTTAAAAAGCAGCTTGCAAATCGCAAACTGCTTTTAAAATCATCTGTTTAAGATAAGCTTTGTGAGCTCTACAGGCTCAACAATCTTTCCGTCCTTATAAACGCGCATATTACCTGATGCAATTTCGTCTATCAGAATTACCTCATCATTGTTGTAACCAAATTCAAACTTAATGTCCCAAAGGTCAAGACCGATTGTCTTTAAGTCATCTGCAACAATCTTTGTGATTTTA
>JAZNTB010000095.1:0-11271 GCA_045591565.1 Clostridia bacterium
TCTCGACAGCTGTCATAAACCTTATCGGTATGTATGCATACTGCCTCTTTAAAGCCATTATTTTCCGGAGTACAACATTTTTCGTTCATACCAAAACTTCCTTTCATATTAATGGGTAATTCCCCTGTTAACAGAATATGCAATTTTTTAATTAATGTGACACTAATTATAAAGCAAAGAGAATGTTGACTTTTCTGGATTTTAAAGGTATAATGAAATTGACCTTAAATGATAGGAGGTAGCTGATATGAAAAAGATTATGTCTGTTATTTTAACTGTTGCGATTATTGGGGTTTTTGCGGCGTGTAGCGGAACCTCCGGAGAAATTGAAAAGACAAACTCTCAGGAAATTACGCTGTATTTTCCGGATAATGAAGCGCTATATCTGTATCCTGAGGTACGCATTGTAGAACAGGGAGAGGAAGTAATTGAAAAGGTTGTTATCGAAGAACTGGTTAAAGGTCCTCAAAGCGGAAAGCTCACATCTGCATTGGTTGGAGGGTTTGAGGTTCTTTCGGTTAATACAGAGAACGGAACCTGCACTATAGACTTATCGGAAGAATTTTCTGTCAAGAATGCAGGGGGGTCTTCGCAGGAGACATTTGCAGTTTTTGCCATTGTAAATTCATTGTGTGAGCTTGACGGTATAGACAATGTCAAGATAAATATTAATGGAAATGAAAATGCGGAGTTTGGAGGACACTTTATGTTGGACCTTCCGTTTGAGGCTGACATAGAGATGGTCGGAACACAAGAATAAGTATAATAATCAAAAATGACCACCCAAAGAGTGGTCATTTTTGATTACAGCGTAGTTTGCTGCGATGTGGTACACCCGACTGGATTTGAACCAGCGGCACATAGCGTCGGAGGCTATTGCTCTATCCAACTGAGCTACGGGTGCGCTTTGATACAACAGGGAATATTATACCAAATTATAGAGTAAATGTCAATTAAATAAGCCTCAAAAATCAAAAACGACCTTTCCGTTCTCGATTTTTAGTTGTGCTGCGAATTTATTTCCGGTACGCTTGGAAGTAAAACCTTCAATTTTAAATGTTTTCCCGGTTTGAAGAAGCTGTTTCATATTAGACATAGAAATCACTCGGTCACAAATCACATTGCTGACAGAAAATTTGCAGCCATCCTTGTAACCCGAACAGCCGTATCCGAAGCGGGTACGAACAACTTCCTTACCGCAAAGGGGGCATAGTCCTGCAATATCGCCGACAAAACCGTCATCTGTATCAAATTCCGGTTTTGATTCTTGCTTTTTAAACACCTGACTGATTTCATTTTCGGCAAGATGTACACTATCCGAAATGTCAATTTCGCCGCGGAAAACCTTTTTAAGAGCTTTACCGAGTTCGGAGGTTTTATACTTGTCCATGCTTATATTCATTCGGGAAAGTGATTCTATTAAAAACTCACCGCCCTCTAAAATTGTATACACATCTTTTTTCAGGGCGATATATTTGCTTTTTCTGGCATTATCGATAATTCCGGTTCTTGTTGCCTCGGTACCAAGCTCCAGCCCTTCAAAAATTGCTCTGTATTCTTCTTCATCGCTTTCATTTTCGATATTCTGCTTATCCTCTCGAAACGGGTTTTTGAGATAGTTGTTGAGTGTTTCAATGGTATAATGTTTTGGAGGGTTGGTTTCCTTTTCACAGGGTTTAAAATCAATAATGATTTCGTCGCCCTTATCAAGCG
This sequence comes from Clostridia bacterium, assembly GCA_045591565.1. Lineage (GTDB taxonomy): Bacteria > Bacillota > Clostridia > UBA1381 > UBA1381 > UBA1738. Next base: position 1,714 of record JAZNTB010000095.1, read on the forward strand.
GAGGGAGAATTTTGTCCTTTTTGTTGTAGTCATCGTATTTAGTCCAGCCTTTTTCTAAAATGACTGTTCCTTTTAATGTAAATTCCTCATAATCTCCAAGTTGTATTTTAATTTCATTCTTTTCTGCAATACATTCCTCACTGCAAAATACTGCGGCAAATCTTCTCATTATCGTGCCGTAAACCTTGTATTCCTCCTCCGAAAGAGCATCTTTTTGAGGAATCTTATATGTTGGTGTAAGGGCAGAGTGCGATTCGATTTTTGAATCATCAAAAATGGTCTTTTTGAACTTAAATTCAACAGGGTAGCCGAGCTTTTTTACGCTTTCAATAATGCTTTTGACCTTGTCCTGTTCAGCGGTTGCTAAGTACTCGGAGTTTGTTCTTGGATATGTAACATATCCTTTTTCATAAAGTCCCTGCAGGATTTTTAAACTGTCTTCCATAGACATTTTATATTTTTTGCCAAGTACATTTTGAAGCTTGGTAAGGGAATATAGCTTTCCCGGGTTTATAGTATCCTTTTTCTTCTTTTTAGAAGTAACAATGGCTTTTTCCGCGTTATATTGCTCGCAAAGTGCCTCGGCTTTAGAAAGCTCATTTTTATTAAATTTTTCCTTGCTTTGAAGCTCAATTTCTTCGCCTTTGGTTTCTGCCTTGCTCGAAATAGAGTAGTAAATTTCGGGCTTAAAGTTGCGTATCTGCATATCGCGGTCATAAATAGCCTTGACAATAGGCACAATAACTCTGCCGACACGCAAAAGTGTGCCGGATTTTAAGGTGGCATAGCGGGTGAGATTTACGCCATACAGCCAGTCGATATATGTTCTTGCAAATCCTTCATTTGCCAGATTATCATATTCTTTTTCGTCCTTCATCTCGCCAAGCGCTTTGTTTATTGTTTGCGGCGTCTGGTCGGGTAGCCACAGTCGTTTAAAGGTTTTGCCGACAGGAGCTGCCTTTTCCACGCAAATTCTGATGATAATTTCACCTTCACGATCCGAGTCGCCTGCGTTTACAATAGTATCAACATCATTACGGTTGCAGAGTGTTTTAATGATTTCAAACTGCTTTTTAACGCCGGCATCAGTTGATTTGTCTTTATCTTTCTTTAACTGAAACTCAAATTTCTGCGGAAAGCATGGAATATTATCCATTGTCCATCGTCCGGTTGGATTTGGAGAATAATCCTCAATGTCGGCAAGAGAAAAAAGATGACCGAATGCCCATGTAACTATGTATTTGTCATTATAAAGGCAGCCATCAGCTTTTTTCATATTTCCTATGCTTGAAGCAATGTTTCGTGCAAGGCTTGGCTTTTCTGCTATTATCAGTATAATTTTAATCACTCTCCGTATTTTCTTGTGTGCTTGTTGCAGTTGTTGGCAACGGGCTTTGGTGTGATGCTTGAGTTGGTGAAGGCTCCGTGGAGGGTTCCGGCGTTGGTTTGTCAGCGACATCCGGTGCTTCGGCACTTGCCGGAATATCTGATGGAGTAGGGGAAGATACTATAGGAGCAGGTGTCGCCTTTGTACCTATTGAAACCTTTTTGGGGACCATTTTGTAGGAACTTCTTCCCATGCTTTCTGCTTTGACCTGAACGCCGTTTTCATAAACAACCCTTGTTGTATCAACTGTATATCCGGTTTTGCCGGAGGAAAGAACCTTTTTTGTGCCTGTGGGTTGATTTGCGTCTAAAATATGTTCTTCTGAAGGTGGAACTGTGCTTACTGTAGAGTTAATTATTTTAACGGTTTTCTCCTTTGAAGGTTTTGTGCCCGTTAGGGAAACTGTAAGCTTACCGCCACTTGCTGTTGTGTTGATTTTAAGGGGGTATTCTGTATTATTCCTGAATTTAAAATCAATACTTCCATAGGAAACAGTAGCATCCTGACCTTTTGGAATATACGCTACAGTCATGGAATGGTTTCGCCTGCTTACGACCTCCAAATCTGCGTATAAAACAGCTGAATAAAGCGTGCTGCTCACCTGGCATATGCCGCCACCGGTTCCCTGAACAGATTCGCCGTTTACATAGACCGGTGCCTCGCGGAAGCCTGCAGATGCTGTGCGGGCACCAACACTGCCGTTAAAGGAAAAAACCTCTCCGGGGGCAAGAACTATGCCATTGATTTTTCTTGCGGCAAGCGCAACATTAGTACTTCTGCCTTTGTCTGCGGTAGAATATGATGTTGTGTATTGCGCCAAGGTGTGGTTAAACAGCTGCCTGTTTAAATCTTCAAGGGAAACGGCGGGGGGCAGGGAAATGAGATTTAATTGGACAGTTTCACCTGATAAAATACGACCAAGCTGCATTTCTGCTTCTTTAATATCAATTTCTCTGCCGGGCTCATCAGGAATTATCTTTACCCGTCCATTTTCTATAAGATAAGATGCATCCTTTGGAGCAAGATATATTTCGTCATAAAGGCTTTGCACGCCTGGAGGAGCAGGAATATCAGCATTTAGAGGAATATAAATATTGTAGTGACCACGACGGATTGCGCTGTCAAAGCTTAGCAGCGCCTTTGTTACATCCCTGCTTTGACCTGAGCTGCCTCTTGAAACATTTACATGGTCTTCACCAAATTCCAAAAGATAATTTTTGCGCTCACCGTTCACACTTATACCGAAATTATATATGAGTTCACATAGCTTTTCTTTGTCATATGTACATATGTATCCGAAATCTCGGGGTTTTATACGGAGAGATATGTGCGTGAGAATGTCTTTAAGTATGTTATCGCTCCGTCCAATATCGAAAACGGCCTTGCAGGTTTTATCAACATCACAGAAAAGAGATATGTCGCTACCATAGAAGCTTGTGCTTTTTCCCAAGCGGGTATAAAGTGTGATTTCATAATCAGCCTGTATGGTTTTTTTAGAGAGTATATACTGAGCCTCTTCCTGAGTGACTCCGCCAAGGTACATTCCTGCTACATAAACACCCTTTGCAATTCTATCCGAGCTGCTTTCCGCCACCAAAAATGCTCCTGCGAATATCACGAAAAGCAGAAGCACCAAAAGAACAGATACTATAACACGAAATTTTACAGATGTTAATAAGCTATGATTTTTAGTTTTTGCAAAAGTCATCTATATCAACTCTTTCATTAATCAAAAAATTTCCTGTATTCATCAATATATTCCGAATACTTAACTAAATATTCCTTAATTTCATTGTTCTTACTCAAAAGAAGGAACGCCTTCTTTACATTTTTGATAAAGTTATAATCAAGTTCATCTGCCGAAAGCTCTCTTGAAATGGGGCATATTGATTTTGCGCGGGGATCCATTATTATTTCGAGCTTGCCTGACTTATCTACATAAGGGGTCAGAGGGAAAATTCTGCATGCAAGAGGACGCTGATAACGGTCACAGTTACCATTACAAAAAAGTATCGGAACATTTTTTTCTTTACCTCCGAAAGAATATGAAAGGTCCGCCTTTTCAATTTGGGACCAGTCGGGATTTAAAAGACGGAACACTGCATCTTCACCCGGAAAGAGATACATTCCGCTGTCTTCGCCCTTGCAACATGCCGAACCGCAGAGCTTTCCGCAGTCTGCCTTTAAGGGTGTTGAGTGGTCAAAAAGTCTATACAGCTGTAAGTATACATATGCCGTGTTCATAGTTATAATCCTTTCGCTACTTGGTAAAATAATAGTATATATATTACTATTCTATCACATTTAAAATATAATTACAATAGAATTTGACAAAATCCACTAAACATTGTATAATAAGATAGAAAAAATTGGATTTTGAATCAATATATTGATTTAGAAAGGAAAACACTATGCCGAAGAAAAAGGAAGAATACGGAAATCAAAGTATAACAAGCCTTAAAGGCGCGGACCGTGTCCGTAAGCGTCCGGCCGTGATATTCGGTTCTGACGGACTTGAGGGTTGCCAGCATTCATTCTTTGAGATTCTGTCTAATTCTATCGACGAAGCGCGCGAAGGGTACGGAAATCTTATTGAAATCACGCGTTTTGCTGACGGAAGCATCGAGGTGCGTGACAGCGGAAGAGGTATTCCGGTTGACTATAACGAAAAGGAAGAACGCTTTAACTGGGAACTGGTTTTCTGTGAGCTTTATGCCGGCGGAAAATACAACAATAACTCCGGTGGAATGTACGAGTACAGCCTTGGTCTTAATGGTCTTGGAGCATGTGCCACACAGTATTCTGCTGAATATATGGATGTAGAAATTGTCCGTGATAAAACAAAATACAATCTTCATTTTGAAAAGGGTGAAAATGTCGGAGGGCTTACAAAGACTCCTGTATCCTCAAATAAAACCGGTACAACAATTAAGTGGAAACCGGACAGAGAGGTGTTTACCGATATAAATATTCCTGTAGAGTACTATATGGATGTTTTGAAAAAGCAGGCCATGACAAATGCCGGTATACGCTTTGTTTTATATAACGAAACGGAGGAAGGAACACAGCTATTTGAATATTATTACGAAAATGGTATCGTAGATTATTTGAACGATGCTGTCGGCGAGGCAGGATTTACTCAAACAGAGGTATGGAATGCAGAGCGTGTCGGCCGTGACAGAGAAGATAAGCCTGAATATAAAGTGAAAATGCAGATTGCCTTTTGCTTTTCAACAAGTGTAAACCTTTTAGAATATTACCATAACTCAAGCTGGCTTGAACATGGCGGCTCTCCTGATAAAGCTGTGAAAAATGCTTTTGTATATGCTATTGACCAGTATTTAAAGCAAAGCGGCAAATACAATAAAACCGAAGCTAAAATAACATTCAATGATGTGGCAGACTGTCTGGCGCTTGTGATAAATTCTTTTTCCACACAAACAAGCTATGAAAACCAGACTAAAAAAGCCATAAACAATAAGTTTATTCAAGAAGCGATGACGGAGTTTTTGCGTCATCAGCTTGAGGTATATTTCCTCGAAAACAAAACCGATGCCGAAAAAATTGCCAATCAGGTATTGGTAAATAAAAGAAGCCGTGAGAATGCCGAAAAGGTGCGTATTGACACCAAGAAAAAACTTACCGGCACTATGGACATTACAAACAGAGTTGAAAAATTTGTTGACTGCAGAAGCAAGGATGTTTCGCAGCGTGAGGTTTATATAGTGGAGGGTGACTCGGCTCTCGGTTCCTGTAAACAGGCTCGTGATCCGGCATTTCAGGCTATTATGCCGATAAGGGGAAAAATACTGAACTGCTTAAAGGCAGATTATACTAAGATTTTTAAAAGCGATGTTATTCTTGACCTTTTGAAGGTGTTAGGCTGCGGTATAGAAATAAAATCAAAGCATATCAAGGGAATTGAAGAATTCAATATTGACAATTTGCGTTGGGACAAGGTTATAATCTGTACCGATGCCGATGTCGACGGTTTCCAGATAAGAACACTTGTTCTTACTATGATTTACAGGCTTATACCGAGTCTTATTGATTTGGGAAAGGTATATATAGCTGAATCGCCGCTTTATGAAATTTCCATTGAAAAAACAAAGAGAAAAGGCGAGAAACTCTTTGCTTATACCGACGGTGAAAAGGAAGAAATTCTTAAAAAGCTATCAGAAGAAGGCCTTACAAAGGGCGACTATGATATTAAGCGCAGCAAGGGACTTGGTGAAAACCAGCCTGATATGATGAGCCTTACAACTATGCATCCGGCTACACGCCGCCTTATCAGAATTACTCCTGAAAATGTTGAACGAACAGCACAGGTTTTTGATGTGCTTCTCGGAGATAATCTTCAGGAAAGAAAAGAACACATTGCACAAAACGGGCATTTATATATGGAAATGCTTGATATCAGTTAAGGAGGCGCAAAGATGGCTAAAAAGAAAAAAACTGTTGAAGAAAGCTATATTCCTGCGCCGATAGCGGAGGAGCTTATAACCGACACTCTTGAAAAAAACTATATGCCGTATGCAATGAGCGTTATTGTATCGCGTGCAATTCCTGAAATTGACGGATTAAAGCCTGCGCACAGAAAGCTGCTTTATACAATGTACAAGATGGGGCTTTTAGGTGGAAAGCTCACAAAATCTGCCAATGTGGTTGGACAGACAATGAAGCTGAACCCTCACGGTGACAGTGCTATCTATGAAACAATGGTGCGCTTAACACGCGGAAATGAAGCACTTTTGCATCCACTTGTAGAGTCACAGGGAAACTTTGGTAAGCAGTATTCGCGAGATATGGCGTATGCTGCTGCGCGTTATACTGAGGTGAGGCTTGACCCGATTTGTCAGGAACTTTTCGGGGATATTAATAAAAATACAGTTAAGTTTGTTGATAACTACGACGGAGAGATGCAGGAGCCGACACTTTTGCCTGTTGCATTTCCTAATATTTTAGTAAATCCCAATCAGGGAATAGCTGTTGGTATGGCAAGCAATATATGCTCCTTTAATTTGCGTGAGGTTTGCGATGCAACTATTGCATATATGAAGAATCCAAACTGCGATATAACAGAGATTATGCCGGCACCTGACTTTCCGCTTGGCGCAGAGCTTTTATATGATAAAGAGCAGATGCGGGAAATTTATGAAACAGGCAGAGGCAGCTTTAAGATGCGTGCTGTTTATGAGTATGACAAATCAAATAACTGCATCGAAATCAAAGAAATTCCGTATACCACAACGGTTGAAGCAATCCTTTCAAAGATTATGGATTTGGTTAAGGCGAATAAGCTAAAAGAAATATCCGATGCCCGAGATGAAACCGGTCTTGACGGCTTCAAGCTGGCGATTGACCTAAAGCGCGGTACCGACCCTGATGCACTTATGCTCAAGCTCTACAAGCTTACCCCGCTTGAGGACAGTTTTGCCTGCAACTTCAATCTTTTGATTAATAATGTTCCGATGGTTCTTGGAGTAAAAAGCATTTTGGATGAATGGGTGAAGTTCCGCTCCGGCTGCATTAAAAATGCAATGAAGTTTGATGTTGATAAAAAGTCTGAAAAGCTTCATCTCTTAACGGGACTTAAGAAAATATTGATGGATATTGATAAGGCCATTTCAATCATACGACACACAGAGAGGGAAGAAGATGTTATTCCGAACCTTATGTCAGGATTTGAGATTGATAAAGTCCAGGCAGAATATATTGCGGAAATTAAGCTTCGTAACCTGAATAAGGAATATATTATAAACCGAACTGCCGAAATCGAAAGACTTATTGAAGAAATTGATGAATTAAATCGAATTTTAGCAAGTGATAAGGAAATTAAAAAGGTAATTGCAAAGCAGCTTACTGCTATTGCTAAAAAGTACGGTCAGGACAGAAGAACCAAAATTGTCGAAAGCAGTGAGATTTCAGAATACAGAGAAGATCAGTCGGTTGAAGATTATGCTCTTACTATTTTTGCTACACGGGAAGGATACCTCAAAAAGGTATCGGCAATTTCACTTCGCTCGACCACTTCGGAGCATAAACTCAAAGAAGGAGACGAGGTCATTCAGGAATTTGAGGCAACGAACAAGAGCGAGCTGATATTCTTTACAGATAAGGCTTCTGTGTATAAGTGCCATGCTTATGATATTCCGGATTCAAAGGTTTCAAGTATGGGCGAGTATGTTCCGGCGCTTTTAGGCTTTGAGGACGGGGAGAAGCTGCTTTACACAGTGCTTGCAAATGATTACTCAGGATATATGATTTTTGCATTTGCAAACGGAAAGATGGCAAAGGTAGAGCTTTCAAATTACCAGACCAAATCTAACCGCAGGCGTCTTATTGGTGCGTACTCGGATAAAGCAGAGATACGAAGCATTATATGGATTGCAGAAGATACAGAAATTGTAGCATTTGCTGATAATAATAAGGTGATTGCTGTTGACACATCGGTAATTCCTTTAAAAGCCACAAAATCAACGCAGGGCGTTCAGGTAATGAAGATAACCAAAAGGGGTGCTACTCTTGTTCGTGCTACTCTTGCAAAAGACAGCGGACTTGACAATATAAAGCACTATAAAGCGAAAAACATTCCTGCTGCAGGTTCTTTCCTGCGCACGGAGGACACACAAATGTCGCTGTTTTAAGGAGGAGAAATGATGGAGAAAATCAATATTCTCGGCGTAAATGTTGACAAAATAACTAATGGCGAGGCTGTAGAAAAGGTTGTAAAAATGCTTGACGAAAAAGGGAATCATGCGGTATTTACACCTAATTCTGAAATAATACTCATGGCATATAAGGATCCGGAATTTTGTGACATATTAAATTCCGCCGACCTTTTGACTGCTGATGGTATCGGGGTTGTTTATGCGTCCAAAATACTAAGAAATCCTCTTAGCGAGCGCGTTGCTGGATATGATGTTGCATGTGGGGTCATTGATGAAATAGCAAAGACCGGCCACAGACTCTATCTTTTCGGCGGTAAGCCGGGGATTGCTGAGCTTGCGGAAAAGAACCTGAAGGAAAAGTATCCGCTTTTAAACATAGTCGGAACTCATAACGGATATTTTGGGCCGGAAGAAGTAGATGACATAATTACAGATATAAACGAGAGCCGTGCAGATTTGGTATTTGTATGCCTCGGGGCGCCTACACAGGAAAAGTGGATTTATAAAAATATGGATAGGCTGTCCTGCCATGTTATGATGGGAGTCGGCGGAAGCCTTGATGTCTTTGCAGGAACAGTTGAAAGGGCGCCGGATGCATGGTGCAAGCTTGGTCTTGAATGGCTTTACCGACTAAAGAAGGAGCCGTGGCGCATCGGCCGAATGATGGCACTTCCAAAGTTTGGATTTACTGTATTATTTAAAGGAAAACGCTATAAAAAAGGGGAATAACAATGGGAAAACTAATTGCAATAGACGGCGTTGACGCAAGTGGAAAGCAAACACATACCGAGCTTTTGGCAAAGCACTATGAAGGTAAGGGATATAAGGTTAGAATGATTTCCTTTCCGATGTATGACAGTCCTACATCAAGTCTTGTTAAGATGTATCTGTCGGGTGAATTTGGTGAGAACGCAGATGATGTCGACGCATATTGCGCATCCACTTTATTTGCAGCAGATAGATTTGCAACTTTTCGTACCGATTGGCATAAGGACTATGAAGACGAAAGCACAATAATAATTGCAGACCGATATGTTTCTTCAAATATGATACATCAGGCAAGTAAGATAGAGGATTTAGCGGAAAAGGAAAAGTTCCTTGACTGGCTGTTTGATTTTGAATTTAATCTTTATAAAATCCCGAAGCCTGATATGACTGTTTTCCTTGATATGCCGCCTGAGTATGGCAGGATTCTTATGCAAAACCGAGACAACAAGTTTTCACCGGAGCAAGAACACGATATACATGAGCGTGATTTTTCTTATCTCGAAAAAAGCTATGAAAATGCAAAATATGTTTCGGAAAAATTTGGATGGAAGCATATTTCATGTGTGAAAGATGGAAAACTGCGCACTATTGATGAAATACAGGAGGAAATTATAGACTGTATTGATAATAAAATCTAAACAAAAAAAACAAGTCCCAGATAACGGTATTATTTTGAGGCTTGTTTTTTGCTGATTATTGCTGTAGGATATATGTAAATCGGTAAGGAGGCAT
>JAZNTB010000096.1:0-3216 GCA_045591565.1 Clostridia bacterium
ACAGAACGACATGGCTACGATCCGACTTGTGTTGGATTTAATACCTTGTTACAGAAAATCAGATAATACAATAGGTATGTATGATGTAATAAATGATGTATTTTATAAGAACGCTGGAACGGGAGAATTTATAGCGGGAGGCGATGTATAAATGTTTTATAAATTTATAGACAACAAAAATATAGAGAGAGCGCCGAGACCACTTTCGATTTGCGGACAAGATATTTTTACCAACAGTGAAAAAATACATAATGACAAAGGGTATTACAGGCTCGTTCAGGCAGAACACCCACAGAACGGTAAGCTATATATGCCGACCTATGAATTAAAGGACAATTTAATTTATAATAATTGGGAAGAAATAGATGCGCCAGAGGTTTCAAAAGAAGATAGAATAGTCGAATTAAAGCAAGCTCTTTTAGATACTGACTATAAAGCAATTAAGTATGCAGAAGGGTGGCTATCTGCGGAAGAATACGAGCCTACAAAATTACAGCGTCAGGAGTGGCGAGAAGAGATAAACAGGTTAGAGGAAAGTAAAAAGGAGGACTAAATCATGACAGTAGAAAGAATATATGAATTAATTCTGGAGAAATCAAAGCAGACCGGAAGTGACTTGAAAATTTCGGCTATAAAGGTGCGCGAGGATTTAAGGGTAGCAGGAAAGCTCACGCCTGAGGCAGATGTAAATCTTGAGAAGGCGGATAAGTTCAGCTATATGCTGCAGAACAGACCTGATATTTCGGAGCGTTTTGCAAAAGAAGGGTTTACAAACCTTTCTTATGAGGAGTGGCTCAAAGAATTTGAAAAGCCACAGGAAGAGGAAGAATGAGTCCGGAGGCATTGGCAGCGCTTATAAGCGCAATAGGAAGTGCTGTGGGTACCTTTGCCGGTATTATAACAAGCTCGAGGCTTGTTAATTACCGAATAGAACAGCTTGAGAAAAAGGTGGACAAGCACAACAGCGTTATAGAGCGTGTTTACGAGCTTGAAAAGCGTGACGCTGTTGTTGAAGAAGAAATTAAGGTCGCAAATCACAGAATTAATGACCTTGAGGAATATCACAAATAGGAGGAGCGTTATGGAGAATTTAATTACTGAAATGTATTTGCCGGTGGTAATGGTTTTATGCCTGTCAATCGGATACATATTAAAGCATTGGGTGAAGGATGTAGACAATAAAATCATTCCGACCGTGCTTGCGCTTTTCGGAGCGGTATGTGCCTGTATAGCGGAGCGAAATATCTCGCTTGATATTTTAGCTTCGGGCGTTATTACGGGCCTTGCATCAACAGGACTGCATCAGGCATTCAAGCAGTTTATAGAGGGCAAGAAAGATGCGTGATATAAAAGAACTGCATCCTTGCCTGCAGGAGAAGATAACCAAGCTTTTAAGCCTCTGCGAAAAGCAGGGGCTTAAGGTCGGTATTAGTGAGTGTATGCGGACTGTAGCCGAGCAGGATGCACTTTATGCAAAAGGAAGAACGGTTGCCGGCAGTATTGTTACAAATGCCAGAGGCTCAACATTCTCATCTATGCATCAATGGGGCGTTGCCTTTGACTTCTACCGTGCTGACGGAAAAGGCGCATACAACGATACTGACGGCTTTTTTGGTAAAGTCGGATGGCTTGGTAAGAGCATAGGGCTTTTGTGGGGCGGTGACTTTTCAAGCCCTGACAAGCCACACTTTCAGCTTGCAAATTGGGGAAAGACTGCAAGTGTCTTGAAAAAACAGTATAAAACCCCTGAAAACTTTATGAGAACATGGGAGGATACAGCCATGACAGCGGAAGAAAAGAAAGAATTTGAAGCCTTAAAGGAAGAGGTAAAAGAACTTAAGCAGAGCAAAGAAAAAGTATATCATTACACAAGCGAGCTTCCTGCCTGGGCGAGACCGACAATTCAGAAGCTTTTGGACAGGGGCATTTATGCAGGTGCATCGGAGAGCGACTTAAATCTTCCCGAAAGCCTGATGCGTACCCTTGTTATAAATGATAGATGCGGGGTGTATGAGCGATGAAGAAATTATTAGCAAAAAAAACGATAGATGAATAATAAGGAAGAGCTGATTCGATTAAAAAAGTTTCAGCTCTTTTTTTGCTTTTTGGGGGAAATTTAAACTCGTAATATAATCCGTTGTCAAATTTTGTCATATATTCTATACTCTCCTTGAGGTGAAATTAAGTGCCTTACAAAAGGATTTTGGCGGAGAATTTAGCAGAGTTTAGACAATTAGAAGGCATATCTCAAATGGAAATAGCTTTTAGGACAGGCGTGAGCAAAGAGACGATAAGCTTGATAGAGCGTGAACTGTCAAATGTGCGTCTCGATGTTTTGGAAAGGTTGGCGGCATATACAGGACTGACAATTCCGGAACTGCTGACGAAAGACTTTGTAAAGTCTAATTTCTGTGTGATGAATGAACATGAGTAAAAGAAAATGTGAGACAGTTGAAGAAAGTTTGAGCTACAGACAGGATATGCAGGTGAAAGAGGTTTTTATACATAGTAGCACAATATTTTGCCCAAACAAAACATATGCATACCCGATTTGTCCCAGATGTGACACCCCATTTGAGCATGATTATCAAAAGTTCTGCTCCTATTGCGGTCAAAAGCTCAAGTGGACATACTACAGCAAAGCAAAGCCGAGATATGCCTCTGTTGCCAATAATAGCCATATCCAAAAGGAAGATAGTTGATGAATTTCGAATCAGCTATCTTTTTCTTTTGATTTCGGGGAAATTCCTAATATATGGTCAGCAGAAGTATCACAGTTTTCAGCGATGCTTGCAAGTGTTTTAGTACTTATAAGAACAAGCCCACGCTCTATGTTGCTGACTGTTTCAACACTTGTGTCAATAAGCTCTGCAAATTTTTCTTGCGTATTATGTTGACCAGATTTGCGGATTTGCTTTATTATGTTGCCCATAGTTATTAAATCGTTCATATGATCACCCTTCAAAAGTATATTGCTTGAAGGAATACATATCCACGAAGTGTATTACGGATTTTGATAAAGTTTTACAATTTATCCGTTATAAAGATGCAGATATGCATTCCATACATATATACATCTTGCATAGTGCTATTCTCGACAGCTGTCATAAACCTTATCGGTATGTATGCATACTGCCTCTTTAAAGCCATTATTTTCCGGAGTACAACATTTTTCGTTCATACCAAAACTTCCTTTCATATTAATGGGTAATTCCC
>JAZNTB010000097.1:0-6155 GCA_045591565.1 Clostridia bacterium
AGGATTATGGTAGCAGTTTTGTTATTCCGTCATTGCTAAGGCAATTTCCTGCATAATAAAAAAGCTTTTGATAAAAGCCCCGCCTGCGGGCGTAGGATTTTGGTTTTGTTATTTCGTCATTGCTAAGCGCAAATTCCTGCATAATAAAAAAAGCTCCTACCGCAAAGTATGCGGTGGAGCTTTTTGCTTATGTTTCATTCTTTGCCAGCTATAAAAACCATACATATCATTTACAAAGAAGGTTATAAAACATATAATAACCGATATATATGATGTATCGGAGAAAGCAGCAAGTGACCATAAAGCTATTAAAATAATATCATTTGCAGCATATGCAAGAGCAAAGTATTCGCTTCGACGCATAGTCAGGTATGCAGCGATAAAGCTTGTGGTGACAGACAGGGTGCTTAGAAGAAGATTTGCTGTACCGAAAAAATCAAGGATAAAATAGAAAAAAATCGTTACTTGAGTAGTAAGAATAAACATAAAGACAGCCTCGCCTCGTGATATACTGTTTACCGACACCTCTGATTTGTTTCCGTTATACGGATTTTTAAGCCAGGTACAAAGGGCAAAAACAGCCATGGGAGCCGTCATTCCCAGATATGTTATCATTTCTCCGTAATAGTCAAAGGAATAGGAAATAATGCCATACAGCACGCTGAATATTACCATAAGAACCTGACCTGCAGGGTTTCCTTTGGCGTTTAGTATAAGTGATGTTATGCCAATCAAAGAGGAAATAAGTGTCATATAGTTGCTGCGGTCAAAGACAATAAAGGTTGCGGTAATGAGAAAAGAGGATAATAACCAGAGCAGCTTTTCATTTTTTGAAAAGTAGGTTGTATTAGGCTTAAATTTCATGCGGACCTCCAAAAAAATAAACATCCGTTTTATGCACATCTTCAAAGACCTAACGATATGCAAACGAATGCTTTGGCATTACACTACCCGGTGGCAGTTTCTATTAATAATCAACAAAATAATTATATCATATTGCCGGATAGATTGCAATATTATCTATTGCAAAAAGTTAAAAAATGTGGTAAAATTATATATGTAAAATGGGGGGATATTTGAAAAGGAGATGATTTTGATGAAGGGTTCAGATTATTCTGCAATTACTCCGGAAATTTATTCCTTGGCGGATAAATGTATTAAAAACAGTAATATAGACCCACAGCTTTATACTGTTCACCAGGTAAAGCGGGGACTTCGTGATATTGACGGAAGAGGCGTAGTGACAGGTCTTACCGAGATTTCTACAATAAACTCATCAAAGCTTATTGACGGAAAAAGTGTTCCGTGCGAGGGAGAGCTTTATTACCGCGGAATTGATATTAATGATATAGTAGACGGTTTTTATAATGATGACAGATTTGGCTTTGAGGAAACTGTGTATCTGCTTTTGTTCGGAAAACTTCCGGATAAGACTGAGCTTTCAAAGTTTGAAGAGCTTTTATGCGAATACAGATCGTTGCCGACAAACTTTGTCCGTGATGTAATTATGAAAGCGCCTAACGGCGATATAATGAATTCATTGGCGAGGAGCGTTCTGACGCTTTATTCGTATGATAAAAATGCCAATGACCTCTCTATTCCGAATGTTTTAAGACAGTGTATACAGCTGATTGCGACATTTCCGCTTTTGTCGGTATATGCATATCATGCGTATAATCACTACGAAAAGTTCAAGGGGCTTTATATTCACAGACCGAAACCGAGTCTGTCAACAGCAGAAAATATTCTGCGGATGCTAAGGCCGGATAAGGTGTTTACGCATCTTGAGGCACGAATTCTGGATATGGCTCTTGTGCTTCATGCTGAGCACGGCGGCGGAAATAACTCAACCTTTACGACGCATGTGGTTACATCCTCAGGAACCGATACATATTCGTCTGTTGCAGCATCCTTGTGCTCGCTCAAAGGACCAAAGCATGGCGGTGCCAATATCAAGGTAAAGCATATGTTTGAAGACTTGAAAGAGAATATCACCGATTGGAAGGACGAGGGACAAATCAGGGAATATATAACAAAGCTTTTGAACAAAGAAGCGTTTGATAAGTCCGGTCTTGTTTACGGTATGGGCCATGCGGTATATTCGATATCCGATCCCCGTTCTGAGATATTCAAGAAGTTTGTTGGAAAACTCTCCGAAGAAAAAGGAAGACACGAGGAATATAACCTCTATAAAAAGTTTGCGTCACTTGCTACCGAGATAATTTCGGAAAAACGAAAGATATATAAGGGAGTAAGCCCTAATATCGATTTTTACAGCGGTTTTGCATATTCGATGCTGGAGCTGCCTGATGAGCTTTACACACCGATGTTTGCGACGGCAAGAATTGCGGGCTGGAGCGCACACAGAATAGAAGAATTAATAAATACGAACAAGATAATACGACCGGCGTATAAGTCTGTTTCGGAAATAACAAACTATGTGCCGCTTGAAGAGAGATAAGGGAAGGTAATTATGAGTACATTATTATCGGTATCAATAGCACTGTTAGCAGGTCTTATTATGACCAGATTTTTTAAACCGCTTAAGTTGCCGTCAGTAACGGCATACCTTATTGCAGGTGTTCTTATAGGACCGTATTGCGTGGGAGCACTCGGAATTGACGGAATAGGCTTTTCTTCGGCAGAAGCAGTAGGGAAGCTCAGCTTGATTTCTGAGGTTGCACTTGGTTTTATAGCATTTTCCATAGGAAACGAGTTTCGTCTTGACGATCTTAAGAAAACTGGCAAGCAGGCAATGGTTATAGGAATATTTCAGGCTCTTGTTGCGACCATATTTGTTGATATAGCCTTATTTGTTATGCACAAGCTTATGCCGGATAAATTGTCCCTTGCACAGGCGATAACACTTGGCGCAATAGCAACAGCAACAGCACCTGCTGCAACACTTATGGTAGTAAGACAGTATAAGGCAAAGGGTCCTCTTACATCGCTCCTGCTTCCTATAGTTGCGCTTGATGATGCGATAGGACTTATCATTTTTGCGGTATCCTTCGGTGTTGCAAAAACACTTCTGCTCGGCTCTGTAGATATGGTATCAATCATAGTAAATCCTATGATAGAAATAGTCTGCTCACTTGCGCTTGGCGCAGTAATGGGATGGGTGCTTACACAGCTTGAAAAACTGTTTAACTCAAACACAAACCGATTAAACCTCACCATTGCATTCGTATTTTTAACAGTATCGCTTGCTATGATGGACTTTAACATAGGACCTGTACATATCAGCTTTTCGTCATTGCTTGTATGTATGATGCTTGGAACTGTATTTTGCAATATCTGTCCGCTTTCCCATGATTTGATGGCGGCATCGGATAAATGGACTTCACCGCTTTTTGCACTGTTTTTCGTTATAAGCGGAGCGGAGCTTGAACTCCGCGTATTTGCAGACTGGGCAATCGTGGTTATCGGTATTGTTTATATCATTTTCCGTTCGCTTGGAAAATATTTTGGCTCATATGCGAGCGCAAAGGCGACCAAGTGCTCTCCGGAAATTTGCAAATATCTGGGAATTACTCTTTTGCCTCAGGCGGGAGTTGCGCTTGGAATGTGTACTACCGCAATGCAGCTTGGCGAGCAGGGAAATCTTATCCGAAACATAACACTGTTCGCAGTGCTTATTTATGAGCTGTTTGGACCACTACTCACCAGACAGGCACTCACAGCTGCCGGCGACATCAAGCCTATCTCGGATGAGGTCAAGATGAGACGCCACACAAAGCTTGAGGAAGCTAAAAACAGAAAATAAAGGGACTAGAATTTTGAAATTAAAAGAAAAATATCGCTCGAAGGCGTGCTTCTCAAAAGGATGTTTACGAAAAAAGCCGATTGAGAGAGAATTAAGTACAGTTATTGAAAAATAGCTGTACTTTTTCTTTTGTTCAAAAAGGCTATGAAGTTAACACAAGGTATAAGTCGTATCGAAATGATACGGCTTTTTTATTTGCCAGAAGGAGGAGCAATATGAAATATTATTTAAACAACCAATACAAATTGAGTAATCAATTTGTTATGCCAAACCAGATTATGCAGTTGGATTTGAATACAACTGCATTGGCAATATATTTTTATCTCAGGTACATTGAGGACAGAAAAACTTATCAGTGCTATCCGAGTTACAGAACTATTGGTAAGGCTCTTAAAATAGAAAGCAAAACTACAGTTGCTAAATATGTAAGAGAGCTTGAAGAAAAGTGCCTTATCTATACTGAACCGACAGAAGTAATTTTGAAAAATGGCAAGAAGCAAAATGGTAACCTGAAATATACAATCCGACCTATACAGGATGCGGTTGATTATTTTCATCAACAACAGATGAAAAAATTTCAGGAAGACTTAGCTCGGGAAAATGCAAAAAGGATGCTTGAAGAATATAACAAAAAGCATCCGAGAGAGTCTGCATAGAATTATTTTCCGTTTCAAGAATTGCCGTTACCCCGTATTAAAATTTATTATACATTAACCAAAGAAAAGAGGTTTTGAATTTGCAGTAAAATTCTCTTGCAAAATTGCTGTGTGAAATTATAATTTTTAATTCGGGTAGAATCAATCGGCAGCTTAGCGGAATAGAATGAATTTATTTTTGCCAAGTGGAATTGCACTGCCTGAATAAGTTATGTCTCTCCCATACGGCATATCTGCCAATGATAATTGGAAGAAAAACAATTATGAGCCAAACACAACGCTGTGTACGATGGTTTTTGAGAAACAAAATCTGCGGTAAGGTATTTACCCCACCCAAGAAAGTTAGTCACAAAAATCACGCAGTGTTCGGGCGAGTTAAGACCTTAAAACCGATTTGAGATATTGGGGATAATGAAGACAGACATCAAAAAACAACAGTACAGGCACCAAAATGACCGAAAAACGAACGGAATAAAATGAAGCAGGAAAAGGCATTGGTGTCGGAGTCCGACACCAATGCGGTTAAACACCGACCGGCAGTGCCGTTCGGGAGTGGTGCTGTTTCAAGGGGTCTGGTGCTGATTTGGTGTCGAGGTGCCCGTAAGTGCCGATGAAATGGGAATAAAAGTGGTGTATTTTGCGGTATCGGAAATTTTGATGAAATTATCCGTGAAATTTTTTGTGCTAAAAGGGTTACCAAATACTATTCTGTCATCACCCTCTCCCAATCGAGTGAGTATAGAATCTGTCTGCTATGATTCCGCAACAAAAATCGAAAGCAGAATTGATTTTGAAATTATTTTTGCCGAAGAGGTCACGACCTCTCTCGTTAATTTGTAGCACTGGAATCACTAATAGGCCGCACATTCTGTAAGAAAAATTTTCAAAATGGGTACCCTATCTCTCAAAAAATTATTGCAACGGAATCGCTAACAGGTCTCGCTCTGCAAGGATATATTTCACAAAGGGGCGCTCACTCTCTTGAAAAAATTTCGAAGACAAACCCATCTGTATAAATATTTTTTTACGAATGACCTGCGACCTCTCTGAAAAATTTTCTGTTGGTTTCGTGCAGGATAGCAAAATATTTTTCGTATTACCTGCAAGGTGTCTTGATTTTTTTTGATGATGTCCTCGGCATTGGTTCTCAAAATGAAATTGTATTCTGTGAAATCGTAACGGGATTGGTTATGAAATTTGAGTGAAGCATCAACGAGGTTGAATGAAAATTTATTCAATTGAGAATGCACTTGCTGAACAAAATCAGCCGAGCGGTTCCCATTCCTTCGTGGACTTCCTCTCTCTTCTGTGGTATGATTTGTCTCACTGGAGGTGAAAAAATATGATAAAGCATACGAAAGTACTAAGGCAATTGTTAATTCCGTTTATGAATTAGCAATCGCCCTTTAATATTTAATAAGCTGAAACATTGACAACTCTTATATATTTTATCGGTGGTGGTAAAATAAAATCAAAAGGAGTTGTTGAATCATGAATGAAATTACTAAACGCACTATTGAAGACTACAAAAATTATTTAGTCGAAGAAGAAAAATGCTCTGTCACTATCGAAAAATATATCCGTGACATCACCGCATTTATAAATTGGATAGAGGGCAATGAACTTACTAAAACACTTGTGTTGGAATATAAAAATATGTTGACACAACAGTATGCTCCTGCAAGTGTGAACTCGGTACTGTCTTCCCTCAATGGATACTTCAATTACATTGA
>JAZNTB010000098.1:0-5355 GCA_045591565.1 Clostridia bacterium
AGGTACTATGTAAAGAAGGATACCTCAAGGCTGACCGGAATCACAGACGGATTTGAGATATAAAAGAATCCTAAACACCAAAATACACCCTGAGAATTGAGACTCAGGGTGTATCAAATTTTGATACAGAGTAAACAAAGAAAAAAGGAATTATATTTTGGAGAAAATATTCTGCGAGAATTAAAAAATATTCTTGCAGAATTGCTCTCTACAACCAAAATCGGCAGAATTAGCGAAATCAAGTGATGCTAAAATGATGATGTAGCAGACGGAATCGTTAGAAACGGATGCGACCGTATGCGAAATTGATGCTCATTTTAAGCAATTGTGTTGAAACATAAGACCGCGCACCATTTTATTGAATAACAGAAAAACGGCTTAAACACAAGGTTTAAGCCGTTTTTCTGTTGGCAGGGGTACAAGGACTCGAACCTTGGGCACACGGTTTTGGAGACCGTTGCTCTACCAACTGAGCTACACCCCTAAATTTAACTGCCTTATCAGTATATCACATTGCAATCTGTTTGTCAACATATTTTTCCTCTTTAAATCTATTTTTTTGTCTAAAAAAGCATCACCCGAAATCAGGTGATGCTTCTTTCTTATTCATTTGTTTTAAATGTTCCGGCAATTTGGGCAAGTGTCTCTGAAAGTGATTCTCTTGCTCTTTTGGGATATTTCCACGAAACGATATATGTGTCTGCCCCATGCGGCACAACCTTAAACCATAACTCATCCCCATCAAGCTCTGTCCCGACAAGCGGTTCTCCAGTCAAGTCCTCAAAAATATAATCGTCATTTTCCCTGAGAAATGCACTGCGTGCCGCTTGTTCGGTTGTGTTTTTGTAAAGCCAGACCATAACCTCCGCATTATCATTTGTTACACTTTCCCAATGTTCCTCATACACGCCGTCATCAAAATCACGCTCGTATCTGAACCCCGAGTCCGGAATATAGATTGAATATCCGTCTCCCTGATAAAGGGTTGCCTCAACAAGCTCTTTTTCACCGTCTGAATGGATGGTGAGATTGACTTTCTCTGCCCTGTCTACCGGATTGTCTTGCGGAGAATTATTTTCTCCCGCAGTTCCGCATCCTGATACAGATACCGCCAAAATAACCGCACCCAAAACCAAAAATATATTCTTTACTTTCATAGGAACACTCCTTTTTCAATATTACTTAACTTTAATGTTCTTAAAATTAAGTATATCAAGATCAACAGGTTTATATTCCTCTAAATAATCAAGCATTTCATCGCTGTTATCAAATATACGGTAAAGATCCTTGCACTCTTCTTTCACAAAATTTGTGCTGATTGCCTTTTCCATCATCTTTAGAAGGTCATCAAAATATCCGTTTACATTATAAATAGCAATTGCCTTTGTATGGCGTGACAGCTGTTTTAGTGTCAGTATTTCAAAGAACTCATCAAATGTTCCTATTCCTCCCGGTGCCATGATAAACGCATCTGCCCGCTCTTCAAGCATTTTTTTACGCTCGCGCATGGTTTCCGGTCTGACCAGTTCATCGCACTCTTCAAAAATCATACCGTCTACATTGAAAAAGCCCGGAGCAATTCCAATAACCTTTCCGCCGCCTGCTTTCACGCCTCTTGCAGACGCTCCCATAACACCTTCGGCTCCCGCCCCAAAAACAAGGGTATGCCCTCTTTGGGCCATATCACAGCCCATATTTTCTATTGCGTCTATAAATGATTTATCAATAAGATTACTTGATGCCCCGTATACACAAATATTCATATACTCACCTCTAACCTTTCTGCCTGTAATAATACTATTATATACAAATTACCGATAATAAAACCCTTATTCATACATATGTTCCAAAATTGCCTCGACTTCAAGCTTGGTAGGCACTCTTGGATTTGTCTTTGTGCAGGCGTCATTTATTGCAGACTCTGCCATTCTGTCGATTGCATTATAGTATTCATTTCTATCAATGTTGCACTGGGAAATCGAAAGCGGCATATTCATTTCCTTCATCAGGAACTGGATATAACTGACCAACGCACGAACAGTAGTGATTTCATTAAAGTTATTCACTCCCAAAAGCTTCGCCGCATTCACATATTTCTTAACGCACGGATGATATGTAGGCTTACTCTTTGAGTGTTTGTTTATATCGGCGTTATACTCTATCAAATGCGGCAAAACCATCGCATTTGCTCTTCCGTGCGGAATATGGAACTGCGCTCCGATAGCATGTGCGATGCCGTGGTTGAGTCCCAAAGATGCCGAATTAAATGCAAGTCCTGCAAGGCAGGATGCGACATGCATCTTCTTGCGAGCATGCGTGTCATTATTATCAAGATATGAACGCAAAAGGAATGTTCCGCAGATTTCAATTGCTTTTTCCGCAAGTGCATTAGAAAATTCGTTATTTTCTGTGCTGACATATGCCTCAAGCGCATGAGTCAAAACATCCATACCTGTATCTGCCGTGACTGTTGCAGGGACGCTTTTTACAAGATCCGCATCAAGAATAGCCTCGGTTGGAAGCAAATCCTCCGACACAAGCGGGAACTTAACACCTCTTTGTGAGTCGGTCACAACAGCAAAGCTTGTTACTTCGCTTCCCGTTCCGCTTGTTGTAGGGATCGCAATAAGTGCGGTGTCATTATTTCCTGTAACCTTGCGCGCAAACTCGCGTATTGCCTTCGCTTCATCAAGCGCACTGCCTCCGCCTATCGCAATTATACACTCAGGTACATATGCCACCATCTTTTCCACGCCGGCAGTAATCTTTTCAATCGGCGGATCAGGTACAACATCGGTAAATACATCAAACTCAATATTGGCATTTGTAAGACGATATGTAACACTCTGCAGCATACCACTCTTTTCAATAAACGGGTCTGTAATTATCAAAACCCGCTTATACGGCAGTTCCTCGAGTCTATCAAGTGCATTATCACCAAAATATATTTTTGTTTTTATATCAAAGCTTTTCATTTAACATTTGATGCCTTTCTGTAAAATTATAGTATATCAACTTAATTTTACTATATTTTATTAAAAAATTCAATATTTTTTTGATTTTTATTTAACGATATGCTATAATGTTATGGTAGATTTATATTATAGGAGTTGTCTTAATGAGAAAAGCAGGAATACTCATGCACATCACCAGCCTCCCCTCCGATTACGGCATTGGAACAATGGGTGATGCGGCATATAGGTTTATTGATTTTTTAAAGCAGTCAGGGCAAAGTTTCTGGCAGATTTTACCCCTGTCCCCAACCGATGATAATAATTCTCCATACAGCAGTCCAAGCGCCTTTGCCGGAAATCCGCTCCTTATCGACCTCGATATGCTAAAGTCAGACGGGCTTTTGACAGAAAGCGATCTTGACGGCATATTCTTTGGTGACAGCAAAGACAAGGTTGATTATGATGCAGTAAAGGCTTACAAATATGACCTTTTAAAAACAGCATTTTCGCGTTTTTCCGTGACACCGGAATATACCTCTTTTGACTCTGAAAACAGTCATTGGCTTGACAACTATGCCCTTTACACCGCAGTAAAGGAACACTTTTGCGGCAAGCCATGGTATGAGTGGGAGAACGGCATAAGAAACTGTCTTTTGGCATCTATAAAGGAATATACGGACAAACTATGGGAAAGCATCTCCTTTATTAAGTTTCAGCAATATATTTTCTACCGCCAATGGACGGCACTAAAAAGCTATGCAAATACAAACGGAATTAAAATAATCGGCGACATACCGATTTATGTTTCCCTTGATTCAAGTGATGTCTGGACACAAAGGCGTCTTTTCTGGCTCGATAAGGACGGAACACCTCAACAAGTCGCCGGTTGCCCGCCGGATGCCTTTTCCGAGTCCGGACAGCTATGGGGCAATCCTCTCTATAACTGGAATGTAATGAAGCATGACGGATATAAATGGTGGACAGAACGCATAGAGGCTTGCATGAAGCTTTATGATGTAATCCGCATCGACCACTTCCGTGGCTTTGAGTCCTACTATGCAATTCCGTTCGGCGACAAAGACGCTCGTGGCGGAAGCTGGAAAAAGGGGCCTGGTATGGCTCTCTTTTCTGCAATCAAACGCAAGCTGCCTGATGCACAGATTATTGCAGAGGATTTGGGATATATCACCGATGATGTGCGTGCTCTTCTTACAAATTGCGGTTTCCCGGGGATGAAGGTTCTTCAATTTGCTTTTGACCCATATAACGATAATCCGTATCTCCCGTATAATTATCCTGAAAACTGTATTGCTTATACCGGAACCCATGACAATGATACGCTGGTTGGATGGTATCAAAACGAAACAAACAAGGAATTTATCCGTGACTATCTGAATGTCGGCACCGACGATTTGGTTCCTGTTGCCATGGTGCGTACAATTCTTGCAAGCCGTGCCAAGCTTGCCGTAATACCCTTGCAGGATTATCTCGGATATGGAGAGCGTATGAACACCCCGTCTACCGCTAACAAGGAAAACTGGAGCTGGCGTATACGAAAAGACTTGCTGCACGATGGTGTTATATACCACATAAACCATCTCACAAAACTCTATAAGCGAAGCTAAAATTCATCTCAATAGCACATAATAAAACCCCGTACACTCGCTGCCTGTCCGGCAGTTTGTGAACGGGGGATTTTTGTGGACACTTTTATTTGCCTGACATCTGCTTTTCAATCATCAGTGCCTTTTCTACCAGCTCAGGAGCTGACAGGTCATGAAAATTATTTCTGTTAATAAACGCGTCTAACTCTCTTCTCAATTCTTTACTTTTATCGACATAAGCAATCATTTTTCATCGCTCCTTTCTTTTTTCAACATCAATTTATCACAATAATTTACGGCTGTCAATACGGTTTTACATTTTTTTCAAGAAATCGTTCGACGCCTTACGACAGCATTTCCGACCTTGCGATAAATTCTGATAAAACCTATATATTTCCCCTACTTTTCGAAGGGTTTGCCGTCGAATTTATTTTCCTTAAAACCGACAAAATCGGTAGCTTTTTTTCAAAAAAATACCCTCCTTAAAAAGGAGGGATGTATCATCTAAATATCCATAATTTGCTAAAAATATAGTTCAAAATAACAACTATAACATTAGACGCTATTTTTGCAAGAGCTCCGTCGGCGGCCATTACATCAACCGCCACATACATAATTATAACATCTATCACACCACTTAAGGCACGAAACCCGAAAAAGCTGATAACTTCCTTTAAGATATTATTGTTTTTGCTTTCAAAAACCCATATTCTGTTGGTTATGTATGCGAACAGGACAGATGCTATCCAGGCAATCACCGTAGCCGGTACATTTTCTGTTATTTGAGTGTAGTACAA
>JAZNTB010000099.1:0-7490 GCA_045591565.1 Clostridia bacterium
AAAAAAACGGCGGAATTTCCGCCGTTTTACATAGATTTTTTTGCAAATTCCACATTTTCCACGCAGAATTCCTTTCCATTTAGGTATTCGAGTATTCCGCCGCTTGACTTGAAGGTAAATTTCAGCTTATACGAATAAAGCGCCTGACCTTTGTAGGAGAATTTACGGTTAATCTCGTTAGTGCCGTACTTGCCGTCCCCCAAAAGAGGATGCCCTATTGCGGCAAAGCCTGCACGAATCTGGTGCGTTCTGCCTGTTTCAAGCTCGGCCTCGACGAGAGAGTACCCTGGGAATTCCTCTAAAACGCTATACTTAGTAGAATACGACTTTGCACCTTTTTGTGGGGTATCATATACAAACACCTGTTTTTTCTTTTCATCCTTGAAAATATATCCGAAAAGTCTGCCTGATTTTTTGTCAAGATGCCCGAAAACGAGGCAGAGATATTTTTTCTCGAGTTCTCTGTTTTTAATTTTTTCATTCAAAATCCGCAGAGATTCGGCGTTTTTCGCCGCGATAACAATGCCGCCGGTGTTGCGGTCGATGCGATTGCAAAGTGCGGGGGTGAAGGTGTTTTCGTCTTCGGGGCGGAACTCGCCTTTTCGGTAAAGATAGCTTTTTATGTGCTCAATCAGTGTGTCGGTGCTGCCGTTTTCATCAGCATGAACGCACACGCCCTGCTTTTTGTCGGCAAGCAGGATGTTTTCGTCCTCATAAATAATATCAAGGCGGGGAGTTATGCTCATAAATGCAGTATCGGGGTTTGGAGTTTCGAAAAACTCGTCGTTTAAGTAAAGCGTCAGAACATCGCCCTCTGAAACCTTAAAAGCGCCGTCCTTTATGTGCTTTCCGTTTACCTTCACGCATTTTTTACGAAGGCTTTTATAAAGCATACTCTGCGGGAGCTTGGGCAAAAGCTTGGTAAGAAGCTTGTCAATGCGCTGTCCTGCGTCATTTTTATTTAAAACTATCTCCTTCAACAAAATCCCCCCCCTTCTTTAATTTTTTGTAACAAATACCGATAATATATTGTAACACATCTTAAAATATGATACAATACCCTTGAGTATTATTTTTTACGAGGTATATAAAAATGGGACTATTTTTTAGTGACAGACCGGGGCGTGGCATAGATAAGGATGCTCCAAAAAAGCAAGGAGTATTTTTATTTTTTGAACTTTTGTGGCGCAAGCTTGGAAAGATTTTTCTTTCGAATATGCTGTACTTTGCCGTGAGTCTGCCTGTTCTGGTTATTTATAATATGATTTTAATGTTTCTCCTTTCAATGGTAGTATCTGATGCGGAGGGGATTTTAAGGCTTTCAGTTCTTTTGACGGTTGTTTTAGCCATTTTCTGGGGAACAGGTCCTGTTTCCTGCGGATATGCCTACCTGATGCGCAGCTTCGCACGGGAGGAGCACACATGGATATGGTCGGATTTCTTTAAAAGGACAAAGGAAAACTTTAAATACGGAATAATAACCTTTGTTATTGACATTGTTACGCTTATAGTTGGCGGATTTGCGGTTATTTTTTACTGGCAGATGATGGAGACTGGCGGAATGCCTGTCAAGATTGCTCTTGCCGTACTTACCATGACTGCGGCTATATATACAATTATGCATTTTTATATCTTCCAGTTTATAGTAACATTTGAGAATACCTTAAGACAGGTTTATAAAAATTCGCTGCTCTTATCTATTGCAACTTTGCCGATGTGTGTGGTTTTGGCGGCAATAGTATTTGTGCTTACTGATTTTGTGTTTGGTAAGCTGCAGGTTGTGGCAGCAATTCTTCTTGCTGCTATTGTCTGGATAAGCCTTATGCGGTTTATAATTGATTTTTACACAGCAAGAGTTATAAAGAAACAGCTGATTGATACACGCAAGGAGAGTGACGAGCAAGATGCCTCATGATTTTTTGGAAAGCTATGATGTTGCGGTAGTGGGAGCAGGTCATGCGGGTATTGAGGCGGCACTTGCGGCGGCAAGGCTTGGCATGAAGACGGTGATTTTCTCGATAAGCCTTGATGCTATCGGTAATCTTCCGTGCAACCCGAGTATCGGCGGAACAGCGAAGGGGCATTTGGTTCGTGAGATTGACGCTCTTGGCGGGGAGATGGGAAAAGCAGCAGATGCAACCTTTATACAGTCTAAGATGCTGAATGTGGGAAAAGGCCCTGCAGTACATTCGCTAAGATGCCAGATTGATAGAAAAAGCTACCACAGAGAAATGAAATACCGTCTGGAGAAGCAGGAAAATCTGCAGGTAAAGCAGGCGGAAATAGTTGATGTTCTTTTTGATGATGAAAAAAATGTCTGTGGCGTTGTAACACACCTTGGCACAAGCTATGGAGCAAAAGCGGTGATTATTGCCACAGGAACATACTTAAAGGGCAAGATTATGATAGGCGAGTTTGAGCAGGAGGCAGGTCCTGATGGAACATTCCCTGCTAATGCACTATCTCTAAACCTTAAGAAAAAGGGAATAGAGCTTCGCCGCTTTAAAACAGGAACACCGGCACGAATTCACGCAGATTCGCTTGATTTTGACGAGATGGAGCGTGAGGACGGCGATGAAAAAATCGTTCCGTTTTCCTTTGAAACGGAGGATGTGGGCAAGAACACGGCACATTGCTGGATGACCTATACAAATGAAGAAACCCACAGGATTATTATGGAAAACCTTGACCGTACCCCGACCTACAGCGGAAGAGTCGAGGGCGTGGGTGCAAGATACTGCCCGTCAATCGAGGATAAGGTGGTAAGATTCAAGGACAAACCGCGTCATCAGCTTTTTATGGAGCCTATGGGTAGCGATACAAGGGAGATGTATGCGCAGGGCATTTCGACGGGACTTCCGGAGGATATTCAGCTCAAAATGTTAAGAAGCATAAAAGGTCTTTCAAGAGTGGAAATTATGCGCCCTGCTTATGCGATAGAGTATGACTGCTGTGATTCGACCGAGCTTTATCCGACTCTTGAGTTTAAAGACTGGCACGGACTCTACGGTGCAGGTCAGTTTAACGGCACAAGCGGATATGAGGAGGCAGCTGCACAGGGACTTATCGCCGGAATTAACGCAGCCCTTAAGCTTTCGGGCAAAGAGCCGCTAACACTTCAGCGTTGTGACGGATATATAGGAACACTGATTGACGATTTGGTTACAAAGGGCACGAACGAGCCGTATCGTATGATGACATCAAGAAGTGAATACAGGCTCCTTTTGCGTCAGGATAATGCCGATGAACGCTTAACGCCGATGGGATATCGCGTCGGGCTTATTTCGGAGGAGAGGTACCAAAAATTCCTCAAAAAGATGGAAATGATAGACAAAGAGGTGGAAAGACTTTCTTCGATAGTTCTTCCACCCGATAAAATAAATCCTGTTTTTGAGTCGTGCGGAACAACGCCGGTTGCAACAGGAATAAGGATGTCGGATGCGTTAAAACGCCCCGAGATAACATATGAAAAGCTTGCATGCGTTGATGAAAAAAGGGAGCCGCTTCCGGCTGATGTGTGCGAGGAGGCTGAAATTCGCATCAAGTATGACGGATATATAAAGCGTCAAGAGGCGCAGGTGGAGCAGTTTAAGAAGCTTGAAAATATGATGCTTCCGGAGAATCAGGACTATTCCGACATTCACGGACTGCGTCTTGAGGCAAGACAAAAGCTTAATAAAATTAAGCCGAAATCCTTGGGACAGGCATCGAGAATTTCAGGAGTTTCACCGAGCGATGTTTCAGTTTTGATAGTGTGGCAGAAAAGTCGGAAATAACTTTTTGAAAGGAGGTATGCCGTGTGCTTTTCAATTCACTTGAATTCTTAATATTTTTTCCTGTTGTAACGCTGGTGTACTTTCTTATTCCGCAAAGGATAAAGTATCTGTGGCTGCTTGTGGCAAGCTACTACTTCTATATGTGCTGGAATCCCGAGTATGCGATTTTGATGGGAATATCCACAGTTATAACTTACGCAAGCGGCATATTTATCGACAAAGGAAAAACCACGCTTGTGCGCAAGATATATGTCGGCATAAGCTTTGCACTTAATCTTGCGATACTTTTCTATTTCAAGTATTTCTATTTTACGGTGGACAATATAAACGCCATCAGGCAGATGCTTGGTATGAGCGTGCTTGTGCCGAGGTTTGATGTGGTGCTGCCGGTGGGAATATCCTTCTACACCTTTCAGGCGCTCTCATACACAATGGATGTTTATCGGCGAGAGCTTAAGCCGGAGAAAAACATCCTGAAATATGCGCTGTTTGTGTCCTTTTTCCCACAGCTTGTTGCAGGCCCGATTGAGCGGTCAAAAAATCTTCTAAAGCAGGTCAATGCCAAGCATTATTTTGACTATAACCGCGTGCGAAACGGACTTTTGATGATGATGTGGGGCTTCTTTTTGAAGCTGGTTATTGCTGACAGGGCAGCAATTTTGGTAAACACGGTTTATGATAATGCGCAAAACTTCAGCGGTGTGATGCTGCTTGTGGCAACTCTTGCCTTTGCACTGCAGATTTACTGCGATTTTGCATCCTATTCAACTATTGCAAGAGGCGCGGCAAGAGTCATGGGCTTCCAACTTATGAAGAACTTTGAGCAGCCGTATTTTTCAACATCGATTGCCGAGTTCTGGCGCAGATGGCACATTTCGCTGTCCAGCTGGTTTAAGGATTATCTGTATATCCCTTTGGGCGGCAACCGAAAGGGTAGTGTGCGCAAATACTTCAACCTGATGACTGTCTTTCTGGTAAGCGGCCTGTGGCATGGTGCAAGCTGGCATTTTGTTATATGGGGCGCAATACACGGCGTTTATCAGATTGTGGGCGGCGTCACGAAAAATCTTCGTAGGCTTGTTTGCGAGCTTTTGAATATCGACCGTAAAACCGTACATTACAAGTGGTTTCAGCGCATAATTACGCTTATGCTTGTTACTTTTGCGTGGATTTTCTTCCGTGCAGAGAATATGACTCAGGCGATAATGGTTGTGAAAAAAATATTTACACAGTTCGAACCGTGGTCAATTTATGGTGGAGGCATTACAGCCATGGGACTTGATGTTGCAAATATTCTGGTGCTCGCAGTTTCGGTTTTTATACTGTTTTTAGTCAGCTCTGCAGAATACAAGGGGATAGATGTTACGCAGAGCATTGAAAAAATGCACCTGCTGGCACGATGGCCGCTATATATAGCACTTGTTTTCGGCGTACTTATTTTCGGTATATACGGACCGGGATTTGAGGCAAGTCAGTTTATTTATTTCCAGTTTTAACGGACGAGGTGATTTTGTTTGAAACGAAAAAGAAGCGGACAAAATATTAAACGGGCAATAGGTGTTATTGCCTTTGTTTTGGTGCTCGCAAGCGTTTTTTCGGTCAGCGACAGAATCTTATCGAGAAAGTCAATCGGTGGTTGGTGGAATGTTACAGAGAAAATAGACGGATTTTATAACAGCCCCCAAAGTGAGTACGATGTAATTTTCTTTGGCTCATCAAATGCATATTGCAGCTTTAATCCGCTTGTAATCTGGGAAAAAACAGGTGTTAAATCGTATGTTTTTGCGACTCAGCAGCAGCCTGTGTGGGCGACTTACCATTATATGGTGGACGCTTTTGACAGGCAAAGCCCTGATGTTGCGGTGATGGATATTTTGATGCTTTCGCATAATGATGAGTATTATGACGACGGCGTAAATTACACCTTCTGCGATAATATGCCGTTTTCAAAAAACAAGCTCGAGCTTATATGGGCGTCAGCTCCAAAGGGCGAGCGTTTTAACCTTGCGTGTCGCTTTATGAAGTACCATTCCCGTTGGAATGAGCTTACCAAAGAGGATTTTGAGTATAGAAAATCGGAAATGCGCGATTATTCAAAGGGATTTTGTATGCTCACTGACACATTTTCAGGCGCAGAGCGACAGGATGTTTCGGGGATAATTGATAGTAGGCAGCTTTCGGAGAAAAATCTTTTTTACCTGAATAAAATTGTTGATTTGTGCGAAGATTCGGGAGTAGAGCTTTTGCTTGTAAAAACCCCTTCAAACGCAACGCCGGAGGAAAAACGCTATTATAATGCAGTAGAAGCGGTTGCGAAAGAGCGCGGCGTGGAATTTGTTGATTACAATACAAGATATTCCGAGATAGGACTTGACTTGAAGAATGATTTTTATGATGAAACGCATCTTAATGTAAAGGGTGCGGCAAAGTTCTCGGAGTATTTTGTGAGCACGCAGAACTATTTTGCAGGAAAGGTGCGAAAGGATGAGGAATGGGCATCGGATTATCAAAAATATCTCGATGCAATAAAAGAATAAATATTTTTTGAAAAAAGTGTTGACAACAAAAGTAATCTTTGATATAATAATTGATGTTGTAAAGATTACTACTTGGAGAGATGTCTGAGCGGTTGAAAGAGCCGGTCTTGAAAACCGGTGACGTGCGAGCGTCCGTGGGTTCGAATCCCACTCTCTCCTCCATTTTAAAACTTAATAATCGAGTAGGCATACAAATTAAATTGTGTCGGTAGCAATTTTCTAATGTATGCATTTTTTATCTAAGGAGAAGTACTCAAGAGGCCGAAGAGGCGCCCCTGCTAAGGGTGTAGGTCGGGAAACCGGCGCGAGGGTTCAAATCCCTCCTTCTCCGCCACCATTTAACAAGCAATCTAACTTTGGATTGCTTGTTTTTTAAATATTGCTTGAACCCGAGCGCCGGAGGCGCGTGGGGGACGAGCACGACCGCGTCCGGTGGACGAAACAGGGAGTGCGAGGAGTGGCAGCAACACAATGAGTTCGAGCAGCTTGCACTGCGATGAATGAATTGATGTTGCAACAGGCTCGCTTGCGAGAAATCCCTCCTTCTCCGCCACCATTTAACAAGCAATCTAACTTTGGATTGCTTGTTTTTTTTTAAATATTGCTTGAACCCGAGCGCCAGAGGCGCTTTGCGAGAAATCCCTCGCATCTACGCCCCAAAAAACAAAGTTTAATACGGGCGTGAGTTTTACCACTATCGGCGGCAAGTAGTATAAACACCAAAACAAATTTTTAAAAATATCTTGACAAACAAAAATAATTGTGCTAAAATATTTTTTAATTAAACGCTGTGATGCGGAATAGTACGCAAAAACTTTCGCCAAAGAGAGATGCCGGATGGTGCGAGGCATTGGGAGAGATTTGCAGAACTCACCGCGGAGCGGCTGCCGTGAACCTGAGTAGGGGCAGACGGGAACTCCCGTAACAGAGTTGAGGTGTGTTAGCATCTAAAGTGCATCCAAAACGGATGAAGAAGAGTGGTACCGCGGAAACATAAGTTTGATTTTAACGTTTTCGTCTCTTTAAACAGGCAAAGAGACGGGAACGCTTTTTTGTTGGAATTCTTATTTTATAATAAAATCGAAAGGGGTTTTAAAAATGAAAAAAATCAACATAACAGACATTACGCTCAAAAAATTATCCATGGAGCGTGAGGTTGCGCTTCTATTTCGTGAAA
>JAZNTB010000100.1:0-18761 GCA_045591565.1 Clostridia bacterium
ACGGTGGAGGAATGGCTCCGTTTTATCTGTCCGATTGGATAAAGCGTTCCGGTGCTTTTTATTCAAGCTTTCCCGGCGCAACTCCTGTGGAAATCGGGGATATGTACATCAAAAAATATCTCGTAGGTGCAGAGGAAACAAGGTCTGCCAATTCGAATGTTACCGACTCCGCCGCTTCCGGTACTGCACTTTCTTCGGGATACAAAACAAATAATGGAATGGTGGGCATTTCACCTGACAGAAAGCCTCATGCCACAATACTTGAAGCTTGTCAGGACCTCGGCAAAAATACCGGTATGGTTGTT
The DNA here is from genome assembly GCA_045591565.1 of Clostridia bacterium. Lineage (GTDB taxonomy): Bacteria > Bacillota > Clostridia > UBA1381 > UBA1381 > UBA1738. Next base: position 306 of record JAZNTB010000100.1, read on the forward strand.
ACATACGAACATTCCAACGCAACTCCTGCATCCTTTTCTGCGCACGGCGAAGACCGCTACGGCGACGGTACAAGCCTTGCTGAGCAGATAATCCATCAGGGAATTGATGTTGTTATCAGCCACCCATCCTTCGACGGCTATGAATGGTTCAGCAACAGCTACTTAAAAAGTCTTGGCTACAAGGTAATAGAAAACCGTTCCCACTTAAATTCGGTAAAATCCGGTGATAAGCTATGGGGCAAAATTCCGGATGTAAAATATGACATATACCGGAACAGTCAGACTCCTAATCTTTCGGAGCTTACAGCTGCTGCAATAAAAGCACTTGACGACGGCAACGAAAACGGATTTTTCCTAATGGTCGAGGGCAGTGCTGTTGACGGCGGCGGCCACGCTAATAACGCTTATGAGATGGTCAGCGAGTTCCTTGCCTTTGATGAGGCTTGCAAGGTCGCTATTGAATATGCAAAAAAGCGAAATGATACTCTCGTTGTCATTCTTCCCGACCACGATACAGGTGGCGTTTCACCCGTAAACAGCCTTGCCGCTGCAGATTTTGTAAAGGCTGTATCGGATGTGCAGAGCGGAAGAAATTCGGATGCTTTAAAATGGGAAACAACAGGACACACAAGCCGAAACGGCGGCATATTTATGTATCTTCCAAGCGGAGTTGAATATCCGGCAGGCATCGATATTTCAAAGGCTCCGGATGTTGCAAAAGCGTTCGAATCCCGAATGACATACTGCGACATTAACAAAATTGACAATACCGCCATCGCTCTGTATCTTGCCGACCTTATCGGCGTCAACCTGGATGCTTTGACCGACAAGCTCTTTGTCGATGTCACATCCCGCGGAACATACAATGCCGATACGCAGGAATTTACCTTCACAACAGACAGCGGTCATACCGCTACAATTAAAGCAAACACTTCCTTTGCCACCATCGATGGCGAAGCATCTGTCAGCCTGGACGGCGAAATAGCAGTATATATTAACAACCATTTCTATGTACCGAAGTCACTGCTTGATATAGAGCTAAAAAGCTTTTCAGCCGAGGCAAACTATGATGTAAATACCGTAACTATAGGCGGAGCAAAGAATCCTTTTGATCAAGCACAGCTTTTGGTGCTCGACAAGTCCGGAACGCAAGTCAAAGCCTTGCAGACCGAGGACAGAAAAAGCGAATATACACTTACCTATACACCAAAAAGCGGCTTGATTTCAGACTACCGGTATCAATCATCCGGCGGCACAGCCTTTTCGGTTATGGATATGGCTATCGAAAAGGACGGCAGCAAAATAACATCCATGTCGCAGCTTGCTGCAGGAGATGTTATAAATCTTGTCTTAAAGGGTGACGACACATATTACGACGGTAATGCAGTTCTGGCCCAATACAATGAACAAGGGGCTTTAATCAAAATTGATGTTCCCCCACTTCAGGGGCATGCTGCAAAGTTCGGCGGCGACACCAAGCTTACAACCAAACTGCTCGCAAACACAAAAAGCATCAAAGCATTCTATCTGCGCTCTGACGCTCTTAGTTTTGTCGGTGTTTGTACTGTGAAATAACAAAAATAGCCTTGGAATTTTCCCAAGGCTATTTTTTATTTTGCTTTTTCGTACATTTCTAAAAGCTCATCCTTTTCAAAGGTATACTTGCTATTACAGAACTGACATTCTACATCGCACTTTCCGTCTTCATGGATTATGCTTTCAATCTCCTTTTTTCCAACCGAGATAACCGCGCTCTTCATTCGTTCTCTTGAGCATTTGCACTGATATTCAGGAGTTATCCCCTCGTTCTGCATAATCATACTGAACCCTTCGGTCAGGTAGAAAAGAATATCCTCTGCGCTCATTCCGTCAGAGAGCATCTTCGTTATCGGCGGAATCTCGCTCATTCTGTCTTCAATAATACCTGCAACCTCTTCTGTCGCTTCCGGCATCAGCTGAATCATAAATCCGCCTGCAACCTCCGCCTTATTATCTGTGCCCACGAGCACGCCAAGACCGAGCGCCGTTGGAATCTGTTCGCTTTTTGCGTAGTAATATGTGAGGTCCTCTGCAATTTCACCCGTCATAATCGGGACCTGCCCGCAGTATGGCTCTTTTAAGCTCATGTCGGTGATGACATTAAGCTGTCCTGCACCTATCGCTCCGCCTACATCGAGCTTTCCGTCAGTATTTAATGGCAAATCCACAAACGGATTGACCACATATCCCCTCACCCGCGACTTGTTGTCGGTAACCGCCACCATATTCCCGAGCGGTCCATCGCCACGGAACTGAATTGTAACCGAGTCGGTATCATTTTTTAAATTCTGTCCCATAATTGCTGCCGCTGTGAGCGTTCTTCCGAGCGCTGCCGTGGCAACAGGCAAAGTGTTATGAATCCTTTGCGCTTCATTTACAAGGTCGGTTGTCACCGCCACAAAAATTCTTATAGCACCGTCGGTGCTTTGTCCTCTTACCAGTATGTCTGCCATCTTTGTCCCTTTCTGTGATTACTCTATAGTCACTGCAACGCTGTATGCACCGATTACGATTATTCCGTCCGGTGCCTCAATGCGTACCGGCGCTCCGCCAGCTGTAGTTATTTCCTTGGCGTCTACAGTCGCTTTTATTTTTTCTGCTGAAAGTACATCCTCCGTACCTTTTGCAGTTATCTTGATTTTTGCCGGTGTTATCTTTGCCTTTTTTCCCTCCGGAATATTTACGGCTGTAACTGGCACCTCCAGTTCCTTTTCAACCTTTGGCACAAGCTCGCACTGTGCAGTTACAGTCCTGCTGTCCTCCGGAAGATATACTCCCTCCGGCACATCGATTTTCAGCTTGTACACATTATCCTCGCTTCTTCCGCCCGTAAAGTATGCGAAAATTTCGGTAAGCTCACTGTCCTCCGGTACGCCTGCCTTTACGATTTGTGCACTTAAATTCTTTACTTTTAACGCATATCCCTCGGCAAGCTCTTCGCTAAGAACTATTTTCACCGCAAGCTCTGCCCTTTTATACACTTCATTTTCCACGCTGACCGTTGCAAATTCTTTATATATTATATCATCGTCTGCAACGAGGTCGCCGTCTTTATCATAGAACTTGTAAAAGTATTCCTGTGAACTTGTCTGTACAATATCTGTCGCATCAACAACAGCCTTGGCGTACGATATTTTGTTAATTGTGCTTTCTGCACCTCTTACCAAAACCTCCTGCTCCGTCACCTTCGATTTGATGATGTGTGCCTCGTTCTTATCGCCGTTTGACTGCTCTATCCTGACAGGAATACGGCGGGCAATAACATTTTCTATTTCAAGAGTTATTTCCTCTGTCTTGCTCTTTGCAAGCGTTACAGAATATGTTGGATAGTTGTATTTTATCGGCACGGTATTTGTTCCGGCAGCTTGAATCCCCGAAACATCTGCCACAGCCGAAACTGAGCGTATCGAAGAAATAACGCTGCTTCTGTTTCCGCTGATTACAGCAGAAAGTGCAGGAAGGCTTTCCTTATTGGTTATAATAAGTCCGTTATCCAAGAGCCGCTCCTCACCCTCGAAAACAATCTGTATATCACTTAAATACTGACTTATCACAGGGTCCTCTGTATATGTGATTGCAAACCACAAAGCCACTGCTACAAGAGCTGACGAAATTTTAAGAAACAGCTTACTGTCTTTATTTATCTTCATTTCTCAGCCCTCCAGAATCTTGTTTTTTCCGTTTCCTTTGCAACAGCCTTGTTAAGCGCGGTTTTAAGCGTTGCCTCTGTCAAATTCCGTGTAAGTGTTCCGTTTATTGCAATAGAAATTTTTCCCGTCTCCTCGCTAACCACTATTACCATCGAATCGGACGCCTCTGAAATGCCGAGTGCTGCGCGATGTCGTGTTCCAAGCTCCCGTGACAGGTTTGAATTTGAAGTAAGAGGCAGGAAACAACCTGCTGTATGAATTCTCTCACCCCTTATTATAACTGCTCCGTCATGAAGCGGAGTGTTCGGTACAAATATATTTTCCAAAAGTGCGGCGCTTACCTCCGCATCAATCAGTGTTCCTGTTTTTATAACATCGCCAAGCTTTGTTTCTCTCTCAATTACAATAAGTGCGCCGGTTTTGGTAGCGGCAAGGTTTGAAGTCGCACGCACTATCTCGGAAACGGCATAGTCACGCCCCTCGGCGTTTCCAACCGCAATATCCATAAACTTACCCACCTTGGAGCGTCCCATCTTCTCCAAAAGGCTGCGGAGCTCAGGCTGAAAAATTACCACAATCGCGAACATTCCCACCTGAACCGCATTACTCAAAAGGTAATTGAGCGTGTTAAGATGCGCCCATGTGCTGACCTGCAGGATAAGAAATATTATAACAATACCCTTTAAAAGCTGGATTGCACGGGTTTCCTTCATAACCTTTAAAAGCTGATATATTATAACAGCTACTAAAAATATGTCAATTATATCAGTTATTTTAAGAACCTGGAAAAAACTTTTTAAGTAAAGCAGTGCCGAATTCATCAATCGTTACCCCCTAAAAGTATCTCTACAACTAATTATACAATATATTTTCCGATATTACCAGCAATTTTTACGAATTTTGCAAAAAAACTTGTAGTTTTTTTTAAAGTATGATAAAATACATTTATCTATAATACGAATAAAGGAGAAAAATCATGAAAAAATTTTTTGCTTTACTTATTTCCATGCTGATTTTGGCGACCTCCGGTTTTGCTGCGAAAGCTGCTGCTCCGGTTGTTATGGTAGACGGAAGAACTATGGAGTTTGCAGGCGACCAAGCACCGGTAATAGAGAATGACAGACTCTTTGTTCCGGTAAGACGCGTTCTTGAAAGAATGGGAACAAAGGTTGACTGGGACGACGCCACAAAAACAGTAAAAGTTACATCCTATGACAACACAAAAATCGTTACACTTACAATCGGCAACCCTGTACTTACCCTCTACACCTACACAAGCGTTTTAAATGCTGATAAGACAGAGATTACATCTGATGTTGCACCGGTTATTATGGAAAGCAGAACAATGCTACCTATCCGCGTTATTGCAGAGGCTCTCGGCGCAACAGTTTACTATGACGGCGATACACACTTTGTAAACATCACAACACAGCAGTCAAAGTTTGCAGCGCTTCGTGCTAAAATCGACCCGAGTGCAGAGAACTTTATGATAGCAGACGCTTTTGCCGACAATCTTCCTAAGCTTTCAATTTCATCCGACGCAAAGGATATTAAGGAAGGCGATGAGGTTGTAATCAAGGTAAAACTTGCAGAGATAGACAAGGTAATCGAAAATGCAAAGCTTTCTTCAACAACTGTTACTCTTTCATATAACCCTGAAAACTTCGAGCTTACAGACTTCATGTGCATAGCGGACGGCGAAGCAAGAAAGCCTCAGCTTTCAGCTTCAAACCCTGAATTTACCGAAAACTCTTTAAAGATTGTCACCCTTGATTTGCCGGATAATGCATACCTTCCTGCAGAGGACGGAACAATCCTTGAAATCACACTTATCGCTAAAAACAGCGAGGGCGGAGAATTTGCACTTTCCGACGGTATAACATCACTTGGTTATGACTGTGAGCTTTTATTCACAACAGGTGCAGAAGAGTATTATACATATTCGGATTTCGATGAGCTTTTCATCGACACAACACCGATTATCGTAAAATAATCAAAAACCCAAAGCACGGCAATTAGCCGTGCTTTTTTATGTGACAAAATTTTTTAGAATTTTTTTCATATAATATAGACTTTTCGTTAAAAATGTAGTATTATATAGTTTGGAATATTATAGTTAAGAAAGGATTTATATAGATGGACAGACTTAAAATAATTGTAAAAGCCCTGGACGATAAACGGGCAGAAAGCATAGATGTTCTGGACATTTCGGAACTTACATCGCTCGGAGATTACTTTGTAATCTGCTCATGCAACTCAAACACACAGGTGCGTGCAGCAGCGGACGAGGCGGAGGAAAAAATGAAGGAAGCGGGATTTGCGCCGGTACACATAGAGGGTTACCGCGGCGGAAGTTGGATCCTGCTTGACTTTAATGATATAATAGTTCATGTTATGGACAAGCCTACAAGAGAATTCTATTCCCTTGAGCGTCTCTGGGACGACGCAAAGAAAATTGAAGTGGATATCGAGGAACAGGAGAAATAAATATGAAAAACTACGACTACAAAAGCATTGAAAAGAAATGGCAGGAAACTTGGGAGGAAAAGGGTTGTTTTCACGCAGAAACCTTGAGTGAAAAGGAGCCTTTCTATGCCCTTATTGAATTCCCTTACCCGTCCGGTCAGGGACTTCATGTGGGACATCCGAGAAGCTACACAGCGCTTGATATTCTGGCAAGAAAAAGAAGAATGCAGGGATATAATGTCCTCTACCCTATCGGCTGGGATGCATTCGGTCTTCCTACCGAAAACTTTGCTATACAGAATAAAATCCACCCGAAAATCGTTACTGAGAAGAATGTGGCAAACTTCACACGCCAGCTTAAAATGCTCGGTTTCTCCTTTGACTGGTCACGCGAGGTTAACACCACCGACCCGTCATATTATAAATGGACACAGTGGATTTTCCTTCAGCTTTTCAAAAAAGGTCTTGCTTACAAGCAGGAAATGCCTATTAACTGGTGTACAGGCTGTAAGGTAGGTCTTTCAAACGAGGAGGTTGTAAACGGTGTCTGCGAGCGTTGCGGCAGCGAGGTTGTTCAGAAGAGAAAGAGCCAGTGGATGCTCAAAATCACCGAGTATGCACAGCGCCTTATCGATGACCTTGACGATGTTGACTACATCGAGCGTGTTAAGACTCAGCAGAAGAACTGGATTGGCAGAAGCGAGGGTGCAGAGGTTACCTTCCGCCTGACTTCAGGCGACGATGTTGTGGTTTACACAACCCGTTGCGATACACTCTTCGGTGCAACATATATGGTACTTTCCCCGGAACACGAGCTTGTTAAAAAGCTCCTTCCTACCCTCGAAAATCAAGACGAGGTTACAGCTTATATTGCCGCGGCATCTAAAAAATCAGAATTCGAAAGAACAGAGCTTGCAAAGGACAAGACAGGCGCACGCCTTTTGGGTGTCAATGCGATAAACCCTGTTACCGGCAAGGAAATTCCGGTATTCATTTCGGACTATGTTCTTGTTACCTACGGAACAGGTGCAATTATGGCAGTTCCTGCGCATGACAGCCGTGACTGGGATTTTGCAAAAAAATTCGACCTGCCTATTATCGAGGTTGTTGCAGGCGGCGAGGATGTACAAAAAGAAGCTTACACCGATGTTTCAAGCGGAACTATGGTTAATTCAGGGTTCTTAGACGGAATGAGCGTTTCCGAGGCAATCCCTGCTATGATAAAGTATCTTGAAGAAAAGGGCATTGGCAAAAAGAAGGTTAACTTTAAACTCCGTGACTGGGTATTCTCACGCCAGAGATACTGGGGCGAGCCTATTCCACTCGTATACTGCGAAAAGTGTGGCTGGGTGCCGATTTCAGAGGACGAGCTGCCTTTAGAGCTACCTGAAATTGACACATTTGAGCCGGGCGAAAACGGCGAATCACCGCTTGCTAAAGCTACCGAGTGGATTAACACAACCTGTCCGCACTGCGGAGGAGCTGCAAAGCGTGAAACCGACACAATGCCTCAGTGGGCAGGCTCAAGCTGGTACTTCCTGCGCTATATGGACCCACACAATAACGATGCTTTGGCATCAAAAGAGGCTCTTTCATACTGGTCACCTGTTGACTGGTACAACGGCGGTATGGAGCATACAACGCTTCACCTTTTATACTCCCGTTTCTGGCACAAATTCCTCTATGACATCGGCGTTGTTCCGACTAAAGAGCCATACCAGAAGAGAACATCTCACGGTATGATTTTAGGCGAAAACGGCGAGAAGATGTCAAAATCAAGAGGAAATGTGGTTAACCCTGACGAGGTTGTTAATGACTACGGTGCAGATGCTGTTCGTACCTTTGAAATGTTTATCGGTGCATTCGACCAGTCAACGCCTTGGTCGGAAAAGGGACTCAAGGGCTGCTACAAATTCTTAGAGCGTGTATGGAATCTTCAGGATATGCTCACAGAGGATGAGGGCTACTCAAAAGAACTTGAAACCAATATGCACAAGACAATTATGAAGGTTACTGACGACTTTGAGAAGATGAAATTCAACACCGCAATAGCGGCTATGATGAGTCTTGTTAATGATTTCTACAAGGCAGAGCGTGTTACAAAGGGCGAATATCGCACACTTATAACACTTCTAAACCCTGTTGCTCCGCATATCACAGAGGAACTCTGGGAAATGTACGGCGACGGCGGAATCTTAGCAACACACGCATGGCCTGAATACGATGAGGCTAAGACTGTTGACGATGAAATCGAAGTGGTTGTACAGATAAACGGCAAAATCAGGGATAAGATTATGATTGCAAATGGTCTTTCCCGTGAGGAAATGGAAGCAGTTGCAAAGGAATCTCCAAGAATTCAGGAGCTTACCGAAGGCAAGACCATCGTTAAGGTAATCTGCGTTCCGGGTAAACTTATTAATATTGTTATTAAATAATAAAAACGGGGTGTGAAAATTCTTTTTGCACCCCTCGAATTTTTGAAAAGAGGTAATTTTTATGGCTCAAGGCAACATATCTGTTAATTCGGAAAATATCTTTCCGGTAATAAAAAAATGGCTTTATTCCGATAAGGATATATTTCTTCGAGAACTTGTTTCAAACGCCTGCGATGCGATTACAAAGCTAAAAAAGCTCTCAGGCATCGGTGAGGCACAGCTTGGAGATAGCGAAGCCTTTCGCATTGATGTTGTAATCGATAAGGAGAACAAAAGGCTTGTAATCGAAGATAACGGTATCGGAATGACAAAGGACGAGGTGGAAAAGTACATCACCGATATCGCTTTTTCAGGTGCTACCGATTTTCTTTCAAAGTACAAAAACGAAGACGATAAGGATACACAAATCATCGGTCATTTCGGTCTTGGCTTTTATTCCGCATTTATGCCGAGTGAAAATGTGCAGATAGAAACCCTTTCCTACAAAGAGGGTGCAGAGGCTGTTAAATGGTCCTGCGACGGCGGTATGACCTACGAAATAGATACCTGCGACAAAACCTCGCGCGGCACGAAAATCACCCTTACAATCGCAGAGGATTCAGCAGAATTTTTAGAGGAGTACACCGTTCGTTCTGTGCTTTCAAAATACTGCTCCTTTATCCCTGTTGAGATTTATCTTTCGGTTATCGGCAAGGAGCCCCAAAAGGACGCAGACGGAAATATAATCCCCGAAAAGCCTATAAACGACACAACTCCGCTATGGATGAAGCTACCTAAAGACTGCAGCGAGGATGAATACAAGCAGTTCTACACAAAGGTCTTTATGGATTTTTCAGAGCCACTTTTCTACATTCACTTAAATGTAGACTTCCCGTTCAACTTAAAAGGAATTCTCTACTTCCCGAAAATAAACCACGAATTTGCTGCAAATGAAGGACAGATAAAGCTTTTTAACAATCAGGTCTTTGTTGCGGACAATGTAAAGGAAGTAATTCCCGACTTTTTAATGCTTCTAAAAGGCGTTATCGACTGTCCTGACCTGCCGCTTAATGTTTCAAGAAGCTTTTTGCAGAACGACGGATATGTCAGGAAAATTTCGGCTCACATCACCAAAAAGGTTGCCGACAAGCTAAAGGAAATCTACACAAAATCCCGTGAGGACTATAACCGCTACTGGGACGATATCAATGTCTTTATAAAGTACGGATGTATGCGGGACGAGAAGTTCTACGAAAAGGTTCGGGACTTTATCATTTACAAGGATATTGACGGAAAATACCTTTCTCTTGCCGAGTACACAGAGGGCAAGGAGAATAAAAATGTGTACTATGTTTCGGACGAGGCGATGCAATCACAGTACATCGCACGCTTTAAAAAAGAGGGCATAAATGCCGTAATTCTTCCGTCTATGATGGATACGCATTTTATCTCCTTTATCGAGATGAAGGAGGAGGGCGTAAAATTCCTGCGTATCGACTCAAGTCTTTCGGATAATATTGAGTCCGGTGCGGCTGCCGACGAGGAATTTAACAACGCATTGATTGAAAGCTTTAAATCTGCCCTTAGCGACGACACCTTGAAAATCGAGGTACAGCCTCTTAAAAATGCAGATACCTCTGCTGTTATTCTACTTTCCGAGGAGTCACGCAGAATGCAGGAAATGTACCGCTCCTACGGTGCTCAGTTTGCCGGCATGGGAGATATCTTCAAAGACGAGCTTACTCTTGTTTTAAACAGCAACAATGCTCTTATCAAAAAGGTTTCCGCACTGCCGGACGAGGACAAAAATATGGTCTGCGAGCATATCTTCGACTTAGCGCTTTTGTGCCACAAGCCGCTTACAGCAGACAGAATGGAAAAGTTCGTTGAACGCTCCCTTGCGCTCATAGAAAAATCCCTTTAAAAAGCAGAATATCCCGCACAAAAATGCGGGATATTTTTTTGCCCCAAAAGTGCGTCTAATTTAGCTAAAAAGCTTGATTTTTCCGTGTTTTTATGATATAATTAAATGGATGTAAAATACCTTATTTTTTACGATTGGGAGGGAATTTAAGGTGGCTAAAGTTTTTAAAGAAAAAGAGCTCGATATGGAGGCAATCGCCAACCAGAAAATAGTAGATGTAGAGCTTAATTCCGAAATGAAAAAATCATATATAGATTACGCCATGAGCGTTATCGTATCCCGTGCACTTCCTGATGTGCGTGACGGTATGAAACCGGTTCACAGGCGTATTTTATACGATATGTACGAGGCAGGACTTTTATACGAAGCAGACTTCAGAAAGTCTGCTGCTACTGTCGGCGATGTTCTCGGTAAATACCACCCGCACGGCGACGCCTCTGTTTACGACGCAATGGTAAGAATGGGGCAGGACTTCTCTCTTCGTTATCCGCTCGTTCAGGGTAAGGGTAACTTCGGTTCTATCGACGGCGACCCGCCTGCTGCTTACCGTTATACCGAAGCAAAAATGTCAAAGCTTTCTGCTGAAATGCTTTCGGACATCGAAAAGCAGACAGTTGATTTCGTTCCTAACTACGACGATAAGCTATTAGAGCCTGATGTTCTTCCTTCCCGCTTTCCAAATCTTCTGGTAAACGGCTCATCAGGTATTGCGGTTGGTATGGCAACGAATATTCCGCCGCACAACCTTTCAGAAACCATCGACGGTATCATCGCAACAATTGATGACCCGATGATTACCATTGAAGAGCTTATGCAGGACTACATCAAGGGTCCGGACTTCCCGACTGGCGGAGTTATTATGGGCAGAAGCGGTATCCGCAAGGCATACACAACAGGTCGAGGCAGAATTATCGTTCGTGCCAAAGCCGAAATCGAGGAGCTTTCGGGCGGCAGACAGAGAATTGTCGTTTCCGAGCTTCCGTATCAGGTTAACAAGGCAAGACTTGAAAAATATATAAACGAGCTTGTTCGTGACGGCAAAATCGACGGCATTTCATCAACACGAGATGAGTCGGACGAAAATATGCACCTCATTGTAGAGCTTAAGCGTGACGCAAATGCAAATGTCGTTTTAAACAATCTCTTTAAGTTCACACAGATGCAGGAAACCTTCGGCGTTATTATGCTTGCGCTTGTTGATAAGGAGCCGAAAATTCTCAACCTGCGTGAAATGATTGATGCGTACATCTCGCATCAGCAGGATGTTATCCGCCGCCGTACTCAGTTCGACCTTTCAAAGGCTGAGGAGCGTCTGCATCTTTTAGAGGGCTACAAGCTCGTTGTTGAAAATATCGACGAGGTTGTTGCAATAATTAGAAAATCTGCATCTATTGCTGACGCAAAGCTTGCACTTTCCGAAAAATTCGGTCTTTCCGAAATTCAGGCAACCGCAATCGTGCAGATGCAGCTTGGTCGTCTATCCGGTATGGAGCGTGACAAAATTGAAACCGAATACGAACAGACTGTTGAGAAAATCGCAGGTCTGCGTGATATTTTAGAGCATGACGACAAGGTTTTGGGAATTGTTAAAGAAGACCTTCTCAAAATTAAGGCAAAATACGGTGATGAAAGACGCACCGAGATTGCCGCAGGCTCTATTGATATAGAGGACGAGGACTTAATCGAGGAAGAGGATGTTGTTATCACTCTTACCCACACAGGTTATACAAAGCGTGTACCTGTGGACACTTATAAGTCACAGCACAGAGGCGGACGCGGCATTTCAGGAATGACAACGCGTGAAGAGGATTTTGTGGAGCATCTTTTCACAACCTCAACTCACAACCATATTCTATTCTTTACAGACCGCGGCATTGTTTACCGCTTAAAAGCATATCAGATTCCGGAGGCAGGCAGACAGGCAAAGGGTACGGCAATCGTAAATCTTCTGCCTCTTGAAACCGGCGAAAAGATAACCGCAATGATTCCGGTATCGAGCTTTGAAGAGGACCGCTACCTCACCTTTATTACAAAGGACGGAACAATTAAAAAGACCGACCTTATGGCATATTCAAAAATCCGTGCAAGCGGACTTCGTGCAATCGAAATTGCCGAGGGTGATGAACTTATCGGCGTGAAAATAACAGACAGCAACTCTGAAATTATGATTGGAACCCGAAACGGTCTGGCTATTCGTTTTGCCGCAAGCGATGTTCGCCCGATGGGCAGAACCGCACACGGCGTTCGCGGTATCCGTCTGAAAAAAGACGACTATGTTGTTGCTGCAGTAAGCGTTGAGGAGGGCAAACAGCTCCTCACCATCACCGAAAACGGCTACGGCAAAAAGACAGACTTTGACGAGTACAGGCTCCAGTCACGAGGCGGAAGCGGAATATTTAACTACAAGCTTACAGAAAAAACCGGCGCAGTTATTGGTATGGCTGCCGTTTGCGATGACGATGATGTTATGATGATTACATCTGCCGGCGTTATTATAAGAACACACACAGCGGAAATCAGCACCTTTGGAAGACAAACGCAAGGAGTGCGTGTAATGAAGCTTACAGACGGAATAAGCGCCGCTTCAATAGCTGTAACCCCTCATACAGAGGAAACCGAAGAAAGCGAGGAAACCCCAAATGAAGAATAATAAATTTACAAAAATCGCAATGGCTCTCGTTACTGCTCTTGCAATCATGATTCCTGCAGGCTGCAGCGACAACGAGCTTGCAGATACAGTGAATATCCGCATTGAGCTTGCTGACGGCAGAGAAATGAAGGGTGAGCTTTATACAAAAATTGCACCTTTATCAGTTGCTAACTTCGTAAAGCTTGCAGAAGAGGATTTCTTTGACGGTCTTATTTTCCACAGAGTTATCGAAGGCTTTATGATTCAGGGCGGCGGCTATGACGAAACCTTCTATGACGGCAATTTTAATGCCAAAGAGACAGAAACAATCAAGGGCGAATTCTCCGCAAACGGCAAAAGAAATGACCTAAAACACACAAAAGGCGTTCTTTCCATGGCAAGAACCAACGATATGAACTCAGCATCAAGCCAGTTCTTTATCATGCACGAGGATGCTCCGCACTTAGACGGTCAGTATGCAGCTTTCGGTAAAATCACCGAAGGTCTCGATGTTGTTGACGCAATCGCAAACGGCAAAACCACAGCTCTTGAGGGAATAGTTAATTTCGAGGGTAAGGACTATCCGCAAAAGATGAGCGATGTTCCTGAGGAAGCCGTAGTTATCAAGACAATCGATATTATTGAATAAGAGAGGTTACAGTTATGGTTAACATTGAAATAGAAATGACAAACGGTGACATCATAAAGGCTGAGCTTTACCCTGATGTTGCGCCAATCACAGTTGAAAACTTCGTAAAGCTTATCGGCGAAAACTTTTTCGACGGTCTTATTTTCCACAGAGTTATAAAGGGCTTTATGATTCAGGGCGGCGGTTACTATGAAAACGGTGCTCACAAGGATGCTGCCTCCATCAAGGGCGAGTTTGCTGCAAACGGCGTTCCTAATGACCTAAAGCACACAAGAGGCGTTCTTTCCATGGCAAGAACTATGTTCCCGAACTCAGCATCAAGCCAGTTCTTTATTATGCACGAGGATGCTCCGCACTTAGACGGCCAGTATGCAGCCTTCGGTAAAGTTACCGACGGCATGGCTTGCGTGGACAAAATTGCAGAATGTGCTACCGATATGGGCGATGCACCTATAGAAAAACAGGTTATTAAAACTATAAGACTTGCATAAAATGTGCTGCAGCAGATTTATATTATACCCTTGCTGCAGCCTATTTTATTGAATATTGCATTTTGCAAAGCCCATTATATAATACATCTATAAGGAGATTATTTATGTTTGATAAGTTAGAAGCACTGGAAGAGCGGTTTTGCTTCGTGAACGAAAAACTGTCCGACCCTGATATAGTCAGTGATCAGGACGAATTTCGCAAATACTGCAAGGAAAACTCCGACCTTACTCCTATTATAGAAAAATACCGTGAGTATAAGTCGGCGAAATCGACCATTTCCGAGTGCAAGGAACTTCTTGCAAGCGGAGATAAGGAGCTTGAAGAGCTTGCCAAGGCAGAGCTTTCGGACGCCGAGGATACCCTTGATAAGGTAAGCGCAGAGCTAAAAATTCTTCTGCTCCCCAAAGACCCCAATGACGACAAGAATGTTATTATTGAAATCCGTGGCGGTACCGGCGGCGAGGAGGCGGCACTTTTTGCTGCAGACCTTTTCCGTATGTACACAATGTATGCTGAAAGTATGCGCTGGAAGACCGAAATCCTTTCTTCCAACCCGACCGATATCGGCGGATACAAGGAAGTCACTTTCTCGGTTACCGGTCAGGGTGCTTATTCAAAATTCAAGTTTGAAAGCGGTGTACACCGTGTACAGAGGGTTCCATCAACAGAGTCGCAGGGCAGAATTCAGACCTCCGCAGCAACAGTTGCGGTGCTTCCTGAGGTAGAGGAGGTTGAAGTTGATATAAACCCTAACGACCTGCGAATTGATGTGTTCCGCGCAGGCGGCCCCGGCGGTCAGTGTGTAAATACCACCGACTCCGCCGTTCGTATAACTCACCTGCCTACAGGCATTGTGGTTTCATGCCAGGACGAGAAATCACAATTTAAAAACAAAGACAAAGCAATGAAAATTCTTCGTTCACGCATATATGAGGAAATGGAGGCAAAGCGTCATTCGCAAATCGCCGACGAGCGAAAGTCACAAATCGGCTCGGGCGACCGAAGTGAGCGCATCCGCACCTATAACTTCCCTCAAAGTCGCGTGACCGACCACAGAATCAATCTTACACTTTATAAATTGGAGCAGATTTTAAATGGTTCGCTTGACGAACTGATTGATGCTCTTATAACCGCCGATCAGGCATCCAAGATGTCCGGCGAAGAATAAAAACGGAGGTAATCATAATGGGAAAGAATTATCCTTACAACAAAATCGACCATGTTCGCGACCTAAAAGAGGTTGTGGTACGCGCAAGTGAAAAATACGGGAAGGACACTGCTTTCTGGTACACAATCGGCGGCAAACAGACTATTGTAAGCTATGAGCAGTTCAAGGACGATATATTTGCACTTGCAAGCTACTTCTACACAATCGGCTTAAAGGGCAGCAAAATTGCTCTTTACGCTGAAAACAGCTACGAGTGGATTGTTACTTACTTTGCTGCCACCATCGGCTCAAATGTTATCGTGCCGCTTGACAAAGAATTAAAGCCTGCCGAGGCTGCAACACTATTCCGTGCATGTAGCGCCGATATGCTTGTTTATTCAGCAAAGAAATCAGCACTGGCAGAAGAGCTCAGCGAAGAGCTTGCACACAGTCTGTGCTTCGACAGCTTTGAGGCGGCTCTTGAAAAAGGAACAGAAAACCTTGAAACAAGCGGAATTTTAGAAAATGAAATCGATGTTGAAGCACTTTGCTCAATTATCTATACATCAGGTACAACAGGCGACCCTAAGGGCGTTATGCTTTGCCAGAGAAATCTAATAACAGATATGATACGCTCAATGGAGACACTCTACTTCCCGAAAGGAACTGTTGCTGTTCTTCCGTTTAACCACACCTTTGGCTTTATGGCGTGCGTTTTATGTATGGTTCACGGCGGCTCACCGGTTTACATCAATCAGGGCCTCAAATATGTTCTTCACGATATCAAGGAGGCAAAACCCGGACACATCTCTGTTGTTCCTCTGTTTGTTGAAAACTTCTACAAAGGCATCTGGAAAAACGCTCAAAAAAGCGGCAAGGATAAGCTTTTAAAGAAAATGATTAAGGTTTCCAATGGTATGAGAAAAGTCGGCATCGATATGCGAAGAAAGCTTTTCAAGTCGGTTCTTGATGCCTTTGGCGGCAACCTTGAAATGATTATCGCAGGCGGCGCTCCGTTATCTAGCGAGCTTGTAAACGGCTTTGATGATATCGGTATTCAGCTGATAAACGGCTACGGTATTTCCGAATGCTCACCTATCGTTTCCATTAACAGAGATAAGTGGTCAAAAATGGGCAGCGTAGGTCAGCACATCAATACGGTTCAAATTAAGACAATCAACAATAATGAGGACGGTGAAGGCGAAATCTGCGTTAAGGGCGACATCGTTATGATGGGCTACTACAACAACCCTGAAGCCACTGCCGCTGCCTTTACAGAGGATGGCTGGTTCAACACAGGCGACCTCGGAAAGGTTGACGAGGACGGTTTTGTGTATATCACAGGCAGAAAGAAAAATATTATCATTCTTGAAAACGGAAAAAATGTATACCCTGAAGAGCTTGAATACTTAATCGGTAAAATCGACGGAGTTACAGAGGCTCTTGTTTATGCCGAGGACGGCTATATCACCGCAGAAATCTACTGCGAAGATACCGAGAAAAAGGATGCTGTTACGGAAAATATAAAAAATGTATTGAACCCGACTGTTGCGCAGTATAAGCAGATTCGTAAAATCAAGTTCCGTGCAACAGAGTTCGACAAAACCACAACAAAGAAGATAAAGAGATAACTTTTGGAGGAACAAAATGAAAATCAAAGAAAAAATCCATCTGGACTACGATGGCTTAATTAAACACGGACCGATTAATATTGTCGCTTTTGGCGACAGTGTAACACACGGTGCGTTCGAAAAAGATGTACTTGACTACGAGGCTGCATACTGGAATCAGCTACGCAAGAAAATCCTTGAGGTGCGTGATTATGTGCCTGTTAACACAATTAATGCAGGTATCGGCGGAATAACCGCGTACGATTCCTTAGACAGAATTGAGAGTCAGGTGCTCACTCATAATCCCGACCTCGTTATCGTCTGCTTCGGTCTTAATGATGTTAACGGAGAGCTTGATGTATTCTGTTCCTCACTAAAGACTATCTTTGAAAAGCTAACAGCAATTGGTACTGATGTCATCTACCTGACACCGAATATGCTCAACACCTATGTTGACGAAGAAAACACTGCAGAAGTATTTATGGAATACGCCTACAAGACCGCAGAAATGCAAAACAACGGTCGAATGGATACTTTCATTCAGGAAGCAATAAAGGTTGCAGAGGAGGCAGGTATTACCGTCTGTGACTGCTACGGTGAATGGAAAGAAATGAGCAAAACCAAGGACACAACCCAAATGCTTGCAAACCGCATAAACCACCCGACAAGGGAAATGCATACATTCTTTGCAGATAGGCTGTTTAAGATAATTTTTGATGATACCATCACATCTGAGGCGCAAGACAGCAACACAATGTATCGCGGATAATTAAACTGTATAAATTGAAAAAGAGGAATGTTTTAAACATCCCTCTTTTTATTTTACCTCCCCAAACACAAAGCGGTTTGGGGCAAATTCATATCTTATATCTCTTGTTATTACATCATAATCCTCCAAAGCTGTATATGTAAGGAAACTTTCCAGTCCCATTTGCCTGTCGCAAAGCTCTACCTCCAAGGGTTCGGTGTTATCCACGACTCTGCATAGATAGCGGGAAGCCCTAAAAATACAAGCTCTCCGGAAATCTTTTTGTATCCTACAAATGTCTTTTTATAAATGTTTTTTGCTTAAAATTTTTATAAATATTTTAAAATTTGTAGGAATATTTAGTAAATAGGTGATATTTGAAGAATTTTAAACATAAATTAATATATTTACCGTTTTTCAAGGGTTGACTTGTGGCTTTTAATATGCTATTATATATAAGTCGCTGACAGCAAGCTGCAGCGGAGGCCGAGCAATCGGGATGTAGCGCAGTTTGGTAGCGCATCTGGTTTGGGACCAGAGGGCCGCAGGTTCGAATCCTGTCATCCCGACCAGACCTTTTTTAGTAAACGGGAGTATAGCTCAGCTGGGAGAGCGTCTGCCTTACAAGCAGGATGTCACAGGTTCGAGCCCTGTTACTCCCACCATTATGCTGGTGTAGCTCAATTGG
>JAZNTB010000101.1:0-23719 GCA_045591565.1 Clostridia bacterium
CACGGCGGAATTCCTCACGGCGGATTTGTTATAAGAAGCGGCAAGACTGGTGCAAATCTTGAGAATTCTCATATTATTGAATACAGCTTAAAGCTTGACTCAAACCCTGAGTTTACAGCTTCGGTGCTCGTTGCCTGTGCCCGTGCGGCATACAAAATGCACGCAGACGGCATAAGCGGTGCAAAAACTATGTTTGATATTGCACCGAGCTATTTGTCGGCAAAGACAGGGGAAGAGTTGAGGAAAGAAATGCTATAAAAAACGGAGTGTTATTTTACACTCCGTTTTAATTTTGCTTTCTTACAACAGCATATTCATCGCCGCATCTCCAGTACGGGCAGTTATCGAAGGAACCCTGCATAAATCGCAGCATTTCATCCTCGTCTAAGGACATTTCGCAAAAGTAGCACTCATATTCGTCATCATACGCAAAGTATGCACATGTTTCGCAACTTGTTTTGTTTTTCTTCATAGGAAAACCTCCACCTCTTTTCCTATTTAGTATATTAGATTTTATAGGTAAAGTCAAATAAATTTATTTTGGCAAGAAGTGATGTAAGTATTGACGGTATGCGTATTTTATGATAAAATATTATACAAATAAAATGGCATTCTTGTTGCCGGAAGAGGGGTATATATGGACAACAAAAGCAAAAAAACAAAAAAACTGGTACTTTCTGCAATACTTACTGCACTTGTTATTATTCTGCAGTTTTTGGGTTCATTTATTAAGCTTGGACCATTCTCAATTTCACTTGTGCTTGTCCCGATAGTTATTGGTGCTGCAACCTGTGGAATTAGTGTGGGAGCATGGCTTGGATTTGTGTTTGGACTGGTTGTTTTAATAAGCGGTGATGCGGCAGCATTTTTAGCTGTTGATGTTTTAGGAACAATTATCACAGTGCTTTTAAAGGGTACTCTCTGTGGCCTTATAGCAGGTATTGCATATAAGCTGATATCACGCATTAACAGCTATGCGGCAGTTGCAACGGCAGCAATTGTTTGTCCTGTTGTAAATACAGGAATTTTCCTCTTGGGATGTCTGGTTTTCTTTATGGATACAATAACAGGCTGGGCAACTGCTGCAGATTTTGGAGGGAATATAGCTCAGTATATGATTTTCGTCCTTGTGGGAGTAAATTTCCTGTTTGAGGTGGGTGTGAATATTGTATTAAGCCCTGTTATTGTAAGACTTTTAAATATAGAAAATAAATAAATCGGAGAAGATTATGTGGTATTCTTGTGATTGGGAAGATTACATCTTAATAGATTCAGCAGGCGGAGAGAAACTGGAGTATTGGAAGAATTTTCTTTTAAGGCGCCCCGACCCTCAGGCGATATGGACCGAAAAAAGTCCTACGCCGCTTTGGAATAAAACCGACGCGACATATCATCGCAGTTCATCAGGTGGAGGTAGCTGGGAGTTCTTTAACAAAAAGCTTCCCGAGCGCTGGCAGGTTAAATATAAAGACCTGACATTTAACATAAAGCCGATGGGCTTTAAGCATACGGGACTTTTTCCTGAGCAGGCAGTTAACTGGGACTGGTTTTCGCATCTTATTAAAAATGCAAAAAGACCCATCAAGGTCTTAAATCTTTTTGCATACACAGGCGGTGCAACTGTTGCGGCAACAGCGGCGGGAGCTGAGGTTTGTCATGTTGATGCATCAAAGGGAATGGTCACATGGGCAAAGGAAAATATGGCTGCATCGGGACTTTCGGAGCGGCCTGTAAGATACATTGTTGATGATGTCAAAAAGTTTGTAGCAAGGGAAGCAAGGCGCGGCAAGAAGTATGACGCAATCATTATGGACCCGCCATCCTACGGACGAGGCCCGGGCGGCGAGCTTTGGAAGATTGAGGACGAGCTTTACCCACTGATTGAGGATTGTATGAAAATCCTTTCGGACGAGCCGCTCTTTTTCCTGATAAACTCGTATACTACGGGACTTTCACAAACAATAATGAGCAATGTTATGACACTTACCCTGAAAAAAAGATACGGCGGCGAGGTAAGCTGCGATGAAATAGGACTTATGATGCGTGATAAGCAGATGATATTACCTTGCGGAATAAGCTGCCGTTGGAGCAGAGGCTGAATAATATGATAGACATAGAAAATCTTGTATTCTCGTACGACGAAGAGGAAAAGAAAAAATTTGTGATAAAAGAGCTTAACCTTCATATTAAAAAGGGGAGCTTTGTTGCGGTGCTCGGACACAACGGTTCGGGCAAATCCACGCTTGCGAAGCATTTAAACGGCATACTTCTGCCGTCGGGCGGAAAGGTTTATGTTGCCGGAATGGACACCGCAAGTGAAGAACATATATACGACATCCGAAGTACCGCCGGAATGGTTTTCCAGAATCCGGACAACCAGATAGTTGCAGCGATTGTGGAGGATGAAGTGGCGTTTGCCCCTGAAAACCTTGGCGTTGCCCCTGAAGAAATAAGAAGGCGTGTTGATGAATGCCTTGAAATTGTAAATATGTCGGAGTATGCAAAAAGCTCCACATCACGGCTTTCGGGCGGACAGAAGCAGCGCATTGCAATCGCAAGCGTGCTTGCGATGGAGCCGGAATGTATTATTTTAGACGAGCCTACAGCGATGCTTGACCCCAAGGGAAGGCGCGAGGTTATGAAAACAATAAAGTCACTCAATAAAACAAGGGGAATGACGGTTGTTTTAATAACCCACTATATGGACGAGGCGGCAATGGCGGATAGAGTCGTGGTTATGGAAAAGGGCAGAGCGGTTATTGATGATGTGCCGAAAAGGGTCTTTTCACAGGTTGAAAAAATTAAGGAAATCGGGCTTGATGTTCCGCAGGTTACAGAGCTATTATTCAGACTGCGGGAAATGGGCATAGAAATGCCGGAGGATGTCATAACGGTTGAGGAATGTGAACAGGTTATTTTAGACAGACTAAAGGATTTGAAGAAATGATAAAGGTATCGGATTTAACATATATATATCAGGAGGGAATGCCGTTTGAGCAAAGGGCATTATCCGGCATAAGCTTTGAAATTCCGGATGGTGACTTTACTGCCATAATAGGGCATACCGGCTCGGGAAAATCCACCCTGATTCAGCATTTGAACGGGCTTATAAAGCCGACGAGCGGAAAAATCGAAATCGATGGTATTGACATAACTGCACCCGGTGCGGATCTTAAAAGCGTGCGAAAGCAGGTGGGACTTGTTTTTCAGTATCCGGAGCATCAGCTTTTTGAGGAAACGGTTTATAAGGATATCGCATTCGGCCCTTCCAATATGGGCCTTTCCGAATATGAGATTTCCGAGAGGGTTTTGCGTGCAGCGCACCTTGTAGGTATCTCGGAAGAACTTTTAGAAAAGTCGCCGTTTGAGCTTTCTGGAGGACAAAAGAGGCGTGTTGCAATTGCCGGTGTGCTTGCAATGGAGCCGAGTGTACTCATTTTAGATGAGCCGACGGCAGGTCTTGACCCAAAGGGCAGAGATGAAATATTAAATGAGCTTGTCGGGCTGCATCAGGAGAATAAAAAACTGACAATAATATTTGTGTCACATTCTATGGAGGATGTGGCAAGAATTGCAGATAATGTTCTTGTTATGAACAAGGGCACTCTTGCTATGCACGGAAGTGTAGCAGAGGTTTTTGAAAAAAGCGAAGAGCTTACGGGGATGGGACTTTCCGTGCCGCAAATCACCCAGCTCACGCACAGGCTGATTGAAAAGGGTATACCTCTAAGACCTGATATATACACGGTCAAGTTTGCTGCGGAGCTTTATGCGGAGCTTTTAAAGGAGGCAGGAAATGTTTAAGGACATCACAATCGGACAGTATGTAGACGGAAACTCCTTCATGCACAAAATGGATGCAAGGGTGAAAATTCTGCTGACACTTTTCTATATCGTGATTTTGTTTGTATTAAAATCACCGCTTGCCTATGCAGCGTTTTCTTTGCTTTCGGTATTTTTGGTGTTTTTGTCAAAGGTGCCGCCAAGGTACATTTTGCGCGGCTTAAAGCCGATGCTGTACATTCTTATATTTACAGCCGTAATAAATCTGTTTATGACGCAGGGGACGACAGTTTTATGGGAATTCCCGTATTGGCGTGCTTTAAAGATTACAAAAGAGGGACTTACAACCGCAGCTTTAATGGTTGTGAGGCTTGTACTTTTGGTGGTGGGAACATCGCTTCTGACTCTTACAACTTCACCGCTTATGCTGACCGACGGAATAGAAAAGCTGCTTTCGCCTTTTGAAATAATAAAGGTTCCGGCGCACGAAATAGCTATGATGATGACTATTGCCATACGCTTCATTCCGACTCTTTCAGAGGAAACCGAGAAGATAATGAAAGCACAGACGGCAAGAGGTGCAGATTTTGAGAGCGGAAATATTCTAAGGCGTGCCAGGGCTATGGTGCCGCTTTTAGTGCCGCTTTTCATAAGTGCATTTCGGCGTGCGGACGAGCTTGCGGTTGCGATGGATTCAAGGTGCTACCACGGCGGTAAAAACCGCACAAGGATGAAACAGATGAAAATGACTATGCGCGACGCATGGGCGGCAGCGTTTATGTTGATTTTTGCAGTGTTGGTTGCTTATTTATAAGCTTAATGAAGGGGTAAAAAATGCGGAATATCAAGCTGACAATTCAATATGACGGCACGCATTATCATGGCTGGCAGAGCCAGAAAAATGCCATAACGGTGCAGGATGTTTTAGAAAATGCCGTGCAAAAGCTTACCGGTGCAAAACCGAGGATTGTAGGCTCAAGCAGAACCGACACCGGAGTTCATGCACGGCGTTTTGTGTGCAACTTCGGCTCGGAGACTAAAATTCCTTGCGAAAAGCTGCCGCTTGCACTCAACACTCATCTTCCGCAGGACATTGTTTGTCTTTTAGCAGAGGATGTCGATACAGATTTTAATTCAAGATATTCTTCAACAAAAAAATGTTATACTTACTATATCCAGAATTCACAGTTTCCTGATGTTTTTAAGACTAACTACGCATGGCACTATCCGTATAAGCTCGATGTTTCAAAGATGCAAAGGGCAGCAAAAGCATTTTTGGGCGAGCATGACTTTATCGGCTTTGCAGCAAGCGGGTTTACCGTAAAAACGACGGTCAGGACGATTTACTCGCTGGATGTTGAGAAAGAGGGCGACCTTATTAAGATAACAGTAACCGGAAACGGTTTTCTATACAATATGGTGCGCATTATTGCAGGGACGCTTGCTTTTGTGGGCTGCGGAAAGATTGATGCAGAGGACATGGAAGACATAATCGCATCATGCGACAGAAAGCGTGCGGGCATTACTGCTCCACCACAGGGATTGTTTTTGACGGAGGTGTTTTACTCATGAATAAGAAAGGCAATATTTTAAAAATTGTGGTTGTAGTAATCTGTCTTTCGGCGGTTACGATTTTTGCACTTGTAGAGTCAGGCACCAATGTTGGATTTTTACAGACCTATAAGAATAATTTTAAAAGGAATATAAGCGGAATTTGCAATATGCTTGATATCACGCTGCCTATCGAAATGCAGCTGTATCTTGACGATATGTCAGAACCAACACCAAAGCCTACTATGATGCCGGCGATAGAACAGAAAGAGCTTGATAAGCTTATGGAATATGCCCAGGCCGGAGAGGATGGAATTCCGAGCGGTACAGCAGAACTAACGGCAAAGAAAACGGAGGAGCCTTCAACCGATAAGCTGCCGACAGCTTTGGACGGAGCAATGAATGCAAAGTTCGCAGAGCTTGACGGAAAGATGCTTTGTGTGAACGAAACAAAATACAGAGCCTATAAGCCGGACGGAGAACTTTTGTGGGAAATTCCGATACAGATGCAGTCGCCTCAGCTTACGGTACGGGGAAACTATGTGTTGATAAATGAAACGGGCGCAAAGAAAATAATTCTCTACAAGGGTGAAAAACTTGTTTTTGAAGCAAGCACAGAGGGTAATATCGTAACAGCCGACCTTTCGGAAAAAGGAGATGTTGTTGCAGTTTGTGAAAAGGAATATTTTAAGGGTCAGGTAGTTGTATTTAATAAAAAAGGCAAGACGGTCTTTGCATGGGACTCGGGCGCATATAATATTTTGGATGCTGCAATATCAAAAAAGCGCCGTGTGGCAATTTCTTTGTTAAATACCGATGAGGGTGCGGACAGCTTTGTACTTTGTAAGGGTACAGATGGAAGCGATAAATTTAAAACCGAGAATTTCACCGATTCGATAATATTTGACCTGGAGTACACCGGTGAAAGTCTTAATGCCGTTTCCGAAAGCCGCTGCATAGGAATAAATAGGTCCGGAAAGGTGTCATGGGAATATAGCTTTGACGGAAAGCTTTTGACCAACTATCGTATTGCAAAAAGCGGATATAAGATGTTACTTTTTGAAAGAGGCGGAACAGGGGAAATTATTGTTCTTTCGGCACGCGGCAAGGCATATAAGCCGATAAAAACCGAGTCTATGCCGAATTCAATCAGCATTAAAGCAAACACTCTCGCATATAATAGCGGACGGGATATAGTTATGACCGATTTTAACGGCAAAAAGAATCTGCGTGCTGTGGCAAGCTCAGATATAAAGCAGCTTTATGCGCTGGGTTCAAAACATGCCTTCTGCGTTTACAGCTCAAGTATTCAGCAGAAAAAGGCAGTACGACAGAAAAAGCAGGAAACTGTATCGGTTGTGACGCCGTCACCGGAAAATCAGGGAGGAAACTAAAATGCAGGGATATATTCTGGATATAGTTTTGGTTGTCGGGGTATTCTTCTTGGTGATTGCCTCTGCAAGAAAAGGCTTTATAAGTGCGTCCAAAAATATAATTGCACTTATACTTACCGTTGTTCTGCTCACCTCCATGCAGCCCGTGATGATGGATTTTCTGCAAAAGACACCGATTGGCGACAATATCAAGCAGATGGTAAGTGAAAATGTCACAAAGACCTATGAAAAGGAACAGCTTCCGGAAGATGTGGATACCACGGACACCGAAAAATCCCTTATGGTCTGCGAGGCTCTTTCACTTCCGCCGTTTATGTCAAATGGTATTGAGGCAACTATAAGGCAGATGTCAGAGGTGAAAAATAATGTTATGGAGGTTATAACCGATTCGGTGTCAAACCTCATAATGCGTCTTTTGTCGCTGCTTTTACTGTTCGTACTTGTAAGGCTTTTTGTGTTCCTGATTTTGAAATTGTTAGAAAGCCTTTTTGCACTGCCGGGGCTTAAAACTCTTAATCGCTCGCTTGGGGCGGCAATAGGAATATTCAACGCTGCGCTTATTCTTTACATAATCTGCGGTGCGGTGGCGCTACTGTCACCAATGGACAATCTGGAGGCAATACAGAAAACTGTTGATACAACATATATCGTAAAGCATTTTTATAACAATAATCTGCTTTTGTCATTATTTATATAGAACGAAGGTGTGAATTTGGAAAAAGAATTACAGCTTGAACGCCAGACAAAGGAGGAACTAAGGCAGCTTGCCTTAGGACTTGGAATCAGCGGGATATCGTCGATGAAAAAGGAAGAGCTGATTAAAAATATCCTTGCAAAGCGTGAGGAAGCACATCCGGAGGAGGAAAAGCCTAAAAAACGCCAAAGACCTGCAGATGCAGTTGAGGTGTGCGGTGTTTTAGAGGTTTTTCAGGATGGGTTTGGTTTTTTAAGGCTGGAAAAGAACTATCGCCCGAGTGCTGAGGATGTTTATGTTTCGCCGACACAGATAAGAAGATTTAACTTAAAAACAGGCGATGAAATAATAGGCGATGCGAGGCCGTCACAGGAGGAGGACAAGTATTCTCCGCTTTTGTTCGTGAAGAAAATAAACGGCGATAGTCTTGAGGTGGCACTTAAAAGAAAGAATTTTGAGCGCCTGACTCCGATTTATCCGAAGGAAAAGCTTAAGCTTGATACAGGAGAGCAGGATAAGTATGCATCACGCATTTTAGACCTTATTGCCCCAATCGGCAAGGGTCAGCGCGGAATGATAGTAGCTCCGCCAAAGGCCGGAAAAACAACACTTATAAAACAGCTTGCACAGTCGGTGTCAAAGAATTATCCCGATGTCGAGCTTATTGTCCTTTTAATAGATGAACGCCCTGAAGAAGTTACAGATATGCGCCGTTCAATAGACGGCGAGGTTATAGCTTCTACCTTTGACCAGACACCCGAGAATCATACGAAGTGTGCAGAAATGGTACTTGAGCGGGCGATGAGACTTGTTGAACAGAAAAAGGATGTTGTTATACTCTTAGACTCAATCACTCGTCTGGCAAGAGCATATAACCTGACAGTAACACCTACGGGAAGAACGCTTTCAGGAGGACTCGACCCTGATGCACTCATAAAACCGAAGAAGTTCTTTGGTGCTGCGCGAAATATCGAGGAGGGCGGCAGTCTTACAATTCTTGCAACAGCGCTTGTGGAAACAGGCTCGAGAATGGACGAGGTAATTTTTGAGGAATTTAAGGGTACGGGTAATATGGAATTAAAGCTTGACCGAGGACTTCAGGAGAGACGCATTTTCCCTGCAATTGACATCTTAAAATCGGGAACAAGACGAGAGGAAGAGCTTCTTTTGGAAAGCGAGCTTGATGCGGTCTGGGCGATGCGACGAAATGTAAATGCGCAAAACAGCTATGATACTATGGCAAGACTCTTGCAGTTTATGAAGGACACAAAATCGGCAACAGAGCTTACTGATACAATTTCAAAATATTATAAACAGGAGAAATGACATTATGAAGAAGATAATTTCAGTTTTATTAGCGCTGGCGGTTATTGTATCGCTTGCAGCGTGTGGCAGAAATCAGAACAAAAACAGTGATATTAAAACAGTAACAGTAACTGACCAGGCAGGGGACATGGTGACAGTTCCGCAAAACGCCGAAAGGATTGCTGTTTGCGGCATTTTCCCGCTACCGTCGGTTCTGTCAGTATTCTTTGACAGCGCAGAAAGACTTGTAGGAATACCTCCGGAGGCTATGTCTGCGGCAAAAAACGGACTTTTAGGTGAATTGTATCCTGAGATTTTAAATGCACAAACAGGATATACTTCGGGAACTGACATAAACACTGAGGAACTTATGAGCCTTGCACCGGATATTGTTTTCTACAGCGCAGACAACAAAAAAATGGGTGAGACCTTAAAAAATGCAGGCTTTGCGGCGGTTGGAATTTCGGCAAACATCAATCAGTATAACGCAATCGAAACGCTTGACAGCTGGCTTGGGCTTTTAGGACAGATTTATCCTGAAAATGATAAGCGTGAGAAGGTTTCAGAATACAGTGAAAAGGCACTTGCAAGGGTAAAGGAACGCACAGATAAACTGTCTGATGACGAAAGGGCAAAGGTGTTCTTCTTGTTCAAATATAATGACAGCACTATTATGACATCGGGCGACAATTTCTTTGGCGACTGGTGGGCTGATGCAATAGGTGCAGTAAATGTTGCAAAGGAGCTTACAGGAGATAATCAGCAGACAGTAAGCCTTGAGCAGATTTACAAGTGGAATCCGGAAATGATTTTCGTTACAAACTTCAACACAGCAAAGCCGGAAGATTTATATGAAAATACAGTAGGTGCGTATGACTGGAGCGGAATTGCTGCTGTTAAGAATAAAAAAGTATACAAGATGCCGCTTGGAATGTACCGAAGCTATACACCGGGAACGGATACGCCGATAACGCTTTTATGGCTTGCTAAAACGGCATATCCTGAGCTTTTCCAAGATATCGACCTTGTAAGTGAAGCCAAAGAGTATTATAAAACACTCTTTGGGATAGAGCTTACCGACCGTCAGGCGGAGGGAATATTCAACCCGTCGGTGCTTGCCGGAATGTAGTAAAATTAAAAGAGAACGGAATTTCCGTTCTCTTTTTTGTTATCTCAGCTGTGCGCCGTTTTTGTATTCTAAGTCTTTTACAATCTTGTTAAACACCTTGTTTACTTCTTCGCTGGTTAAGCTTCGGTCAGCTGCACGGAAGGAAATAGCAAATGCAACGCTCTTTTTGCCCTCCGGAATTCTCTCACCCTCGTAAACATCGAAGAGGCGGATACTCTCTAAAAGTGCACCTGATGCCTTGACCATTGTTGCCTCAAGGTCGCCCACAAGGACTGACTTATCAACCAGCACTGCAATATCGCGTTCTGCAGCAGGGAACTTAGGAAGTGCCTTGTACTTAATATTGTTGTTCACAAGCTCAAATAATGATGCAACATCAATTTCAGCGACATAGCAGGCAATATCTATATCAAAATTCCTGCATACATCAGGATGAACTTCACCGACAATACCAAGCTTTTTACCGTTTGCAAAGAGTGCTGCGGCTCTTCCCGGATGAAGTGAAGGGCAGTCAGTCATCTGCTTCCACTCAACTCCCTTGATGTTGAGACTGTCAAAGGATGCCTCGAGTGAACCCTTGACATCAAAGAAATCAATGTTTTTGCCATACATACCGATTGCCAGCTTATCAGGCTCATCTGGGAGCTTGCCAGGTTCTGTAGGGATATAAACCTTGCTTATTTCAAACAGCTTTACCGACTCATTTTTACGGTTATAGTTGTATGAGAGAGTCTTGAGCATTGACGCAAGCATGGTTGTTCTCATAATTGAGGTGTCCTCGCCGAGCGGGTTGCGGATTTTGATGACATTTCTGAATGTGCTGTCCTCCGGCAGGCAAAGCTTGTCAAACTCATCGGTGCCTGTAAAAGTAAATGTAAAGATTTCATTCATACCCTGTGCTACAAGGGATGATGACAAATCCTTGCGGAAGCTCTGCATTGGTGAATAGAAGCCCTTTGTGGACTCACCTGAAATAAGGGTTGTCGGGATATTGTTATATCCATAGAATCTTGCAACCTCTTCTGCAATGTCTGCCTCTGCCTCGATGTCGGGACGGAAGGTAGGAGCGGTAACTTTCATATTTTCAAGGTCTACTGTAAATTCGATAGCTTCCAGATATTTTGCCATTTCTTCCTTTGAAATGTCAATTCCCAAAAATGCATTAATTTTGTCAGGACGGAAGTCGAGGATGGTAGGCTCTTTTGTTTTACCGATAACATCAATCATTCCTCCCGCTATTTCGCCGCAGCCAAGCTCCTCTACAAGCTCGCACGCACGCTCTATTGCAGGGATTGTGTTGTTCGGGTCGAGTCCCTTTTCATAACGCGCAGATGCTTCTGTGCGAAGTCCGGCGCGCTGTGCTGTAAGACGAACTGAAACTGCATCAAAGGTTGCAGATTCAAATACTACGGCTTTAGTATCCTCTTCGATTTCCGAGTTAAATCCACCCATAACGCCGGCGATTGCAACGGCCTTTTCGCCATCAGCAATAACCAAATCGTCGCAAGAGAGTGTTCTGTCCTGCTCGTCGAGAGTTTTTATAATTTCGCCGTCTTTTGCATCCCTTACGATAATTTTGCCGCCTGATAAGTGTCTTAAGTCAAAGGCGTGCATTGGCTGGCCGTATTCTAAAAGGATGTAGTTTGTTATGTCAACGATATTGTTGATTGAACGGATGCCTGCAGCCTTTAGGCGGTGAACCATCCATAAAGGGGAAGGACCGACCTTAACATTCTTAACCATCTTTGCGGTATAGCGCAGGCACTTGTCAGGATTTTCGACAGTTACCGAAACGGTGTCTGCAATGTTCTCGCTGTTTTCTGTAAACTCAGGTTTTTTAACTGAAAATGGCTTTTTGAAGGTTGCCGCAGTCTCTCTTGCAAGACCGATTACGCTGAAGCAATCAGGACGGTTTGAAGTGATTTCAAATTCAACAACATCTTCATTAAGACCGAAGAAGTCTTTTATATCCATACCGATTTCGGTATCCTCAGGAAGAATGAGAATTCCGTATTCAGGCTCCCACGAAAGGTCTGATTCGGAAAGTCCTAATTCCTCGTGCGAACAGAGCATTCCAAAGGATTCAACTCCGCGTAGCTTTCCTGTTTTGATATGAACGCCGCCTGGGAGGTAAGAATCGTTCTTTGCAACAGGAACGATTTGTCCGACCTTAACATTCGGAGCACCTGTAACTATTTGAAGAACCTCATCGCCAACATCAACACGGCAGATAACCATATGGTCAGAGTCCGGATGGTCTGTTATTTCAAGGATTTTTCCTGTAACAACATTTTTTATATCCTCGCCCATATTCTCGATAGTTTCTACTTTTGAGCCTGTCATAGTTAAGGCTTCATTGTATTCTTTCGGCGAAATACCGCTTATATCTGTGTAGTCATAAAACCAACTCATTGGTACTTTCATTATTTCTCAGTCCTTTCCGTAATTAAAATTGCTTTAAGAATCTAACATCATTTTCAAAGAACAGACGGATATCGTTTATATCGTATCTGCCCATAACAAGTCTTTCAAGACCGATGCCAAAGGCAAAGCCTGAGTAAACCTCAGGGTCTATGCCGCAACCGGAAAGAACCTTGGGATGTACCATACCGCCGCCTAAAATTTCAATCCAGCCTTCGCCCTTACATACGCTGCAGCCCTTTCCGCCGCAGTTAAAGCAGCAGACATCAGTTTCAACTGACGGCTCTGTGAACGGGAAGTGGTGCGGACGGAAACGGCACTTTGCGTTTTCGCCGTAGATTGAGCGGATAAGAGTTTCAAGTGTTCCCTTCAAATCTGCCATTGTGATGCCTTTGTCAACAACAAGACCTTCAATCTGGTGGAAGATTGGCGAGTGAGTTGCATCAACTGCGTCACTTCTGTAAACTCTGCCCGGTGCAATGATACGGATAGGAGGCTTTGTGTTCTCCATAACGCGTATCTGCATCGGCGAAGTCTGTGTTCTAAGGACGATATTGTCCTCAACATAGAAAGAGTCCTGAGTATCACGGGCAGGGTGATTTTTCGGGATATTGAGTGCCTCAAAGTTATAGTAATCGGTTTCAACATCCGGTCCCTCTGCTATCTGGAATCCCATACCGATAACGGCGTCCTTGAATTCGTTCAAAACCTTTGTCAAAGGATGAAGATTTCCAATTTCAGCTTTTTTGCCCGGCATAGATATGTCAATAACTTCAGCCGCGAGTCTTGCGTCCTGAAGAGCTTTTGCCATTTCGGCTTTCTTCTTGTCAATCTCACCTGACAAAAATTCTCTTACTTCATTTGCGAGAGCGCCGATTACGGGGCGTTCCTCTGCACTTAAGGCGCCCATACCCTTTAAAATTGAGGTGAGTTCACCCTTTTTACCGAGATATTTAATGCGTATTTCCTCTAAAGCGTCGATGTTCTCGGCGATTTTCAGCTGTTCCTCTACACTTTTCTTAATCTGTTGTAGCTGTTCCTTCATATATTTTCCTCCTTTATATAGGCAAAATAAAAATACTCCGCCCCAATTCTGGGACGAAGTACAAATCTCCGCGGTACCACCCATATTTCCGCAAAAAGCGGACACTCATTTTTCGCAGACTAACGCGCTGTATGCGACAAGAACTACGCACCGCACCCGGCTTCACCCTTGCAGCTCCGAAAGGAAATTTCGGGTATACTGATTACCGCTGCGGCTCACAGCCGACGACCGCAACTCTCTTTTGGGGAGTATACCTTACTTTGTTTCATCATCGCTTTTAATTCATATACGGAAAGTATATCATAATTTTGGCGAAATTACAAGACTTTTTGTAAATTTTTTTCATACGGAGAATATAATATTAAAAAAGAGAGGGGGATTTTTGTGATGGAAAATATAAATGATAAGTTGTCCCGTATGCTGTCCGGTGCGGATAAGGATAAATTGAAAAGATCGGTTGAAGCTGCATCAAGATTGCTTTCGTCAAAAGAGGGACAAAAGCTTAAAAACTCATTATCCGAAAGCGACAAAAAGGCAATACTTCAAAAGTTTATGAGCATGGACGAGAAGGAAATGAGCGAAAAGCTTAAAAAAGCAGATGTGTCGGGAATAGATAAATTGTCAGCGGAGGACATTTTAAGAAAGCTAAAATAGGCATTTGAAAGGGGAGTGAGAAAAATGCCAGATATGATGAGTACATTGAGAGGATTTTTAGGAGATAATGCAGACGATAAGATAAAAAGTGCCATGAGTATGCTTGCAGACAGCGGACTTTTGCAAAGCAGCAGAGGGGATAAAAGCAGCAGCCTTTCAGATGTTGCAGAGGCAGTTAACGAAAGCATAAAGGTTGAAAATAGCGAAAATATGCCTTCCCGTACGAGTGCGAATCCGGCACTGACGCCGGAAGGGTTGGAGCTTATGGGGCAGCTTCGGGATATGTTCGACAGAGTTTCGCATACAAATGATTCGAGGTCAAATCTTTTGATATCGCTTCGACCATTTATGCGGGGAGAGAGGCAAAGAAGTATAGATAAACTTGTAAGGGTTATAAATATTGGAAGACTATCGGGGTTGTTCGGAAGGTAGGCGGCTTATGTATCGTAGATATTACAGCTACAATGATATGCCGCAGCTTATAAAGGAAAGCCCTAAAAAAGAGGATATTTGCAAAAGCTCCGATCAGGAATGTGAAAAGACGAAGTGCTCAGACGGTAGCAGAAAGCCTTTTTCAAATATTCAGATGGATGATATCATTTTAGGCGTGGTTATATTGGTTCTTTTGATGGACGATGAAGATAACAGCCTTCTTTTGATAGCACTTGCGGCGATTTTTCTAACAGGTATTGCATAAGAGGATTCGGCTGCAGTATATGGAAAACCATATCTGCAGCTTTTTGGTTACAAAGTAAAGTACAACTTGCGCTTTTTTTTGTTTTGTGATATACTCATACAAAGGGGAATGATTGAGAGGAGGAGCAGAAGGAATTCTGCATACTGCTATGAATAAAATCTTAATTGTAGACGATGAAAAAAATATTGTGGAGCTTGTAAGGCTCTATCTTGAAAAGGAGGGCTTTGCGACGGTATGTGCATATGACGGATGCGAGGCTCTGGAGCAGTTCAAAAAAGAAAAGCCCGACCTTATTATACTCGATTTAATGCTGCCCGGTATGGACGGTTGGGAGGTATGTCGGGAAATACGCAAGACATCCGCTGTTCCCATAATTATGCTGACTGCAAAGTCGGAAACCTTTGATAAGGTTCTGGGCCTTGAGCTTGGTGCAGATGACTATATGACCAAGCCCTTTGAAGCAAAGGAGCTTATTGCTCGAATAAAGGCAGTTTTACGCCGCATTGGTTCAGGTGAAAACACAAGCTCAAAAGAGGTAAGCTTTGAAAACCTTTCAATTAATATCGAAAACTACGAGCTGCACATAAAAGGAGAACAGGTTGATGCGCCGCCTAAGGAAATAGAGCTTCTATACTTCCTTGCATCAAATCCGAACAGGGTTTATACAAGAGAACAGCTTTTAGAGGAAGTGTGGGGATTTGACTATTTCGGCGATTCACGAACTGTTGATGTTCATATAAAGCGCCTCAGAGAAAAGCTTGAGGGTGCAGAGACGGACTGGCAGCTTAAAACCGTATGGGGAGTAGGCTACAAATTTGAGGTTAAGAAGTAAGGAAAAATACGATGTTTAAAACTGTTTTTCATCGCCTTTTCTGGGTGAGCACGGCGATAATATTTTTCGTTGTGGCAACAGTGTCGGTGGCGATGTTCGGATTTTTAAATAAATATGTAGCGGATGAAAGGCTGAATTATGCAAAAAAAGCATCGGGAAGTATAGAATACCTAACAGCAGCAATCACTACTAATGGATTTGATGCGAGGAACAGAATGATTTATGAGTCAACGCTTGAGTCCTGGTCCCAGATGATTGATGCTGAAATAATGGTAATAAACAGCGGCGGAACTGTGTTTGCTGCGACAAATCGTGTTCATGAGGTGCCGGAGGAGTATTCACACAAGGTGCTTTCGGGAGAACAGGTATCGGGAAATACCTCGGTTTCGCAGATTGGCAAGATGCGCTCTTATGTGATAGGAATTCCTATACATTACAATGATGCTGTAATCGGAGGTATATTCTACTTCTATCCGCCGGGAATTATGCGAAGCACGGTAAGGGATTTTTCGTCGATGGTGTTCTTAACCCTTATTCTTGCAATGCTTATTTCGATGTGCCTGATTTTTCTCGAGTCAAGGCGTATTTCAAGACCACTCAAGGAGATAAACGGAGCAGCTCTTGAGATAGCATCAGGAAAATTTGACAGGCGCGTTGATGTAGATTCTTATGATGAGATTTCGCAACTTGCGTCAAGCTTTAACTATATGGCGGATTCATTAAAGCAGCTTGAGGAAATGCGTACAAGCTTCATATCGGATATATCCCACGAGCTCAGAACGCCCATGACATCAATTTCAGGGTTTGTTCAGGGAATAATTGACGGAACTGTGCCAAAAGATAAGGAGAGGGAATACTTAAATATTGTACTTGAAGAATCGACAAGGCTTTCAAGACTTACAAACGAAATGTTTGAAATGACGAAGATGACTTCTCCTAAGTACAAGCTGTCTGTTAAAAAGTTTGATATTAACGAAGTGGTAAGGCTGTGTATCATAGGAGCCGAGCAAAAGATTGAAGGTAAGGGAATTGAGCTTGATGTATCGTTTGAGGATGAAGTCATAAATGTCCTTGCCGATCCGGATGCGATAAAGAGAGTTATAATAAATCTTTTGGATAACGCCGTAAAATTCAGCTTTGACGGAAAAACAATAGAAATCAGAGTTTATGAAAAAAACAGACATATTAATTTTGAAATAACCAATTACGGAGCAGGAATAAGCAAGAAAGACCTTCCGCATATCTTTGACAGATTTTATAAATCCGACAAATCGCGCGGAAGAGATAAAACAGGAGCGGGACTGGGGCTTTCCTTTGTTAAGAACATCCTGAGTCTGCATGCACAGAATATAACAGTTTCAAGTACTGCTTCGGGAGAAAATGAAATGAAAACAACCTTCACCTTTACATTGGAGAAGGCTTAAAGAAAGGGAATAAAATGGATTTTGATGTTGTAATTATTGGAGCAGGTCCGGGAGGAATGAACTGTGCATTGTATGCGGCAAGGGCAGGACTCAAAACTCTGCTAATCGAGGGACTTGGTGTAGGCGGACAGCTTAATTATACCGCTGAGATAGACAATTATCTCGGCTTTTTGGGGAGCGGCACAGAGCTTGCGGAAAAGATGCGTGACCAGACGGAAAGGGCAGGGGTGCTGTTTTCTCACGAACGGGTAAATGCAATTGTGAATGCGGATGCAGATATTAAAATTATAAAAACCAGACGAAATGAATACCGTGCAAGAGCGGTTGTTATCGCAACAGGAGCAAACCCGAGAAAGCTCGGTATAGACGGCGAGGAGCGACTTTTGGGAGCAGGTGTTTCATACTGCGCAACCTGTGACGGAGCTATGTTTAAGGATAAAACCGTGGTGGTTGCAGGCGGAGGAAATACGGCATTTGAAGAGGCACTTTACCTTTCTAAGTTTTCTAAAATGGTGTATCTTGTGCACAGAAGGGAGAAGTTCCGTGCAAATGCCAGCCTGGTTAAAAGGGTAAAAGAAAATCCGAAAATACAGATTCGTACTAATGAAACTGTAGAGAAAATACAAGGAGATAATGCTGTAAAGTCGGTTGTTTTGAAGCATACTCTCTCGTCGAGAATAGGCGTTTTGGATACCGACGGGGTTTTTGTTGCAATAGGTCGTGTGCCCGAAACAGGACTTGTAAAGGATATAGTTGCGCTGGATGATAGTGGATACATCATTACAGATGCCAATATGCGTACAAGCATAAGAGGCATTTATGCGGTAGGCGATGTAAGGAATACACCGCTCAGACAGGTGATAACAGCGGCAGCCGACGGGGCGGTTGCGGCAAATGACATTTCAGCATTTTTGGAGTAAATATAAAGAATCCGTCACGCACTTATCGCGTGACGGATTCTTTTTAACCTTCCATATGCCTTCCTAAAAAGTGCGCTGCAGCTTCTGCAAGCTTTACTTCGGTTTCGGTGGGGTTTTCGTCTTTCATAACAAAAATAACAGAACCTATGGTATCGCCTTCGGAAACTATAGGGACAACAACGCCTGCGCTGTACTGGTCGTTGCCCTCTGCAACCGTAAGTCCGGAATCAAAGCCTTGAGATTTAAAGGATTCCTTCTCACTCATTAGATTTTCGATATCTGAACTAACCCTTTTCTCTAAAAGCTCCTTTTTTGATATTCCTGAAACTGCGATTATGTTATCGCGGTCTGTTATAAGAGTGGGGATACCTGCGGTTTTGTTGAGGCTTTCTGCATATGTGATTGCAAAATCCCCAAGCTCCCCGATTGGTGAGTACTTTTTAAAGATAACCTCGCCATCCTTTTCGGTAAATATTTCCAATGGGTCTCCTTCACGAATCCTCATAGTCCTGCGGATTTCTTTCGGTATAACAACACGACCTAAGTCGTCAATTCTTCTTACAATGCCTGTGGCTTTCATACATAAAATCTCCTTTTAAAACAATTTACAACATTATTCTGTGTAAGTTGGGAATTTTTATGTAAGAAAAAATTGGGAAATGAAATGTAAATTGTTGATTTTTGCGGCTTATATGTGTTATACTGTCGTCTGGGAATAAAAGGGATATAGAACGGAGGACGAATGGTGTTAGTCAGGGATTTTATAAGAAAGAACGCTGTTATGGTGGTTGCGCTTTTTGCGGCGCTGGTGACCAGTATAGCTGTGCCGATAGACAAAGAGTATTTGGGGTATTTTGATTATAAAACGCTGGTATGTCTTTTCTGTGTGCTGGCGGTAGTTTGCGCACTTAAAAATATTAATTTTTTCTATATGCTTGCAAGGAAGGTAGTACAGCTTTTTAAAAATGCACGCCTTGCAATTCTGGCACTTGTGTACATAACATTTATCGGCTCGATGCTGATAGCAAACGATATGGCACTTTTAACATTTCTTCCACTTGGATTTTTTGTGTTAACAACAACGGGAAAGCGGAAGTACATGGCGTTTACCTTCATCATGCAGAATATTGCGGCGAATCTTGGCGGAATGCTGACTCCTTTTGGGAATCCGCAAAATCTATACCTGTATTCTGTATATAGTATCCCAAATCTTGAATTTGTCAGAATAATGGCTCCGCCTTTTGTTGTGTCTGTTATTTTAATCACAGTCTGCTGCCTGATATTTGTAAAGCCTGAGCCGCTTTGCCTGGATGATGAGAAAATGGTATTGAATCCCGGAAAAGCGGTTCTTTATCTGATTTTGTTCGCATTGTCAATAGCAATAGTATTCAGGGAGATCCCGTATATAACAGGGCTTATTGTGATTCCTGCAGTGCTGTTTTTTGCTGACCGAAAAGCGCTTAAAATGGTTGATTATCCGCTGCTTTTGACCTTTGCATTTTTCTTTGTATTCGCAGGGAATATGTCAAGAATAGACTTGGTGCGCAGCTTTTTTTGCGAGCTGCTTGATAAAAGCACTTTGATTTTCAGCATTTTATCCTGTCAGGTAATAAGTAATGTCCCATCTGCAATATTGCTTTCTCAGTTTGCTGAAAATTATCGTGAGCTCTTAGTCGGAGTGAATATCGGCGGAGTGGGAACTATGATATCATCACTTGCGAGCCTTATCACCTTTCGTGAATATGTAAAGCACAATCCGACAGGAACAAAGTGGTATATAGCTATGTTCTCTCTTTATAATCTTGCTTTCCTGTTCATTCTAACAGCATTTATGCTTGTAATAAGATAGAGGAAAAAAGGATTTGCTTATATTTCTCCCCTAATACGCATATAGATGTAACAACAAATATTTTGGGGGAGAAAAATGAAGGATTATATCGAAGAGCGAGTGCTTGAACTCGCATACTACATCCTGGAAAAAAATGCCACTGTACGAAGGGCAGCAAAAAAGTATAATATTTCAAAATCTACTGTACATAAAGAGGGAGTTACATTGAAACTTTTATATAAAAGAGATGTAAATAATTGTCTTTCAAAGATTCAGAGTCTTTTGAGCATACCTGTATATAAATCGACGCGGCATATCATCTTGGGAACGCTGACAGAAAATGCGAAATCTTACTCTTTAACCTTAGAAAAAATTGTAACAGGATTTTCGGCACAGAAAAACAAATTGTTGTTTTCGATACTCACTCTATGAATATGATTCAGGAGGAGAAGAAAATTACTGAGAGCATCTTAAAAGGATTTGAAAATAATGAATTTAAGATGTATCCGCAATTTATTTTGGACAATAAAACTAAAAAAATGTTTCGGCAGAGGCACTTTCCAGATGGGATAGCCATTCAAAAGGTTTTATCAGTCCCGGAAAATACATTGAAAATATGGAAATGGCAGGTTTAAACAGCAGGCACGACTTTTATATGTTTGAAATTGCTTGCCGACAACTTGAAAAATGGAAAGGTACAGAGTTTGAAAACATTGCATTATACTGTAACTTTACAAGAATTACTCTTTCCGAAGAAAATTTTATAGATAAACTAAGTTTGATTGCGGACAGCTATTCATTTGATAAATCAAAAATGGCCATTGAAATCACCGAGGATGCCATTGAAAAGGACAGAGAAACGGCAACAAAGAATGTAATGTAGTGCAAAGAACTTGGATTCAGGGTTTATCTTGGTTATTTGGGTAGCGGATACACATCTTTAGCAAACCTTTGCGATTATCCTATTGATGTTGTAAAAATCGACCGTGATATTTTACTCAAAACTGAAACGGAAAAGGGAAAAGATTTATTTGCCGGCATAATTGCTCTTGCCCGCAGTCTTAATATCAAGGTTATATGCGAGGGTGTAGAAACAGAAAAACAAGATGAGATTGTATCTTCATCGGGTTGCGACTTTATTCAGGGATGGTACTATTCTAAAGCTCTTCCCCTTAAAGAATGCGAGTCGTTTATTAGGCGTTTCGAACGATAAAAAAATACAATCGGAGGACATTATCTGGATTTATGGGGTATTTGAAGGGTAAAAGTAGCCTAATGATATTCTAAAACTATAGCTATATAAAACTTGAATATATGCAGCCGGTAGGCTATGCCTGAAAACAAAATACCACCCGCTATGCGTGTGGTATTTTTTCTTCTTCCCAGTAATATGTATTGCAATTCGCATTATTTTTTCAAAATTATAAGCCTTTTAATGCCTTTGTGATGGTTGATAAATCCCTTTGATAAATCATAAATAACTATTGCATTTTTCCGCCATTTATGGTATTCTTGAGATAACTATAGACAATTGGGAGTATGAGCTATGATTCCTTTTAATAAACCAAGCATAACAGAGATTGAAAAGAAATATATTAATGACTCTCTCAATATGCTTAAACTTTGTGGAGACGGATTTTACACGCACAAAGCAAGTGAGATTTTCAAGAACAAATTAAATATCCCGAATACCCTATTGGTAACCTCGGGCACCCATGCTCTTGAACTTGCTGCACTCTTAGCTGACATTCAACCCGGGGATGAAGTTATTGTTCCTTCATACACATTCGTATCAACAATAAATGCATTTATCCTTCGGGGTGCAAAACCTGTTTTTTGCGACATCGAAAAAGAAACCATGAACATAGATGCAGATAAAATAGAGGCTCTTATTACATCTAAAACAAAAGTAATATGCCCTGTTCATTATGCCGGTGTAATATGCGATATGGACAAAATAAATGCTATTGCAAAAAAATACAATCTCTTTGTAATTGAAGATGCAGCACAGGCTGTGGGTTCAATTTATAAAGGAAGCTGTCCGGCAGGAACCATCGGTGACATTGGATGCTTCAGTTTCCACGAAACAAAAAATTATGTTATGGGTGAAGGTGGGGCCATTGTTGTAAATGACTCAAATCTATTTAAACGCGCAGAAATACTTCGTGAAAAAGGAACTGACAGAAGTCAGTTTATACGGGGCGAAGTGGATAAATATACATGGCAGGATATTGGCTCTTCATATCTTCCGTCAGATGTTCTTTCAGCTATGCTCTGCGGTCAACTTGACAGATTTGACGAAATCATGAATGCAAGAATGCATGTGTGGAATTCCTATAACGATGCATTTAAGGAACTGGAAGATACTGGAAAGATAATAAGACCTCATATCCCGGAGTACACCACGCACAATGCTCATATGTACTACATAATATTGCCAACAGGTGAAATGAGGAATGAAATGATTACAAAGCTTCGCGAGAAGGAAGTTCAATCTGTGTTTCATTATATACCACTACATACCTCACCGGTAGGTCAAAGATATGGATATAAAAAAGGAGATTTACCGCTAACTGAGGAGTATGCTTCGAGATTATTAAGACTTCCTCTCTGGGCAGACCTTACTGATGACGAGATAAGCCATGTTATAAACTCTGTAAAAGAACTATTATAAAGGGGAAACTATTTATGAAAGGTATTATTTTAGCGGGCGGAAAAGGCACAAGGTTATATCCTATGACAAAGGTTGTATCAAAACAACTTTTGCCCATTTATGATAAACCAATGATATATTATCCTCTATCTGCACTTCTCTTGGCTGGGATACGAGATGTTTTAGTAATCTCTACTCCAAGTGACATCTCTATGTACGAGGAGCTTTTAGGAGATGGAAGCAGAATAGGAATAAAAATCTCTTATAAAATTCAGCCGGAACCAAAAGGGTTGGCTGAGGCGTTTATTCTTGGTGAAGAGTTCATTGGTGATGACAGTGTTTGCTTAATTCTGGGCGATAATATATTCTATGGACAGGCTTTTTCTACCTTTTTAAACAGAGCTAAGGAACAGGCAGAAAATGGTGCCGTTGTTTTCGGGTACCCTGTTAACAATCCAACCGCTTTTGGTGTTGTTGAATTTGATAAACAGGGAAATGCTGTTTCTCTCGAAGAAAAACCAAAAAATCCAAAATCAAATTATGCTGTTCCGGGACTGTATTTTTACGACAATAATGTTGTTGAAATTGCAAAAAATATTAAGCCATCGGCGAGAGGCGAGCTTGAAATTACAGCAGTAAACAACGAATACCTTAATCAAAAACGACTTAAAGTTACAAAGATGGGAAGAGGTATGGCATGGCTTGATACCGGTACTCCCGAAGGTATGCTAAAGGCAAGTGAATTTGTACATACTGTTCAGGATATGCAGGGATTTTATATTTCCTGCATTGAGGAAATTGCCTGGAGATGCGGATTTATTGATGATGTTCAGCTGAAAAAGCTGGGAGAAGAATTAAAAACAACAGACTATGGTGCATATCTTTTATCGCTTGTGAGGTAGGTATGAATATTAGATAGATTTAGGCACCTACCCTAACAGCTGGTCTTATAATTGTAATAGTATCTGAAATACTAAAAGATTATATAAAATAAAAAATAGGAGATAGAAAATGAAAGTTTTAGTAACAGGCGGTGCAGGCTTTATAGGCAGTAATTTCATATTCTATATGTTAAAAAAACACCCTGAATACCAAATTATTTGTCTTGACAAGCTTACCTACGCCGGAAATCTTGAAACACTAAAAGGCGTTATGGATAACAAAAATTTTGTTTTCTATAAAGGAGATATTGCCGACAAGGACTTTGTGGATACATTATTTGAAAAAGAGCATCCCGATATGGTGGTGAATTTTGCAGCCGAAAGTCATGTTGACCGTTCTATTGAAGATCCCGGAATTTTCCTTAAAACCAATATATTGGGAACTCAGGTTTTAATGGATGCCTGCAGAAAATACGGAATTTGCCGTTACCATCAGGTGTCGACAGAT
>JAZNTB010000102.1:0-52035 GCA_045591565.1 Clostridia bacterium
GCTTCTGAGCGGTAACTGTAGTTTGGTGCTTCCTTTGTGATGTAGATATCATGCGGATGGCTTTCCTTTAAGCCTGCACCTGTAATTCTTACAAACTTGCCGTTCTTTTTAAGCTCTTCGATTGTCTTTGTTCCGCAGTAACCCATACCTGAGCGAAGTCCTCCCAAAAGCTGGAAGATTGTATCGGAAACCGGTCCCTTATAAGGCACACGACCCTCAACGCCCTCCGGAACAAGCTTTTTAGAGCCTGTTTGGAAATATCTGTCCTTCGAGCCCTTTTCCATTGCCGCAATAGAGCCCATGCCGCGGTAAACCTTGAAGCGTCTGCCCTGGTAAATTTCAAATTCGCCCGGACTTTCCTCACATCCTGCAAGCAAGCTTCCCATCATAACCACATCTGCGCCCGCTGCAATAGCCTTAGGAATATCTCCTGAATACTTAAGACCACCGTCTGCGAT
This sequence comes from Clostridia bacterium, assembly GCA_045591565.1. Lineage (GTDB taxonomy): Bacteria > Bacillota > Clostridia > UBA1381 > UBA1381 > UBA1738. The sequence continues at coordinate 459 of JAZNTB010000102.1, forward strand.
AACAGGGATTTTGTACTTTTTAGCAACCTGTGCAACATCATAGATTGCTGTAACCTGCGGGCAACCGATACCTGCGACAACTCTCGTTGTACAGATAGAGCCTGGGCCGATACCAACCTTAACGCAATCTGCACCTGCCTTGATAAGTGCCTCTGCAGCTTCGCCGGTTGCAATGTTTCCGGCAATAACCGATACCTCAGGATATGCTTTTTTGATATCCTTGAGCTTCTCTATAATATTCTTTGAATGTCCGTGAGCAGAATCCAAAACAAGCACATCAACGCCCGCCTTTACAAGTGCATCAACACGGTCTAAAACATCATTTGTAACGCCGATTGCCGCTCCGCATAAAAGCCTGCCGCTTGCGTCCTTTGCAGCATTCGGGTACTTAACAGCCTTTTCAATATCCTTGATTGTGATAAGGCCCTGCAGCTTATTGTTTTTGTCAACAAGCGGAAGCTTCTCAATCTTATGCTTACTCAAAATGTTCTGCGCATCCTCTAAGGTTGTGCCAACCGGTGCTGTGATTAAGTTTTCACTTGTCATAGCCTCTGAAATCTTTTTTGAGTAATCTGTTTCAAAGCGAAGGTCACGGTTTGTGATAATTCCGATTAAGGTCTTGTCCTCATCACAAATCGGCACACCCGAAATCTTATAACGGTGCATCAGGTCATTTGCATCCTTTAGTGTATGGTCCTTTGAAAGACTGAACGGATTGGAAATAACGCCGTTCTCCGAACGCTTTACCTTGTCTACCTCAAGTGCCTGCTGCTCAATAGTCATATTCTTATGAATAATTCCAATACCCCCCTCACGAGCCATTGCGATAGCCATTTCAGCCTCGGTCACAGTATCCATCGCTGAGCTCATAAGCGGAATGTTGAGCTTTATTTTTGCTGTCAAATTCGTTTCGAGTTCTACCATATTCGGTGTAACATCGGATTCCTGCGGTAAAAGCAGTACATCATCATAAGTTAAGCCTTCCTTTGCAAACTTATCTGTCATAACGAAATTCCCCCTCCATTTTAAGTTATTTTTTCTATTTTACCAAATAATCTGCAGTTTTTCAATAGTTATTTTAAATAAGTTTAAAATTTCCAGCCAATATTTTTTATTTATCTTGTCTTTTTCCTCAATTTGGAGCGAACACCTCACCCTTGCTGCATTTCAAACAGAACAAAGCGCCTTGCGGCGAGCGGAGAAGGAATTTCGCTTTGTTCATGCCAATGTGCGTTTCCGTCCGCAGGGAGGAAAAATTCGCACAGGCATTAAATCAAGTTTTTGCATTATGGGAAATGCGCAATTTCCTATAATGCAAAAAAATGCCGGAGCGCACTGCTCCGGCACATTTTTATTCTTCGTCTATAAGCTCGACCTCAATTACATCCTGCTCTTCTTCTACAGCAGGCTTTTCCTCAGCCTTTTTCTCGGCTTTCTTTTTCTTTTCGAAGTTAACACCGTCTATGCGGACATTTACCTTCGCCACATCAATTCCGGTCATGCTCTCAACACTGTTTTTGACATTCTCCTGAACCTCCCATGCAAGCTCAGGAATTCTCACACCGAATTCAACAACGATATAAAGGTCAATAACTGCACCATCAGGCGTAACTGCAACCTTAACGCCCTTCTGTCCTTTTTTTGCACCTAACTTTTCAGAAATGGTGTCAAGCGCTCCGCCTGCCATTCCTGCAACGCCCTCGATTTCGTTTGCAGCAATTCCTGCGATGGTCGCAACAACCTCGTCGGAAATATTAACCTTTCCCGTATCCTCTGTCAAGGTTATTTCTTCAATTATATTCTTATTTTCAGCCATGTTATTCTCATCCTTTCTCTTAAAAGCAAGGCGGGAAGCCTTTTTCCCTTATCTTTAGCTAATTATATCAAATTACCGTCCGTTTTGCAACTATTTTGCTTCAATAATTTTAATATTTTTAGCAGGGATATCCAGCTCCGAGGTTACAATTTCCTTAATGGTCTTTACATCCTCGCCCGAAAAATTATTCTTTTTAACTATTATTTCCACACTTTCGCCGTCAATATACACCGAAATATCTTTATATCCCTTTGCCTTTGCCACATTTTCTATAATGGCTTCCTTTTCTGTGCTTTCGGCTATCGAAACGATTTTGTTCTGTGCCTGCTTTCTAACCTCATCATCAAAGCTTTCGTTTGTCGCCGTCTGGTTTAAGATTTCAAGCGCCTTTGAACGCGAATTGTCCTTGGACATTTTTGCTTCGACAAAAAAACCTCCGTCCATAGCCGCAGTTTCTTCTGACTCCTCTGTTCCTTCGTCTGCAACATCGGTCTTCTCTGACGCCACATACTCAGCCTTGCCAAGAGTTTTTGCCTCCTCAATATAGCTTCCGCCGTCGGTCACACGGATTGTATCCTGATATGACCAGTTTAAATACCCCGCAACACCTATTAGTGCAACCAACGCCGTCGCAACAACTTCCTTCTTTTTCAATACCATCATGACTCTAATTCCTTTCCTTTCCTTCTAAAACACAGACCTTGTACGGAGCGACATCAAGCGCAGCAACAGCAGCGTCGGTTATCGCCTTTTTAACCGATACCTTCGCCGCACCCTCCGCAATTATAACTACGCCCTTTGCCTTCGGGTACACCTCCCCCTTGACAAGCGGCGTGCCGTTTTGGGTTATGACGGAGTTTTCCTCGCTTTTTGCCGTCTCTTTCTCCGAAGATGTGCTGCTTTGATTTTTTTCAAACGCCAGTTCATAGCTGGTGGTTCCGTAATAGGTTATCATAACCGATACATCTCCCACGCCTTCTATTCCGGATAAAATCCTCTCAAGCCGCTCCTCGTCGGAATAAATATTATAGCCCTGTGTTTTTGTTTCGCTTTTCTGCCTTTGTCCGCCCCCCGACATCAGCATAAAAACAATTCCAATTATAATTATTATATACAGGCTCTTATTATTCGCATATTTTTTCAGAATTTCATTCAAATTTGAGTTCAACTTTGTCACACCCATAAATTTCCTTTAATCTCTCTGTCATTCCGTCGGGGTTTTTCCAGGTCCGGATTTCAATCGCCCTGACGCCCTTTATCTTATTCTCCCCGTCGGTATCTATCCAGACCGTTGCCTTAGCATCAAGACCGAACTCTGTCTGAATCCGCTCCTCTATATCCTTTTCCACATTCTCGCAAAGCTGCTCCGCCACCCTGCCTAAAAGCTGTTCCTCTCCTACCTCATAGCTACCCTTGGGCGAAAGAATTTCGGCATGGCGGAAATTTGCAATCGGTGCAATAACCACCGACATTATCAAAAACCCGATTGTAATTCTTATATATTTGCTCCACTGCTGTGGTGCCAAAATATCAGCAAGCGCAGCAATTACCGCCGCCGTTGCAATCGTGATTATGTATTCCTTCATAAGCTGACCCCCGTCGAGATTAGTATAATTCCTATCGAAATTACAAAAAGCATAACCGCCGTTATTACCATTGAAAATATCGTGGTTACTGAATCTGCTACCGAAACAAGTATATTCGTTATTCTCTTATCTGAGAACGGCTCGGTAATAGCAGCCGTAATTTTTAAAAGCATCATCATTATCCATATTTTAATTACCGGAACTGCCGCCATGGCAATAACCGTTACCATTCCTGCAGTTCCTACGGCATTTTTCAAAAGGTTGGTTCCTGAGAGCACCGTATCCACCGTATCGGACAAAAGTCCGCCCACAACCGGTACCAAGCTTCCCACGGCAAACTTTATGCTTTTTGTGGCAACAGTATTTGCTGCACTCGTTCCAAACCCATAAAGCGCGAGCACAGTGGAAAAAAGCGTCAAAACCCCAGTCAGCACCCACTTGGATACCGATTGCAGAAGTTTATTTAGTGTCCCTATTTCCATTCTGTTTCCTATATTATTTACAATCCCCAAAACAGCCGAAAAATAGGCAAGAGGCAAAATCAGCCTGTCTACCGTAAGGCTCAGAAGATACACACTTGCAGCGAGTACCGGCTGAAACGCTGCCGCCTGCGTGACAGCTCCGCTTGTTACCAGCATCCCTACAAATATCGGCTCAAATTTTGTGATAAATCCGCACAGCGAATGTATTACTTCCGTGCCGTATCCTACAACCTCCGAAAAAATCTTGATGCTCGCCGCAGTCATCATTGCAAAGCACGCAAAAAATGCTGCATTATTTGCCCCTCCCTCTCCAAAGGAATCGGACAAAATCCGCAAAAGTCCGCCCGATACCGCAATCAGGAGAATTGCCTTTAATATTGCCTTTGTCGCCGATATTTCGGCAAATACTCCTTCTATAAGACCGTTTACTATATTCACAGGTGATAGGTCAAGCTTTCCGCTTATTACATTTTGTGCGGTTTCGTTGTAAAAGTCCTCGCCGGCAATTTCTATTTCCTCTGCCCTCGCCGGACAGCAGAAGAAAAAAACAAGGAAAATAATTATAACTGCTCTTTTCATTATATGTCCCTTAAAAACTCATCAGTGCATTTATAACAGCATCTAAAAGTCCCTCCACTATCGGCATCATAAGGGCAAGCACCGATATTTTTCCGGCAAACTCAATTTTTTTTGAAATTGCGCCCTCTCCCGCATCCTTGGCAAGCTCCGACGCAAACTGCGTTATGTATGCAATTCCGATTATCTTGATTACTGTTTTTACATATTCAAGGCTTACCTTTGAGCTTGCTGTCAGCGAATAGATGTTCTCCAAAACTCTGCTTAGTTCCGGCAAAAGCATAACAAAAATCACAACACCTGTTATCGCAGCAACGCCCATTCCAAGCTCCGGACGATAGTTCTTTACTGTCACGGCTAAAAACGCACCGATTATTCCCACTCCGATTATTCTTGAAATTTCCATATCACAAATTAAATATCTGCTTTATCGCCTCAAACAGATTTCCTATCTCCTTTGTCAGTACATAAAGCACCGCCACAAGTCCTGCAATGGTAGTGAGGAGCGCCTGTTCCTCTCTTCCCGAGCGCATCAGTAGCTGATTTAAGACGGCAACCACAATTCCCACACCGGCAATTTTAAATATCAAATCAACATCCACAAAAATCCCCTCCGTCAAAATAGAAGAATTACGGCTCCTAATCCTGCCAGCACGCCGGTGCTTTTAAAAAGCCTTCCTGACCGCATATATTCCTCCTCCGCCTCACTTCGCTGTACCTCTAAAAGCCCTTTTGTGTGGCGGATACTTTTAACCTGCGTCTGCGTATCGGTCATTCCAAGATTTTGAGCAAGGCCTGCAATTATTTTTTTATCTGTCCCTAAAAGATATTCACTGTCCGTTTCCAATGCCATCAAAAAGGCATCCTTAGTGCCTGCGGTTTTCATATTTTCAGCTGCCCTTATAAAAAGGCTTAGCTTCTGTAAGCTTCCTATGCTGCTTACAATACTTTTTATGTCCCCTTTTCCATAGCTTATCTCATTTTCCAGATGCGCCATCGCTGATACAAGCCTGCCAAGCTCCTCTGCGCGTCTTTTAAGCCGTACTGCCTGCGAAAAACCAAGTGCAGAGCTTGATGCAACAATCATAACCGCTCCTGCTATCTTGAGCATCTGCCTGCTCCCTCCAAGTGTATAACGGTATCAAATTCGTCGGTATCCGCATCCGTTCCGTGCAAAGATGTAATGACCTTTACCCCTCTTTTTTTGATTTCCCGTATCGCCTCAAAATCCTCTTCGCCGCCTATTTCGTCGGTTATAATAACATCGGGTGACATAGAACGCAGCATTATAAGCATACCCTCCGCCTTTTGAGCGCCCGATAAAACATCGCAGTTTGCGCCAAGCTCAAACGGGCTTGCCCCCAAGGAAAGTGCCGCAATCTCGCCCCGCTCATCTACAATCGACACCTTCTTCCCGCTTGCCGAAAGCTGCCGTGCTATATCGCGGAGCATTGTTGTTTTTCCGCACATTGGCGGCGAAACTATGAGCGTGTTTTTGATGCTTTGTCCGTCGAAAATTCTGTCCATAACGCAGTCTGCCGCACCTATAACCTCCCGCGCAAAGCGGTAGTTTAACGACTGCACCGTCCGTATATGCGATATCTTTCCGTTTTCACATACCGCATCTCCGCTTATTCCTACACGATGTCCGCCGGAGAGCGTTACAAACCCGCTCCTTATCTCGTTTTCAAAAGCATATACCGATGAGCGCGTCACAAGCTCCAGTCCCCTTCTTATATCGCCTGCTGTCACAACCAAACCCTCGCGAAAGTTTTGGGTAATCCTGCCCTTTGGTGTTACATAAAATATTCCGTCAAAGCAAACCAGCGACAGCGCAACTCCGCACCTCAGGCGCACCTCCATAAGCCTGTCCGCCGGAAAGTCATATAAACTCCCTCTTATTCTCTCAGGAATTGCTGCAAGCAAATCCTGTCCCCATACAATCTGTTCCTTTGCCAATGTAAGCATTTTGTCCACTCCTTTTTTTCTATACTATTTATGTTTACATAAAAATAGAACTTTGCGGCACAAAAAAAAGATGCTGCCTTCGCAACATCTATAATTCATTTCTATTTCAAAAGTACTACAGCCATCGACGAAATCCCCTCGCCTCTGCCTTCAAAACCAAGCTTTTCGGTTGTTGTGGCTTTTACATTTACAAGCTCCTCTGAAATTCCCATAGCCTCCGCCGTGTTTTTCCGCATAGCCGGAATATACGCAAGCAGCTTTGGCTTTTGCGCAATTATTGTAACATCTGCGTTTTCTATTTCAAAGCCCCGCTCCCTTATCAGCGTGCAGACATGCTTTAGAAGAATTACGCTTGAAATTCCCTTGTACTTCGGGTCGGTATCCGGAAAATGCTTTCCGATATCACCAAGTCCTGCCGCACCTAAAAGTGCATCGCAGAGTGCATGAAGTGCAACATCTGCATCGGAATGTCCCAAAAGTCCCTTTTCATACTCCACCTTTTCTCCGCAGAGATAAAGGTCGCGCCCGCTGACAAGCGCATGAACATCATAGCCCTGTCCTATTCTCATTTTGTTGCCCTCCTGCTTTCCAGAATTTTTTCAGCAACCGGCAGGTCATCCGGAGTTGTTATCTTAAGATTATCGTAGCTACCCTCGACAATCTTTATTCGTGCGCCGAAGCTTTCCGCCAAAGCACAGTCATCGGTAAAGTCGGTGCGCGGTGCATTCATATGCATTCTTTTGATTTCCGAATACAAAAAAACCTGCGGTGTCTGTATATTATAAGTAGTTTCTCTGTCTACCGTTCCCTTTATAAATCCGTTTTCGTCCGCCGCCTTTAATGTGTCCTTGCACTTGACTCCAACAGCCGCCGCGCCGAATTTCTCTGCCGCCAAAATTGCCGACTCTATTTCCTCGCATCTTACTAGCGCTCTTGCTCCGTCATGAATAACCGCAATATCGCCGCCTGATGCCAAAAGCCCGTTTTTCACCGACTCCTGTCTTGACGCACCGCCCGGAATAACCGCTGAAACCTTTTTATGTCCCGAAAGCAGGCTGTTGCAAAAATCCACATCATTTGTTACAACAACAATCTCGTCAATTTTATTACACTCCTCGAAAACCCCTACGGTATTTTCAAGAATGGTCTTTCCGCAAAGCTCCAGAAAAACCTTGTTTTTATCCGCACCCATACGGCTTCCTTTGCCTGCGGCTACGATAATTCCAATAACTTTCATTTTCTACCCTCAAAGATTTGCTAATTCCTCTATTGTATCTGCCATAATGCTTTCTATATCCTCAACACTCGCCGCCGAGCACAGTGCAAGCTCGCTCACCATAATTCGGCGTGCAACACCCAGCATCTTTCTCTCGCTTGTGGAAAGGCCTCTAATTTTTTCACGAAGCATCAGGTTTTTAACAACGGTAAGTACCTTATAAATGTCCCCCGACTTTATTTTCGCCATATTTTCACGATGGCGCCTGTTCCAGTTGTCGTCATCGGTGGCAGGCTCGCTCCGGAAGCGTTCCAAAACCTTTATCCCCTCTTCTTTGGAGATAAGCTCGCGTACACCGATTTCATCGCAGCCTTCTGCCGGAATCATCACGCGCATTCCCTCCGACTGCATCTCCATTATATAATATGTTTGCTTTTTTCCAAGCACAGTCTGCTCGCATATTTCCTCGATCACTCCTGCTCCGTGAGTGGGATAGAGAATTCTGTCTCCGATTTTGTACATTAAGGTACCCCCTTTCCTTATCCTTTATTATATGTTATCTCTCGGCAAGCCCTGCTTTTTTAAGTGCAGAATAAAGCACTGTCCCCAAAACGCCGCAGGACAATATCTCGCCTATGCCGACAGTCAGCATAAAATACCAGACACCGCCCGAAAGACCGTATGCATATTTTAAAACAAACGGGATTATCAGCGTGTTGGCAATTATCGGCGGAACGGTTGCAAGAACCCTTCGTCCCCGAAGGCGTCTGGTAAAAACCGCTCCCAGAACCGTTGCAATACTTCCAAAAACAACATCCCAGATAATGCCGCCCGTTAAGATGTTTGCCAATGCGCATCCTATACCAAGCCCCGGTATTGCCGCCGAAGCAAAGCACGGCAAGATACAAAGTGCCTCCGAAAACCGCAGCTGAACCGCCCCGCCGGCAAGTCCCAATGCATTTGACACCATAGTGAGCGCCACATACATCGCCGCAATCACAGCAGCCTCTGTCACTTTTTTACTCTTCATATTAAATTTCTCCTTTAGTTTTGTTTTAAGTGAGGAAGGTTTCGAACTCACTGCTTATAATTCTACCACTTTATGTCATAAAAGTCAATCTTATTAAACCACCACAATATGTTGTATGCCTATATGGCAAATAGTGTAAATTGTTTCATCTTCAATACGCCCAAAGTCGCATAGCTATCACATCCAGCTCTCTATTTGTTACAAAAACCGCTCTTTGTCACATAAATGTAATACACAATATATTGAATTTTTTTTAAAAAATGCTTGCATTTACAACAAGATATGGTATAATAGGAATTGCAGCGAATGTTGAAGCAAAAATAACTTATAACCCCATCTTCGGGGATACATAATAAAAACGAGGTTTTAAGGGAGAAGGCATCCGAGAAAGATTAGATTCTTCTTCGGATATGGAGGTACGAAATGAAAATTATTAAAAGAAACGGCGCCGAAGCCATATTTGACCGCGAAAAGATTGAAATAGCTATACGCAAGGCAAATGACGCCACAGAAAAGAAAAAAGAGCTTTCCGAAAGACAGATTGAATACATTGTAAATGTCATCGAGGACCACTGCCGCGAAATGAACCGCAGTCTTTCTGTCGAAGAAATTCAGGAGCTTGTGGAAACACACATCATTCTTCAGGGAGCACCTGAAACAGCAAAGAGATATATCAGATATCGTTTCACTCGAAATCTTGCCCGTATTGCAAACACAACGGATAATCAGATACTGAGTCTTATCGAGTGTAACAATGAAGAGGTTAAGCAGGAAAACTCTAACAAGAACCCTACCGTAAACAGCGTTCAGCGCGACTATATGGCAGGCGAGGTGAGCAAGGATATCACCAAGAGAATTCTTCTTCCTCAGGAGGTTGTAGAAGCTCACGAGGCAGGTCTTATTCACTTCCACGATGCCGACTATTTTGCACAGCATATGCACAACTGCGACCTCGTTAACCTCGAGGATATGCTGCAAAATGGCACCGTTATCTCTGGAACAATGATTGAAACACCGCACAGCTTCTCAACAGCCTGCAATATTTCCACTCAGATTATTGCACAGGTTGCATCAAGCCAGTACGGCGGACAGAGTATTTCTCTTACACATTTAGCGCCTTTCGTTGATGTGAGCCGCAGGAAAATCCGCAAGGATGTTGAGGCTGAAGTGGCATCGCTCGGTGTAACCGCTGACGAAAGCACAATCGCTGAAATCGTTGAAAAGCGTCTTCGCGAGGAAATCAAGAAGGGCTGTCAGATGATTCAGTATCAGGTTGTAACCCTTATGACAACCAACGGTCAGGCTCCTTTCGTTACGGTATTTATGTACCTAAACGAGGCAAAGGACGAGCGAACAAAGCACGACCTTGCGATGATTATAGAGGAAATGCTCAACCAGCGTATTGTGGGCGTTAAAAATGAATCAGGTGTATGGATTACACCTGCATTCCCTAAGCTCATTTATGTTCTTGAAGAGGACAATATTCACGAAGATTCAAAATATTATTACCTCACAAAGCTTGCGGCTAAATGTACCGCAAAGCGCATGGTTCCGGACTATATCTCGGAAAAGATGATGCTGAAGCTCAAGATAGACAAAAACGGCGAAGGACATTGCTACACCTGCATGGGCTGCCGTTCCTTCTTAACACCTTATGTAGATGAAAACGGACAGCCTAAGTATTACGGCAGATTCAATCAGGGTGTTGTTACTATAAACCTTGTGGACATTGCATTATCATCAGGTGGTGACCTAGAAAAGTTCTGGAAGATTTTTGATGAAAGACTGGAGCTTTGCTACACAGCGCTTATGTGCCGTCATAACCGTTTGAAGGGAACCCTTTCTGACGCAGCTCCAATCCTTTGGCAGTACGGCGCTCTTGCAAGACTTGAAAAGGGCGAAACAATCGACAAGCTTCTCTTTGGCGGATACTCAACAATTTCTCTCGGCTATGCAGGTCTTTACGAGTGCGTTAAGTATATGACAGGAAAGTCACACACCGACCAAACTGCAACATCGTTTGCGCTTGAGGTTATGCAGTACCTAAACGCTGCGACAAAGAGATGGAAGGAAAAGCACAACATCGACTTCAGCCTTTACGGAACTCCGCTTGAGTGTACAACCTACAAGTTCGCAAAATGCCTGCAGATGCGTTTTGGCATTGTTCCGGGCGTTACCGATAAGAATTACATTACAAACAGCTACCATGTTCATGTAACAGAGGAAATCGACGCTTTTGAAAAGCTTGCGTTTGAATCTCAATTCCAGCAGCTTTCACCGGGCGGAGCCATCAGCTATGTCGAAGTGCCGAATATGCAGAACAACTTAGAGGCAGTTTTGGATGTTATGAAGTTCATCTATGATAACATTATGTACGCCGAGCTTAATACTAAGTCGGACTACTGTCAGGAATGTGGCTTCGACGGCGAAATCCAGATTGCTGAGGACGAGGACGGAAAGCTTATCTGGACCTGTCCGAATTGCGGAAATACCGATGAAACAAAGCTGAATGTTGCACGCCGTACCTGCGGATACATCGGAACTCAGTTCTGGAATCAGGGCAGAACACAGGAAATTAAGGAAAGAGTTTTACACCTATAAGGATTTATAAAAATGTACAGACCGCCAATAAGTCTTAAGGCTTATTGGCTCTGTCCGTTTTGAGAGGATATCAAAATGAACTATTGCGGAATTAAAAAATGTGATATCGCCAACGGCATCGGCGTGCGTGTCACGCTGTTTGTTTCAGGCTGCACACATCATTGTAAGGGCTGTTTCCAGCCTGAAACCTGGGATTTTGACTACGGCGAGCCATTTACCGAAAGCACCGAGCAGGAGATTTTAGATGCGCTTGCGCCCGACTATATTCACGGTCTTACCCTTTTGGGCGGTGAACCTTTTGAACCGGAGAATCAGTCGGTATTAGTAGAATTTTTGAAGAAGGTCAAAGAGGCGTATCCAAAAAAGACGGTGTGGTGCTACACGGGATATCTTCTTGACGAAGAGCTTTTATTCCCGTCACGGGCAAGATGCGAGCATACCGATGAAATGCTTGGTATGATTGATGTTTTAGTGGATGGCGAGTTTGTTCTTGAAAAGAAAAATATCAGCCTGCAGTTCTGTGGCTCGGAAAACCAAAGGCTTATTGACCTTAATAAAACCCGCGAGTCGGGCGAAATAGTTTTATGGAAAGAGTGATTTTATGAAGATTGAAATTAAGAAACTAAGAGAAAATGCGGTTATTCCAACTCGTGGCTCAGCCCAAGCGGCAGGCTATGACCTCTATGCGGCGATTGACGAGGCTGTTACCATAAAGGCTCATACTACCGAGAAAATAGGTACCGGTCTTGCGATAGCTGTTCCTGACGGATATTTCGGTGCCATCTTTGCCAGAAGCGGTCTTGCGGCAAAGCAGGGGCTTCGTCCGGCAAACTGCGTGGGCGTTGCCGACAGCGACTACCGCGGTGAATACATAGTGGCACTGCATAACGATACCAACTCGGACAAGGTGATAGAGCCGCACGAGCGCATCGCACAGCTTGTTGTTATGCCGTACCTTTCGGTAGAATTTGAAGAAACCGACACCCTTTCCGAAACCGCACGCGGCGAAGGCGGATTTGGAAGCACGGGCAGGTAATGAAATTTTTAAGGATAGTAATCTAAAAGGCTGAACGAAATCATTCGTTCAGCCTTTTAGAATTGTTCTAATTTCATCCTTTGAAATATCTCTCTATTTCCTCTTTTGTGGCACCAAAGCGGCCCTGTACCATATCGCCCCTGCCGCCGCCTCTGCCTGAAAGTGCGGCGTTTATCTCCTGAATCTTGCCGGCAAGCTCCTGATTTTGTGCCGCAATTATATAGCTGTAGCCTGCATCATCATCGCCCGAGCACACAACAAAAACTCCTCCTGCTGCTGCCTTTGCCTCATTTGCGAGTATTCGCAGGGAATCTGTGTCCATATCATTTTCAAAAACACAGATATTTCCATCGGTTGGCTTAATCGCTCTTGCCTTTTCCTTTGCAAGCAGCTTCGAGAGTGCTGCATTTTTCTGCTTTTGCTCCGCCACTTCTTCCATAAGCCGCTCTACTGCCTCTGCCACCTCTGCCTGCTTTGCAGAAAGCAGATTTGAAATTTTCAGTACGCTTTCCTGCTTTTCTTCATAATCCAAAAGTGCGTCATGCCCGCAAATCATTCTCATTCTGACGCCGCCGCGGTGTCGCATCAGGTCTTTAAGCTTAATAACCCCGATTTCGCCTGTCGACTTTACATGCGGTGCACAGCAGGCACACACATCCACACCATCAATCGTTACAATCCGCACATTCTCCGTAAGGTCAAGCTTTGCACGGTATTCGATTCTTTTAAGCTCCTCCGGCTCGGGATAAACTGCCGTGACCGTCAGGTTTTCACGAACAGCACAGTTTGCCGCCTGCTCGAGCCTGATTACATCATCTGCCGAAAGCTCAATATTATAGTCAATCGTCACCTCGGTATCCGAAAGATGAAAGCCTACATTCTCAGCCCCGAGCATCGTATGAGCAAGCCCTGATACAATATGCTCCGCCGTATGATGCTGCATTTTTCTAAAGCGTGCCTCCCAGTCAATTCTGCCTTCTACACTTGTTCCGACCTTGAACGGCTTTTCCAAAATGTGATAAATCTCCTCGTTCTCAATTCCCACACGAAGAACTTTTTCCCCACAGAGCGTGCCGCTGTCACATTCCTGACCGCCAGCTGTCGGGAAAAACGCAGTCTGGTCAAGCGTAATTCTGTATCCGTCAGCCGTTTCTTCACAGGACACCACAGTCCCCTCAAATTCCTTTATATAGCTGTCTTTATCATATAATTTTATCATAATTTCCCTCTCAAAACTTTGCTTTTTACATTGTATCACAAAGCCGCCGTCAAGTCAATCGCTTGACTTGACGGCAAAACAGGAGTATAATTTCCCTATAAAGATTTTCAAGGAGAACTGTCATGACGGAATATTTACGAAAAGTTCAGTACTATGAAACCGACAAAATGGGTATTGTCCATCACTCAAACTACATACGCTGGTTTGAAGAGGCTCGCATCGCCTTTTTAGATGAATGCGGTATGCCCTTTGAAAAGCTCGAGGAACAAGGTCTTGTTTCTCCTGTTCTTTCGGTGGATTGCAAATACAAAACCCCTGTTTCTTTCGGACAAACCGTGAAAATTTCAGCAGAAATAAAGGAATTCGGTGCAGCGCGCTTTAAGTTTTCATATATCGTCTGCGACGAAAAGTCCGGCGCAATTTGCGCCATCGGTGAAACCTCGCACTGCTTTCTTGACAGCACAGGCCGCATAGTATCCCTAAAAAAGAAAAACCCTGAGCTTTGCTCCTTTTTTGAGAAGCTTATTACAAAATAAAAAAAGCTTCTGATAGAAGTCCCTCCTGCGGGCGTGGGATTTTGCTTTTGTTATTCCTAAACGCAATTTCCTACAAAATAAAAAACGGCACAGCCGTTTTTTTATTTTAGTAAATTCTTTATCTGCTGCCTGTATATTCTCCCCGAAAACGCCTCATGCGCAAACGGAATAAACTCCGCATCCTTCGGGCAAATCGGCGCAAAAAGCGGGTCTGCGATGACCTTTTTAGCATCCTTTAAAATTTCTATCAGTTCATTTTCCCCGGTAATTACAAAATCCGCACCACACTCAGGGTCGGTGTTTGGCGGCGAAATCACCCGTGCACCACTTCCGTATATTCCGCTTGCTGCAAGCGACACTGCCGTTACTGCCTCGCCGATTATGAATGTGCCGTCATTTTCCTCACATCTTTCATAAGCTCTGCCGCATCCGCCGCTTACTGCGGCTTTTTTCAGTGCGTCCGTAACCCCAAAGCCTTTAACCGGTGTGCCGATAACATACGGCGTACCGAATTTCTCCTTTAAAAATCTCGCCGCTAAAAGTCCGCAGGACGAAACCACAAGATTTACATGAGCAGCACCCATTCTTTCTATATCCGAGAGCCTGCCACCCATTCCCAGTCTTGCAATTACGCGAAAACCGCTGTTTTCGATAAGCTTATACATATCCTCGGTATATCCGTTCACCGAAAAGTCGAGCGGCGTTGTTCCCAGAACATTCACAGAAAGCTCCTGCGTTTTTTCTGTATCCTTCGCAAAAAGCCGCACTATTTTTTCAAATGCAAGACCTGCACCGAACAAATAGCTGTTCATACCTGTGGTATTTACCGCAAATGCAGGAATTCCCGCAATCTCCTCTACCTCGCTTGCTATCGCATCAAGGTCAGTTCCTATCATGGTCGGAATCGGCGTACCTGCTATTGCCACAAACTTTGGCGAAAGCTCTCGGCAAGCCTCTGTTATGTCCCCTACAAGCTTTTTATCATCGCCCATAATTGCCTCCATCTCGGAAAGTCCCGAAATAAAAACAAGGCTGTCGGTATTATACCACCTCGGCTCATCATGCGTGTTATAGGTGGAGTTACAGCCTGACGCATCGTGCATTATGCACATTCCGCCAAGCTCAAAAAGTGCGGAACACACGCCCGAAACATCGGCCGTGTATGTTGAAATAATACTTGATGCCTGATTTTTCATAAGCATCCACACCCCCATCCTTTGACTTGTATCAGCTTTTCGGTTTCCTTTTCGTGTAAAAATGCATCCTCTATTTCGTCTGCCATCTTCAATATGCCGTCATATCCCCAGTGTCCGCCGCCCTCGACAATATTGACGAAGTACTTTGTGCCTGTAAAATATGCGGCTTTCTGACCGATTGCAACTATTTTTTCAGGATAGCTGCGCTCCAAAACTCTCATTGCTGCGTGCACAGTCGGCAGTATTTCAATGTCGGACGCCGTTTCCTTTAGTGCTAAAAACGCCTCTGCATCCTCCAAAGTTACTGCATCAGCATAAATCCTCCTGACCGAAAAACCATAATCACAAAGCAGTCGCGCAAGCTCAAACGGTCTTGGCACTGCCGTATAATCAATGGCTATCGGTGTATCGCCCATCAGTCTCTTTAGCCCTGAAAGCCGTTCTTCGCACTCCTTTTTGCACTCCTCGTGGCAAAATTTTTCCGCACCAAGCCTATCTGCCAGCATATCAATACCTTTTTCGATTTCATTAAAATCAAAAGATATCGGCAGATACAGCATTTTACTACCGAGTCTTCGCTCAAGCTCCTCGCCCGCCTTTTTCGCCTGTGGATAGCAGACAATATTAATCGACGACTCCGCCATTTTCTGATAATCCGCATAGGTCTTTGCTGCGGTTATATCACGGAGAATGTATCCATTTTTTTCAATTATCTCCAAAAGCTCGGAGGTTTTATCTGTCGGCAGGTCATTACCAATCAGGCTGATACTCTTTTCATTAAACTCTCTAGGCTCGAGCAGGCTGTAAAGCTGCTTTCGCATAAGCTCATCCGGCGTCATTCCGCTTTTTCGCATAATCGGGTTCATAAAGCAATGCACAAACCGAGTTTCCGGAAAATCTCCCCTTAGCCTATCAAAAACACTGTCCATATCACAGCCTGTAAAATGATGTATACAGCTTGTGTATAACAAAATCACCGGCGGTGTTTTTTTAAGCCTTGGTATAATATCCGAAACTCCCTCGTATATAAGGTCCTCCATAGTCCCCTCAAGGAGGTTTTTCTCGGTTATTTCCACCGTCGAAAATCTGTCCTCTGCATTCATTTCGGCAGCGGTCAGAACAACGCCCCGAAGGCAGCTTGCCGCACAGACAAAAATCTCGTGTGCTTCAGGGATTAACATTCCGGTATGAACTATGTTCCAGGTTCCCCTTGCAGGCGCACCATACTCAAGTCCCGACGGGAAAAGTGTCGGAAATACTGCGTCACGGATTTTTACAGGTTCGATACCGCCCGTTTTTACTCTCTTAAGCATTTTAGTCCTCCTTGCATATTTCTACAACACGCTTTGCAAGGTTTCGATAACACATAGCAACATCGCTTTCGGGGAAAGCTTCAATCACCGTTTTTCCCATATCCTCAGCCATTGTCACAAGCTCGCTCCTCGGGATGTCCCCGACAATACTGCTTTTTATATCATCGCAAAGCTCCAAAACCTTTTCCTCTTCATTCTGAACATTGCGCCTGTTTAAAATCACGCCACCAAGAGATGCATAATTTCTTGATGCAAAATTCTCCACCGCCATCGCAATATTGGCAGCTGCATGAATCGCCATATTCTCGCCGCTTGTTACTACAAATACCTTGTCGGCATAACCACTTCGCATCGGCATGGTAAAACCGCCGCAAACAACATCGCCCAGAACATCATAAAAAACCACATCCGGCTTATATTTTTCGTAAGCACCTTTCTCCTTAAGCTTTTCAAGTGCCGCAATAATACCACGGCCTGCGCATCCGAGTCCGGGGGGCGGTCCGCCTGCCTCAACACAAAGCACTCCGCCAAAGCCTACCGTAACAATATCCTCCAGCGTAAAATCATTCTGCTTCTCTCTTACAAGATCAAGAACAGTCTTTTTTCCGCCTCCTCGCAAGGTCTTTGTAGAGTCCGCCTTAGGGTCACAGCCAATCTGCATTACGGTAAGCCCCGCCTCGCTGAGAGCCGCTGCCATATTTGAAACAGTTGTAGACTTTCCTATTCCGCCTTTCCCGTAAACTGCTATATTAACCATATCTTATACCTCCCCATAGTCGCCGCGTGTGATAAGTGCTTGGTAGCCGATGTTAAAAAGCATCGCGTCAACCTTTGCCTTGCTCTCTGCCGCCGTGTCGGTTGTTCCGATTTTGTTATCATAGAGCGAGTAATTTTTTCTGTTCTCGGTCGGCGAAATGTTAGGCATTATTACATTCGCCCCCGCAAAAAGTCCCTTCTCTCTGCCGTTGTTATCGATTGTACCAAGTGCCGTTGTTGCCGGCAACAATACATCAGGATTCATTATCCGGCAAAGGCTTAGAAAGAACAAGGTCTGCTCTATCTTCCCTGCTGCCTCCTTCTCAAAAGGCGTATTTTTTGCCGGAATAAACGGCCCCACACCTATCATATGCGGACGAAACTCCTGCATAAACATCATATCCTCTGCAAGATGCTCCGCTGTCTGAAAAGGCGCACCGAGCATCATTCCGCAGCCCATCTGGAATCCTATTTTACGAAGAAGTTCAAGACAATCCATTCGGCTTTGCTGCTGCATTTTATCAGGGTGCAGCTTTTCATAAAGTTCGCAATCTGCTGCCTCGTGACGGAGAAGATACCTGTCGGCGCCTGCACCAAAGAGCCGCTCATAGCTTTCAGCGCTTCTTTCGCCAAGCGAAAGAGTTATTGCGCAGTCTGCAAATCTGCTTCGTATTTCGGACACTATCTTTTCCATAACCTCATCGGTGAAATATGGGTCCTCTCCGCCCTGCATCACAAAGGTGCGAAAGCCTGCCTGATACCCCTTTTCGCACGCATCTAAGATTTGCTCCTCCGTCATGCGATAGCGCTCTACGCTGCGGTTTGAGCATCTTATTCCGCAGTAATAGCAATCATTTTTACATATATTGGAAACTTCAATAAGTCCACGAAGATAGACCGTTTTCCCAAACCTTTTATCGGTAATTTCTCTTGCTATTTTCCGGGCGTATTCCCTGTCCTCGTCGGTATATGACGAAATTAGCTGTGTCCACTCCGGTTTTGTGAGCTTTCTGTCCTTATTTAGTTTATTAATCAGTTCTTTATTTTCCATTTTAATCCTTTTCCACATAGACCGTTTTAACACTGACACCATCTATTGCTCCCAACCGAGCGGTAAGCATGGTAAGCTCCTCTTTTGGTCCGTCCAGCGTTAAGTTTATTATATTTACATCATACTTTTTATACGGCATTCCCATTCTTCCTACAACAAGAGCCGAATACTCATGCAGAAGGGCATTTATTCTCTCCGCCGCCTCACGCTTTGCCGCAATCGAAATAACTGCAAGCTGTTCGCCGCCTGCATTCCTCTCCATTTGTCCTGCGCCGGTTGCAAGCGATAGCGGAATTATGTCCTTCATTGTCTTTTTGTCGGTTTCCACCTCGCCGATAACAGCTTTGACACCAAACGCCCTCTCTATATTCGCCTCGGTTACGACACTCGCGGTATCGCCAAAGAGTGCGTTGCCGTTCTTATCGAGTATAAGTGATTTTCCGGCACGCTGAAGTGCGTGTGCCGGATAATGCGTATTGAATATACAGGTTTTGCCGCTTGCTGCAAGACCGCTTATGGTATCCAGCACCAAAAGCTGATTTTTAAAGTCAAGATTTGACTCCGGCTCGTCCAAGATAAGGATTTCCGGCTCTGCAGCGAGCGCTCTTGCAATCAATACCATCTGCAGTTCGCCGCCGCTTATCTGATTACAAAGCTTCCCCGAAAGCTTTTCGATGCCGAGCCTTGACATTATCTCCCTGACCTTTTCCCTGTCTCCCTTTTTGGGTTCTTCAAAAAGACCGAGATGCGAGCTTCTGCCAAGCAATATCATCTCCTCTGCGCTAAGCGCTACCGCAGCAGATTTTGCCTGCGGAACATACGCAATTTTCTGCCAGAGCGTGCGCTTGGGAATTGTTCTTATATCCTGACCATCCAGTGTACTTTTTCCGCCTGTCCAGCTTAAAAAACCCATAGTGCACCGAAGAAGTGTCGTCTTTCCTGCACCGTTCGGGCCAAGGATTGCGAGAATTTCCCCCGCCTTTGCAGAAAAGCTTATGTCCTTTATAACCGGTACATCTTTTATATAGCCAAATCGTCCGTTTTCAACCGATAAAATCATAACTGCCACCCCCTGCTCTTTCTCATCAGGTATATAAAGAAGGGTGCACCTATTATAGCCGTCAGAACCGAAACCGGAATTTCTGCTGCAGAAATACTGCGGCAGGCGGTATCAACAATTACCATAAACACCGCACCAATGCTGACCGATGCCGGCAAAAGAACCCTTGTATTACTGCCGAACTTCATTCTGCAGATATGCGGAACCAAAAGTCCTACCCAGCCAACCTGTCCGCACATAGAAACGCAGGCTGCCGTTATTAGCGTTGCTGACATTACCACAGCTGCACGAAGAAGCTTGATATTCGTGCCGGTTGCTCTTGCCTCATCCTCTCCAAGCGGCAGAATATTGAGCCTCCACCTGAGTGCAAAAAGTATCGCTATTCCGGCAATTATGAGCGGTGCACCGACCTGAAGTGTTTTATACCCTGCGCCTGAAAGACTTCCCATAAGCCAATAGGTGATTGCCGGCAAAACGGTGTCGCTGTCTGCCGTGAACTTTACAAGGGAAACGAGTCCTGAAAACAGCGAGCTTATCATAATTCCCGAAAGCACCGATGTGGCAGGCGAGCTTTGTCGTCCCATACCGGCAAGCGCAACCAAAAAAACAGCTAAAAGTCCAAACACAAGCGCTGTCACCTGCACTCCCAAAAGACCAAAGCCCATAAGTATTCCAAGCGCCGCGCCGAAGCTTGCACCGCTTGCCACGCCAAGTGTGTCCGGAGTCGCAAGCGGATTGGCAAACAATCCCTGATAGGAAACCCCTGCCGCCGCAAGTCCGCTCCCTGCGAGCATCGCAAGCAGAATCCGAGGAACGCGCATCGATAAAACCACCGTTTCTATCTGTCCTGTGACTTCAAAGTCCGCACCGAATACATTCGCAAGACTCTTTAAGACAGCTATCGGCGTTATCGACATTCTACCGACCGACAGCGCAAGCACCGCTGCTAGTAGCGGCAAAACTACAAGCAGTATTTTAGCACGCAGCGAAAATGTACTCGCAACTCTTTTCTTCTCCACAATATTCACCCCATTTACAAAAAAACTGCATCCAAAAAGATGCAGCCAAAAAAAATCGTATAGGTCACATCTTTCATCTCAATAAAATTTTGATGTCAGAAGTTCTCACCTACATTATATACTATTTTGAATACTGTGTCAACACATTTAAAATGCCAAAAGTGCCACAAAATCTAACTGATTTTATATAAATAACCTGCCCCTGATATTGACATACTGCCGTATTACGATAAAAACAAAGCCCTTTAATATATACTAAGAAGCCAGATAGACAAATTCAGATACCCTGCAAAGGTCACCCATAAAAGATACGGTATCTGCAAAAGTGCCGCCGTTTTGCTTATCGGATAAAACTCCACAATCATCGCTATAATCAGTATCCACAAAAGCACCAGCCAGATAAAAGCAAATAAAAATGCCTGTATATTGAAGAAAATTATCGGCCACACAAAGTTTACCGCCAGCTGAAGCCAGTATATAAACGGCACAATGCCAGATTCCTTTTTAATAAGTCCTGCGCTTATTCCCATAAGTATATACAAAATGCCCCACACTATCGGGAACAATACAGGAGGCGGCGCAAACGGAGGCTTTACAACCTCATTATACACATTGTAGCTGCCCCTTGTAAGCAGCGCAGCGGCGCCCCCTACCAAAAGTGCAATTATTACCTCTACTATATACGGTTTGTATTTTTTCAGCATAAAATCACTCCCTGACATAGTATATGCGTATGTCTTAGGTGATTATTCCCGCCGTATTTTCCTTTTTTTCCCTCAAAAGCATATATTGTGGTTATGAAACTAAAAATTTTTAAAAAAATACAATATTTATTAATAAAACACTTGCATTAACAATATTTCTATGCTATAATGAAAATCGTAGAAGGGAAATTACTTTCTACCCTTTTATCCTATACATATCAAGCTTAAAAGCATCGAGCCTTCGATGCTTTTTCGTTTTTTAAAAGCAAAGCGCCTTGTGGCGAGCGGAGAAGGAAATTCGCTTTGTTCATGCCAATGTGCGTTTCCGAGCATAGGGAGGAAAAATTTGCACGGGCATTAAATCAAGTTTTTACATTATAGGAAATGCGCAATTTCCTATAATGTAAAGAACGCCCGACTCATTAGTCGGGCGTTCTTTTATTCTTCATATTTATATATCTTCTTGATTTCAAATTCGATTGTCGCAACAGGAGTTTCTACCGAAACGATTTCCCCCTCCTTATGTCCCAAAAGCGCTTTTCCTACAGGTGAATTTGCTGAAAGCAGAACATCTTCCATATCGGCATTTAAAATCGCATAAATTTCTATTTCATCTGCACTTACAACCGCATATTCCTCAATATCTTCCTCGCCGACTTCCTGAATCTCGATTGTGTTTCCGATACAAACCTCGCCGTCTATAATCTCGCTGTCTGCAAGGGTTCTTGCATACTTCTGCATATTCATAAGCTGGTTTATCTTGGACTCAACCTCTGCCTGTTCATTCTTTGCCTCGTCATACTCGGCATTCTCAGACAGGTCGCCAAATCCCCTTGCAACCTTTATTTTCTCGGTAATTTCGCTTCTTTTTTCTATTTTTAAGTAATCAAGTCCGTTCTTTAATGCGTTCATTCCTATGGCGGTTAAAACAACCTCTTTAGCTTCTGCCATCTCAAAATAACTCCCTTTCTATATTAAAAGTAATTCTGTCAATTCTAAGCATCCTATATATTATAATAGAATATTTTCGAAAAGTCAATGTTTTCCGTAAACTTACTAAATAATTCTATGCAAATATGAGAACAATTATAACAGATAAATTTATTTAAACGGTGATGCTATGAACTATAAAAAAATATTTACCGACTTCGAAAAACGGTATGGCGAAAAATGCTCTGCCGCATTTTTTGTAGGCAAGCCACTTATTTTCTTTTCAAGGCCTGCCTTGACGATTGGCTGCAGCGTTTCAACCGGCAGCGTACTTTCAGTGCTTCCCCGCCGTGACGGCAGACTAATCGCGCAAGTTTCGGACAGCGACTTCTTTTTAAGCTGCAATACCAACGAATTTAAAAATAACAGGGACAAAAGGATAGTTGACCTTTTGATGCGTGCCGAAAAATACGGCGTGAGCATAGGCGGTGCGATGCTGTTATTCTCCCAAAGTACCGAGCTTTCCGTACCGAATGAGCCGCTGCTATTTTGTGCTATGCGCAGTTTTTGCCAAGGCGCAGAGGATGCGCGTGAACTTGCCTTGCACTTTGATAATTTTGAAGAAAATACGATTGCTGTTACCTCAAAAAAGGACAGGGTTACGGTATTTGACGGCAAAAATGTGCAGTATGCACCTCTTCCCGATTCACAGGTGAAAATCGTGCTTTGCCACACAGGCGACGATGAGCCGGTAAAACACCGTCCCGAAACTGTATCCGCAAAGGATGCGCTGTCTGCACTTTCATCGGGAGATATTGCAAAATTCGGCGAGCTTTTAAACCGCGAAACCAATGCCGTCTTATCAAAAAACAAGTTAAAACGAACAACCTCTCTTTTCCGCACAGCACTCAGGATGGGTGATGCATACGGCAGCGGGATTTTGGAGGATGGCGGAATATTTTCCATAGTTAAAAACAGCCGTGTCGATACCTTTATGCACAATCTCGGCTCGGAGTATCAAAAGCATTTCGGCAACTGCCCTGATTTTTATGTAACACGCACAGAAGACAGCGGCATAAGCATCCCCTTGCCTTAAATCAGCCTTGGGCGGTACTTTGAAAGCCAGATGTTCAGCTTTATTATGTACGCAACAAGACTCGCCTCCTCTTGCGTGCTTTTGCAAAACTCAAAACCCCTTTCACATATGCGAAGAAGTTCCGACTCATCGAAAAAGGCAAGTACAGGAGCGCACGGGTCGGCAATTATTCCGAGCAAAATCCGTCTTAATCCCTTTAGGATTTCCCTGTCGCAGTGTTCATAATCGCCGTTTTCTTTGAATTTGCCAACTACCCGTATAGTGTTTACAGAAATGCCAAAGCTCTCTGCTATCTGCTGCGGTGCGTTTATCCTTCCGCAACTTTTTATTTCCTCTGCCGAAATAATGCTTTCTTCTACCGCCGGATGGAACATTTCATTTTTCAAAAACACCCGACGCATATCGGTTTCTTCTTCCTCCCACGGAACAAATACCCTAAAGCCCTCCTTTGGTATTTTGGAAAATATCGGCGCAAGCAGAAAATCAGTCTGCGACAGAACAGGCACTCCGCAAGAGGTTACCGACT
Organism: Clostridia bacterium; assembly: GCA_045591565.1. Lineage (GTDB taxonomy): Bacteria > Bacillota > Clostridia > UBA1381 > UBA1381 > UBA1738. The sequence goes on from JAZNTB010000102.1 coordinate 24,176, forward strand.
CCGAAAGTCCCCACAGCAAAGTTTGCTCGTCAAACGGAATCTGCGTATGAACCGACGGATATTTTTCTCCCACAGCGTATGGCGCGTGCGAATATGTATGAACTATGCGGCATCTGCCTATCCGCTCAGCTATTGTTTCGCACAGGTTCTCGCAATGCTTACCGTCTATTACAGCCGCATTTTCCTCTATCTCATCCGGCAGATTCCGGCTATATTCCGGTTGATATTCCTTTACTGTAGCTCCGTCTGCCTTTATTTTAAGAACACTTGCAGGCGGAAGCATTCTCACCCCCTCAAATATATTTGCGCAATCACCGAAGGCGAGGAGCCTCAAAAGCGCTTCCTTGGAAATTTGTGCTGTTTTATCAGGGTATGCTAAAATTCCGTTTATCTTAGAGGACAGTATTGTCACGCCTTGACACTCGGTATAAAACAACGGACAAGCTGCATCCCCGTCACACGCCGCAAACACCTGTCGGCGCATAGTGTCATAAATTACATAGGAAAATGCTCCCGATAGCTTATGTGGACTTTTTTCACCGTAATGTATATAGGCATAAAGCGCAAGTTCTGCACTGCTGCCTGTTGTAAAGCAGTATCCGAGCGCCGACAACTCAGCTATTAATTTCTCCTTTTCAAAAAGCTCCCCGTAAAAAGCTATCACGAATTGATACCCTTCGCAAATTTTGCTGATAACGCCCTCACCGTCTGCGCAAAGCGCTGCACTCTCGCCAATCCACGAATCAAGATATCCGCCATACTCTGCTCCCGGAGTTATCTGCTTTAAAAGCAGCTTGTAGTACGGAATATTTTTAATAGGTTTTTCCTCAAAATTTACAATACATGATATTTTCATATATATCCCCCCTTGCCGCACTTAGCGGCAAATTCACTTCCTTTATATATATGAAAAAATGCGCTCATGTGTTCCTTTTTCATAAAAAAACCGAAAGCGTTTCCGCTTTCGGTTTTTTTATTTATTCCATGATATAAAGCCGTAGCTTTCCAAAATCTGAAAGAACTTTGCGAGCCGCGCGTAAAGAGGATTTGCCGTATCGCCAAACTTTGCTTCGACCTCTTTGGCGATTTCGATAATATTCTTATCCCCCGAAATTAGCGGCCAGATAAAGCTGCCCATTTCGTCTAAGTGGACATAGCTTATTCTCGGTTTTTTGAAAAATTTTTGTGCTATTTTATTAAATACACCCTTGTTCTCTATTAAAAGCGTAACCTTGCCGTCTGCGTCGGTTTCAAACCCGATATCCTCGCGCCTGACAGGAATTCGCTCAAGATAGTTTTCGTTTTTCTTTTTCATGGCTTATTTGCGCTTCTTCCATAAGGAGAACTTTAAAAGTGTCAGAATGATTACTCCGAACAGCACTAAGCCGCCGACATTTGATACTGCCTGTGGGATTCCAAATCTTGCCGATAAATCAAATACAGAATCAAGTCCGAACACGGCAAGTACTGCAAGAAGAATACCTACAAGACCTTCGCCGGCGATCATTCCTGAGCAGAAAAGGATACCATCATTTACGATTGCCTTCTTTTCCTCTTCCTTACGGTTCAGCTTGTCAAGAGCCAGACGAACGAGTCCACCAACCATGATACATGCGTTAAGCTGTACCGGCAGATATATACCGATTGCAAACGGAAGCACCGGAATTCCGATGATTTCTACGACAACTGCGATAAATACGCCTGTGAACACCAATGCCCATGGAAGATTTCCTTCCATAACACCCTCAACGATAAGCTTCATCAGGGTTGCCTGAGGCGCTCCAAGCTGTTCTGAGCCGAAGCCCCATGCGCTGTCTAAAAGATAAAGTGTTCCGCCGATTGCAATAGCTGCTGCGATTACGCCGATGATTTCACCTATCTGCTGCTTTTTCGGTGTTGCACCTAAAAGGTAGCCTGTCTTTAAGTCCTGTGAGGTATCGCCCGCGATTGCAGAAACGATACAAATGATTGAACCGATTGCAATAGCGCTGCTCATTCCAACAGCTCCAACCTGACCTGTAAGCTTTAAGATAAGTGTTGAAACTAAGAGTGTTGCAATCGCCATTCCTGAAACAGGATTATTACTGCTTCCTACAAGACCAACCATTCTTGATGAAACGGTTGCGAAGAAGAAACCGAATATTACAACGATTACAGCGCCTAAAAGTGTTACCGGAATTGCCGGAACAAGCCATACCAAAAGTGTAAGAATAGCTATCATCAAAAGAACTATCTTAAGGCTTATATCGCGTGCAGTACGCTCGCCTGATGCTTTTCCTGCGCCTGTCATACTCTTCATTGCACCGCTGAATGTCGTGATAATAAGCGGAAGTGATTTAATAAGACTTATAATACCGCCTGCTGCGAGTGCGCCGGCTCCTATATATCTTATGTAGGAGCTCCAGATTGCACTTGCGCCGCCGTTTGCAAATATTTCGCTTATCGGGGCTGTTCCCGGATAAAGGATAATATCTGCACCGAACAGCACAATCAGCGGAATTAACACCAGCCAGCTTAAAACGCCGCCCGCAAACATATATGAGGAAATCCTTGCTCCGCAGATATATCCAACACTCATTACAGCCGGATAAATCTGTGTGCCGATTTCGCCTGCATAGCCTTTTACGCTCATTGAAATTTCGCCTGCAACAAGCTTTAAGCCGTCGATTATGAACTTAAAGAGAGCTGCAAAGCCCATTCCCGCAAATACAGTAGACGCATTTGCGCCGCCCTTTTCGCCTGCTAAAAGCACCTCTGCACAAGCTGTTCCCTCAGGATATGGAAGTACGCCGTGTTCTTTTACGATAAGTGCGTTACGAAGCGGTACCATAAAGAACACACCTAAAAGTCCGCCTAAAAGTGCGATAAGTGTGATTTCCACGATTCCGGGCTTGTCCATCTTTCCCTCTGCCGCCCACAAAAAGAGCGCAGGAAGTGTGAAGATTGCACCTGCCGCGAGTGATTCACCGGCAGAACCAATCGTCTGCACGATGTTACTTTCAAGTATTGAGTTTTTGCGCATTATCACGCGAATAACTCCCATCGCTATAACTGCTGCCGGGATAGATGCTGAAACTGTCATACCTACCCTAAGGCCCAGATAAGCATTAGCCGCACCAAACACGATTGCAAGAATAGCTCCCATCAGTATTGATGTAACTGTAATTTCAGGAGTTACCTTTTCCGCCGGTATATACGGCTTGAATTCCTTTTGATTATTCATATTTATCTCCATTCTGCTGCCTTCTGCAGCATTTTAATCTATAGTATTATACCATATATCCGGTTTAATTGCAATACCTTGCATTTATCTGCACTCCTCGAGCAGCTTTTTAAGTAGCTCAAAGGTTCTTGCAACTGAGGATATGCTGACCCTCTCAAGCGTTGTGTGAACATCCGACATATCAGGGCCGATTGCGATGCAGTCAAGTCCGGGAAGTCTTGCCGAGAACACCGCACATTCAAGGCCTGCGTGTATCGCTGCAACTCTTGCCTCGGTGCCGTACATTTCGGCATAAGCACTCTTGTAGAGCTTTTGAAGCTCCGATTTTTCCATAAACTCCCATGGCGGATAGTGCCCGAAGGTTTCGGCTGCAAATCCTGCATTCTCAGCAAAGGCAAGCATTTTCTCCTCAAGGAAGGCAAGTGCGGATTTTTTATTGCTCCTTAGTGCAAAATGCGCTATAACAAAGTCCTCCCCGGTATTCAAAATCCCAAGATTTAAAGAGGTTTCAACAAGCCCCTCTATTTCAGCGCTCATCTCCACAACACCGTTCGGGGAACACATCAGCATAAATATAAGCCTCCTGCCCTTTGAAAGCACATTGTATTCTCCTGCAGCTCCTACCTTTAGCGAATATTCAAAATCCGGCTCTTTTGCGGAAATTTCCTCTTTTATTTCTGCCAGATGCTCCAAAAGTCTGCGCTCAACCGCCGTAGCATTCTGCGCAAGAATTTTCACAGTGCAGGTATTGGGAATGGCATTCGCCTTGTTTCCGCCGTTTATCTCTATAATATCAATGCTGTCTGCAACACGGCCAAGAACACGCCCCGCCAGCATATTAGCATTGACTCTGTGGCTGTTTATCTCAACTCCTGAGTGCCCTCCCAAAAGTCCTGAAAGGCAAAGCTCAAGCACCTGTCCGCTCTTTTTTTGCTTTTCTGCAGAAAGCTTCATTACAAAATCGCTTCCGCCCGCGCAAGAAACAGTTAGTATGCCTTCCTCCTCTGCGTCAAGGTTAATCATTTTTCTGCCTGAAAGAATACTTGTATCAAGCGCACCCGCTCCAATCATTCCGGTTTCCTCGTCGGTTGTTAAAACCGCCTCAATCGCAGGATGCGCAATATCATCACTCTCCAAAATTGCAAAAATCATGGCAACTGCTATTCCGTTGTCGGCACCGAGCGTTGTTCCGTGCGCCTTTATGAAATCACCGTCCGTGTAAATATCAAGTCCGTCCTTTTCAAAGTCAATTTCATAGTCCTCTGTTTTTTGGCACACCATATCAAGATGTCCTTGCAGAATTATCGGCTCTGCATCCTCATAGCCGCAGGTTGCGTTCTTAAAAATAACAACATTGTTCGCCGCATCCCGAACCGTGCGCAGATTATTCTTTTTTGCAAAATCCTCGCAGTATGCACTTATTCTTTCCATATCCCCCGAGCCGCGCGGAATTGCACTCAGCTCTTCAAAAAAGCTGAATACCCTTTCAGGCCGGAGTCCTTTTAATTTGTTCATATCTTTCCTCCGCTAAGTTCTCTGCTATTATTTTAAGCCGTATGGCTTTTAAAATACCAAAAAATTCACTGATTATTATACCACACAAAACAAAAAAGGACAATCTTTTTTAGAAAAATTGTCCTTTTGGGAGTATTTAGTCTGTATGCCTGATATATAATATACTTCTGTAATTAGTTTGGAAGTATTACCGGTTGACAAGTGATTACTGTTTTGTGTATCTTACGGCAATTTCACATTCCTTTTTGGGGCCTACGCCGCCTTCTTTTGATGTAATCCATGCGATGCCGGATGGATTACAGAATATACTACTTGCTCTGTCAAAGGATTCGTAGTTACCTGTCCAGCATCCTTTTTGTTCATCGTATTCCAACTCATAAGTGGTCGGCACTGTGGGATGCAGAAAATAAACCGCTTCTATCGATTCTGAATCAACCTCTGTGCGAACCGACACCGAGAAATTCTGTTCTTTATCGGAGAATATGTCAGGTGTAATTTCAAAAGATTCAATCCTGAGTTTGGGATCATAATAAATTTCCGGCAGGCTGTTTCTTTCCTCAAATACAATTTCCTCTGCATGCATTCCGTCACACTGCTCCGGATAATCAACATGAAGTCCCATAAAACTGTTTTCTGCAAGTTCCGTTATTTTAAGACAAATCTTATTGTCCGAACCCCATATAACACAATTCTCTATAAACGCATAGTGTGCAACCGGAAGATTATCCAGACAGAAAACTTCTACCTCAATTTCGCAGTCATTGATGAAAAGACGAACCTCTTGTGGCTTTCGGGGGCCATCAAAAGGAATATAAAGAACAAGTCGGTCCGGCAACGCTGCAGCAAATGTAAAGGGCATTTTATCTCTTCGCCATTCAGGGATTTTCTTTAAAAGAAAATCCTTGTTAGCGACATGTTGATTTTTGAGGCAATCCCGCAGCTCCTGCGTGAATATCGCATGGGAATTGAGAGTTATCTCCTTGTATGCAGGATGCTTGGGATATGCAAATACCTCTCCATCATCGGTCAGAAATCTGTCAACAGTATGAACATAGCGAGGAATATTATCAATGCTTTCCCCCGGAATATTCGTCAGTTCCAAAACTACCGTTCCATACGGCGGAAGTGTAATATCCAGAACATCACCCATATAGAATGCCCCTTTATATTGCAATGTTTTGTCCTCATTTTCATATCCATCACAATAAAGTATATTAAGATAAAATGCTTTCTCTGTATCAAGTCCCGTGTTTTTATCAAGACTAAGCTTTTTATTCATGACCTTCGGTGAAGAATTGAATAAAAATATCTGTCCTTTATCCTTATGTATCCTTGTAAATCCATCTATCTCATCATTTGAAACAGAGTCGGAAACAGGCCGTGTAAACTCGCAGAAATGATAGTTTTCCTTAGCCCATTTAATCCACTTCTGATGAAATTCCCTGTAGCCGGAGATATTTTCAAGACAATCCGGAATATTACAATGAGTAACACTGCCGCAGGATGCAATAGAAGAAAGCAGGGAATGTTTATAACTGCCGTAGTCATAAGCGTGGTCAAGCTCAGGATCATATACGCTTTCACCCATCCTCGAAACAAGTCCATGCCCGATATGTGCCGGCATAAATCTGAAATTCATACACCACTGGTTCTGCAGGCGGATTCCGTGTGCAGTATTTCTGTCATCGTGCAAATCATTATGAATTGTAGCCCCGTAAAGAACTGTTTGTTCCCAATACACCTCGTGCTGGGAAAAATAACGAAATCCCCAGATGCCATATTCCTTTCTGCCGTAGAAGGACATCAAAAAGAGCTTAGGAAAGGCTTCTTTTAACTGTTTGAGCAGTTTTTGCGAGTTCCTCCATCCCTTATATTCACCTTTGCCGGGAATATGTCCGTGATTGGTTGCATAGCAGTCATTACTGTTTCCGGGGCCCGGATCCCATGACCAATAACCAAGGTCGTATTTTTCAATAGTATTTTTTTGTACCTTATACCACCACTTAAGATAGTCGTCGCAGCCAAGGCAGTTTTCTGTTGATGTATTACCAAACTTATCTATTTTTTTCCATTCTTTCTTTTCGGGCATAAAAGGCAAAAGTGCTGCATTGCCGCCTTCGCCGTTAAATGCGCATCCCATATAATATCCTGCTCGCATACCCTTGTCTTTGGTATATTGCAAGATACGCTCTGCCGGAGAATTCTCGGGCGCAAGCTCCCAGTACGGTTTTTCGTCCGTCGGCACCACCGTCTCGGTATGTGGGTTAAATGCAATCATATCACCGCCCATTTCTCCAAAGCGGTCGATTGTGGAAAGATAATCGTTGATTTCACTTTCTGTTTGCGGCAGTTTTTTCTTGGGATAGAAGAAAAAGTAAAGAATATTATTAAACTCTTTTTCAATAACATTATAATATTCCGTTACATAATTTCGCATGGCGTCCGCCTCAGCAATATCGATTGCCGTCTCTCCGCACGGATTAAAAAAACGGGAACGCCTTACTCCTGATTTAATTGCTTCCAGATTGACGGGAGCCTTTTCTTTTATATACTGTCCGGTGCATGTATAACAACCGAAAAACTGTGGCTCCGATTTGTAAATGTCGCCTTCTTTGAGTATAAGCGACGGCTCATAGGAAATGCATAATTCTTTTCCATTCATTGAAGCATGAAAAAACGGATTTTCCGCACCCGTGTAGAATCCAACATCAGAATAACGCACAAATGCCGCACCGGGGGCATTTATAAATGTCTTGTATTCTATAAATGTGTCGGGCTCTTCGTCAAACCGGAGCAAAAAATTTATCCGGTATAATGTCATATCACACTTGCACGAAACGGTAATATCACGATAAACGGTATCTCCTCCTTTAGAATAAACGGATACTGATACTCTTGCAAAGGAATTTTCATATATACAGCAGTTTTGCTCGTAAAACAAATCTGTTTTATTTAAACGGATTTCGCCAAGGTCGGTCATAATACTTATCTCGCCTTTATACAGAAAATCCATAATTTCTTCAATGGTATAACTCTTTTTCAATTTAATTCTCCTTTCTTGGTTGAAGCTAGGTCTTCCTCCTCATCGTCATACATACTCAGAATTTTATTTAACAGAATTTGTATATACTGATTGTACATCATCATTACCGTTTTTACAACCACAAAAAAACAAAGCCAATCGGCTGACATATATATTTTAAAATTTTACTTGCATTATCTTTTTATTTATGATATACTTCTAATACTCTACTTTTGAGGTGATATAATGAATCTCATAGACTGTAAATTCTGCGGAACCGACACCCTGCACCCTGAGGGCTACCGTTACGAGCGTACTGAAAAATCCAGTGAGTTTTTACTTATGTTTTTCAAGTCGCCCTTTATCTACACATCGGGCGAAAGGGAGCTTAAGTCTACCGGATATTGCTATATTCTTTTTCCGCCCTTCTCATCTGCCAGTCACGGCAGTTACGGTGTGCCTATGACGAACGACTGGATATATTTTTCCGGCGACTGGGCGGAGGATATAATTCACGAGTTCAGTCTTCCGTACGAAACTCCTTTTTACCTGGGCGACAACAGTATTATCGCGCCGTACATATCAAAAATAGAATCGGAGCTTTCCTCGCATCTGCCCGGTGCAGAAGATGAGATTTCTTCGACTATCGCCTCCATGCTCATCAATCTTGGCAGGCAATACACTCTGAGAAAAGCTGACAAACACTCGGCTTTTGACCTAATATCCCTTGCAAGATCTTATATGCTGGGGCATCTTGACTCAAAAATTACTCTTGAGCACTTAGCGAGAATATCCGGGTATTCTGTTAATCGATTTTGCGTTTTATACAACAAGTTTTTCTCATCAAGTCCTATTGACGACCTGCTTTGTGCAAGAATTGAAAAGGCAGAATCCCTTCTTAAATACAACAGACTCTCTGTATCAGTTGTGGCAAAAAAATGCGGATTTTCTTCCGTTTCGTATTTCTCAAGAAAATTCAAAGAGAAAAACGGCTTGTCGCCAAGGCAGTTTGCTGAATACAAATAAGGGGATGTAAATAGTCCAGACCAAAAAAGGATTGCCGGCATTTGTTTTCTATGGTCACGATGCCGACAGAAAGCACGGTATTATGCCGTTTTTCTACCACACCACTTTAGACTGGCACAAAAAAGCTTTAACGAGAATTTTTAAGAGTATCTTGAATCCCTGAGAAAAAGTATCGGGATTTTATGTGCACGATACGCTAAAATCGGAGGGCTTCGGTTTGACGGAACAACCAGAAATATCAGCCTGACGCTATGATAATTAATAATGCAGGAGGGTAAGAGCTGCAAAGCTATAATTGAATAATAAAAAAACAGGATATGCTTGCATATCCTGTTTTTTATTATAACTTCGCAAGTTCTCTTGCAACAACCTCTGCTAAAACAACATGGCCTTTATCGCTCGGGTGAAGACCGTCCGGTTCAAGCTCTGCATCCTTCGGGTCAATAGGATTTATCTCAAACAAATCTATCACCTTAACGCCTCTTTTTCCGCAGATTTCTCTCATTGCATCAGCGTAATCAGACAAAATCTTGAAATCAGGGTTTGTAGGAATCGTTTCATCATGCCTGTGAAGAGGTGTCATAAATACTATTTCCGCATCCGGAAAATCTCTTTTCAGTTTGCTTATCAGCGCATTTACTGCGCCGCAAAAGGTCCACTCATCCTCGCTGTCTATCTCGCCAAAGTGCGCATCTCCGTGTCCGTAGTCATTTGTTCCGCCAAACACTACCACCGCATCTACATCACGGCACATAACCTCTGCGCGGATACCAAACGCCAGGTCAAACATAAGTGCGTCTACCGTCGGTTTGCTCTGGCGTGCAATTCTCGTGCCGCTAACACCGTAATTGTATGCACATTCCATGCCGAACTTTTCCTTTATCAGCTGGTGATACACCTTATCGGGTGCTGTTGTTCCCACGCCCTCAGTGATGCTGTCACCTAAAAAATTAATTCTTGCTCCTTCAAGTTTCATATTCCTTCTCCTCTTTCGTCCTTACTTTTATTGCATATTCTATTTGCAAGCTTTGAAAGCGCTTTGCACATATCCTCAAAAACATCATCAGGAAGATTGTGCGGCGGCATCGTTTCAGGGAAAAAGCATTCATCAAATCCTATTCCCCATTTAGTTACCCATATTTTAACATATCCACTACCGTTCGTCAATCCTAAAGTAGCCACTTTGGAAAATATTCATATATATGAATATGAAGGAGTGAATTTGATATGCAGAGCCTTATAGAGTCGGCTGCCAATGAGGCAATATATAACCTTTATATGTACCTTGCCGGCAAAATTGTTCATATATCCCACGAGCCGCTCTACCTTGCTGCCGACAGGCTTGCCGATGCTTTGAGCAGTCATTCCGAAGTAAAAAGGCGCGATATATCCCGTCTGGAAATCTTGCAAAATGCCATAAAATCAAATCCCACCCTTGCAAATTCCGTTATAAGTAACCTTACCCTCTCCCATCAAGGACTAAATGCCGGCGTTTTTACCCGCTCTGATAAAAGCGTATCTGTCGTTTTCATGGGCACGGGCAGCGGAGAATGGATAGACAACGGCGAGGGGCTGTCCGGCATCCCTGAAGAAAACATATATCTTGCATTTAAAAAAGACGGCAACTCCGTCCAAATCTCTGTAAAAAATGATTATGCGTCCACCCAGCAGGTAGAGGCACTTAACTGGTTCCGCCGGATATATTTGAAAAACGCCTGGAGTCCGCAAACCAAAATCACCCTTTCCGGCCACTCGAAAGGCGGAAATAAGGCACAGTTCGTTGCCATGCATTCCCCGTCCGTCAAGTCATGCTTCAGCTTTAACGGTCAGGGCTTTTCCCCCGAGGCAATAGTCTCACTCAAAAGACAATTCTATGCGGATTTTGACGCTCGCCGCAGCCACATCTACGGATTTTGCGCAAACAACGACTATGTCAGTGCTCTTGGTATGCGGCTTATAAAAGAAGATAATATTTTCTATCTGAAACCGCGCGCAGGAATTCATTTTATGGAAGCAATCCTCGAAAAAAACGGTGCTCTGCGGCCTTTTGCAGGCAAAGGAAAGCTTTTTTCATACATAGAAACGGTTTCGGAGGATTTGATGCGGATGAACCCATCGGTCAGGCAGCTTGCAACGCTTGGCGTTATGAATGTATGCCAGAAATATTTAGGCAGCGGTACACCCGTTAACGGCGACTCGGTTTCGGCAGAAATAACTATTGCCGGCATCGGCATAGCAATATCACAGCTTCTGCGTCAGCTCGGCAACAGTATGGAAGGTTAATGAAAAACTATTTTAAGCACCGCATATATAAGCGGCTGGTGAAGCATATAAATTATGAGCGAATTTCGTCCGCACCATTCTATCGGTTTGGATACGCCTCCGGTAAGGTGCTTCATCCATCCCCTGCTGCGTGCAATCCGGAAAAGAAAATATCCCGCCGCATAGAGAAATATCCACGGAATAGCCGGAAAATAATCCTGCGATGTAAAGCTTTCGGGCGGAAAGCCAAGATATGCCGAAAAAAGCCCCGAATACCAGCTATCCGGTATTTTTAGCAGTTCAAATTTACCAAAAGACATTCTGCCCCTTGCGATATACCTTGTAAGCGCAAACAGCACCCACGAAGCCCCAAGTCCCGCATATGCATTTACCCTGACCAGAGCTTTTTCCAGCGGTATCATTATAATAGCGGCACTTCCTATCAATGTAAGCACCCCGAACAGAATAATGTTCTCCGGCATAAAGACTGCAGTTATTGCTGTTATCAAAAACGATGCGGCAAGTATAACTGCCCCTCGCTTTATTTTTTTTCTTCCGAAATCCCAGCAAAACCCCGACAGGAAAATAAAGGTACAGCAAATAAATTGCTGCCACACATAGCCTGCCGTTCCGGTATACCAGCCTATTTTAACCCCGAAAATATGAACCACATCCCAGAGCAGGTGATAGATTATCATATTTATAAGCGCTAAGCCTCTTATGAAATCCAAAAGCACATATCTTTTTGCTTCCAATATGCTTCCTCCCCGTTTTTTTATATATGCTTTCTCTATTCAATAATGATTATCTCCCTTATAGAGAATAATTCCTTACAAATTCAAATCAGTTTAATTCAACCAAGCGTTCAGAATTCAGCCTACACCAAACCCTTGTCAAAAAGAAACGCTGTGTTTTCTTCTGAATATTCAACCTCTTGAGAATACATTCTTGCAAAATCAATCATTTTTTCAGTAGAAATACTGCCATAAACGCTCAGGTGGTGTGCCCATAAAGCACCAATAATATAGCAGCTCACTACGGCAAATTTCACTCGCACGAAATAGTTTCCGTCCTGCATCGCCCCTCCCAGATGACGGAAAATAAAATAAACCGCAAGCTGTTCAAATACTTTTTGAAAGGCTTCCTCCTCAAAAATACTGTCATCAAAGGAAAAGCCACTAAGAGAGTCAAGCTCGCTTGTCCATTCCTCATCCAGCCTTTCTAAATCACGATAAATCCTGCAAAGAGCCTCCAGCGAAAAGCGAAAGTCAAACCCAAAACCTCGTGAAAGGTCGTAAAATCTGCTGCCAATGCTCTTTTCCCTGTTCTGCAGAATGCCAAAAATCTCGTTTCTCTTTTTAAAAAATTCTTTTTCTTCCTTCAAAAGCTTGATGTTTTCAGGCAACTTAATTAAAAAAGGTTCTGTTTCGGACAAAATAATTCCGGCCGCTGCCTCGCAGCAAAGTCCCAGACCGGTTTCAACGAAGGAAGAATAAAAGTTTCTAAACCTTGGATGAAGATAGCAAATATCGCAAAGAGCGTCCTCTCCGCAGGCACAAATAATGTCGCACAAACCTTTCTCATTCAAAAACGGGCATCTGTCATTTTCCCCCAGAACAAAATGCGGCACCTCGCCCTCGATGTTGTTTCTGATTTTTTCGCCCATATCAGAGTCAAGAGCCTGATACAGCTGCATAGTTTCCTCGTCTATATCAATCTCCCATCCAATACAGCAGTTGTGCTTACAGCGATCTGCAATACATTGAAATTTGTGATAATAATTCGGGACTGCCTCTTTCATAAAACCCTCTTTTCTATATCATCGCAGTTTGCATCCAAGGTCCGGCTATTTAGTTAAAGCTCTTAATCCATGTTACTAAAGAGTTGTGATAGACATTTTCTAAAACATCCCTTCTCATCAGGTCTGTAACAGGGCCGTTTTGTTTCATTCGCTCAAGGATTGCCTCCTGAAGCTCCTCCACCGTCATTTCTTCAAATGCTTTATTCCTTTTTAGCTCTGTTTTAACAGGTTCCTCCCTTGGGGTTTCAACTGTTTTTTGAACAGCTACTATCTCTTTCTTTTCCTTGACATCAAGCTTGATTGGCGGCATCTGCTCCTCAGCAAGAGATACCGGCAACCAGATTTCTCCGGAATTTGCCTTCACATTTACAGAAACATATCCGTCTTTTACAGATACACTTTCACCCGAAATCCCGCCGATATAGCCTCCTGCATTCTGCGAGGGAAGGTTCATCACAAAATCATCATCACTATTGTTCACGGTCACAATTACAGACTCACCGTTATAATTTCTCGCAAACGCATACTGACCGGTTGTTAAAAGCAGCTCTTTATAGTCGCCATAGGATAATGCTTTTGTTTTCGCACGGATTTCACCCAGCCGGCAAATCAGATTAGTCAAGCCATTTTCCCGTGTGGCATCAAGATATTCTTCATAGGAGATAGCAGGTCTTAGCGAATCGTCAGAGCCGCGTTGCTTTTGCCCCTCTATACCAAATTCCGAGCCGTAATAAACAGACGGAACACCGGGCAGAGTATACATCAGGATATGAACCGGTATAAAATGGCTTTTGTTTTGAAGCTTTGTATAAATGCGTTCAACATCATGATTATCCACAAAATTGTATAATTTAAGTCCATCCGGTCGGTTTCCGCCCATCTCATACAAGCGTTTTACAGTATGCGCAATCTCAAAATAATTATGGTCATTATGACCGGAATATAACGCCTTATGCAAATGATAGTTGGTAACACAATGCAGAGTGTCGCCGTTTACCCAACGGATGTAATCACCGTGGATAACCTCTCCCATAAGCCAGAACTCAGGCTTAACCTCCTCTGCGACACGGCGCATCATCTGCATATAGCTAAAATCCAATACATCCGCAGCATCCAAGCGAATTCCGTCAATATCAAATTCCTTAACCCAATAACGGATAACATCGCATATATACTCCCGAACCTCAGGATTGTGCTGATTTAATTTGGCAAGCAGGTTGTATCCGCCCCAGTTATCATAGGAAAAGCCATCATTATATTCATTATTGCCACAAAAATTTACATTACAGTACCAATCCCTGTATTTTGAGGCTTCTCTATGACGCCTGATGTCCTCAAAAGCAAAAAACTCCCGCCCCGTATGGTTGAATACGCCGTCTAAAACCACCCGTATCCCCTGTTTGTGACATTCTTTAACAAAGCCCTTTAAGTCTTCGTTTGTGCCAAGCCTTGTGTCCAGCTTTTTGTAGTCGGTTGTTTCATATCCATGCCCCACCGATTCAAAAAGAGGCCCGATATAGAGCGCATTAAAGCCAAGTTTTTTTATTTGTGAAACAAACGGAAGCAGTGAATTTAATCTGTGCTCCGGCTCCCCATGCAAATTCTGTTTTGGCGCTCCTGTCATCCCCAGCGGATATATGTGATAAAAAATTGCTTCATCATACCAAGCCATAGTATTTCCTCCATTTTATGTTTGTTCTATGATTCGTTAGCCGAGTCAGATGCTACTTAAGTTTTTAGTTTTCCTCTTTTATTTCCTTATATAGGTTTTTTAAATTAGGATACAGCTTGCTGAATTTTCTGTACTTCATTTCATAGCGCTCCGCAAGCTCTTTATCAGGAATTATTTTCTCCTTTATTTCGGTATTAACACATCCTGCTATATTTTCATATTCTCCGCACGCCACCATAGCAAGAAGTGCTCCGCCATATCCCGGTCCTTCTTCCGCCTGAGGGATATTAAGCTCAATGTTTAAGACATTTGCAAGTATCTTCATCCAAAGCTTTGATTTTGCACCACCGCCGCAGACTGTACTTTTTGATATATTTATTCCCAGACTTTTCGCCACTTCAACATTATCACGAGCCGCAAATGCAACTCCCTCCAAAATTGCCAAAAGCATATCGGCACGGGTTGTGTTCGGTCTTAATCCTATAAACATTCCTGTTGCGTTTGTATCATTTATAGGGCTTCGCTCTCCCATTAAATATGGCAGGAAAAACACCTCGTTATTCCCGAGCATGGCATCCTTTATATCGGTTTGTTCCTCTGCATACTTATCAGTTTTTAAGACCTCATCGCAGAACCATTTATTACACGATGCAGCCGACAGCATACATCCCATAAGGTGATATCCGCCGTCTGCGTGACAGAAAGAATGCAGGGCATTGTTTGTGTCAACACCAAACTTATCAGATGAAATAAATACAGTTCCGCTTGTGCCGAGAGAAATATTACACTTTCCTTCGCCCACCGTTGCAGTACCGATAGCTGCGGCTGCATTATCTCCGGCGCCTGCCGCAACCTTGACATCTGTATTTAAGCCCAATTCTTTTGCGGCATCACAGGAAACAGCGCCGATTGCCTCATAGCTTTCGAAAAGCTTAGGCATTTGGTTTTTACTGACACCGCAAATATTCAGCATTTCCTCTGACCAGCATTTATTCTTGACATCCAATAAGAGCATCCCCGATGCATCCGAGTAATCGGTAGCATGAACGCCTGTCAAAAGATAGTTTATATAGTCCTTAGGAAGCATTATTTTCGAAATTTTATCATAATTTTCAGGCTCGTTATTTTTAAGCCACAAGATTTTCGGCGCAGTAAAACCGGCAAAGGCAATGTTTGCAGTCAAATCAGACAGCTTATTTCTTCCTATTACTTCATTAAGGTACTCAGTTTCCTTGTTTGTTCTGCCGTCATTCCATAAAATTGCAGGCCTTATTACTCTGTCATTTTCGTCCAGAACAACAAGCCCGTGCATCTGACCGGCAACGGCAATTCCTTTAATTTCCTTTTTGTCTATATTTTCTGTCAGTTCCTCTATACCCGACACCAAAGCCTTCCACCAGTCCTCAGGGTTCTGTTCACTCCAGCCCGGCTTCGGATAGGATACATCATAAGATTTGGTTACCGTTTTTAGAATGTTTTTGCGGTTATCGAGCAGAAGCAGCTTTAGTGCCGATGTGCCCAAGTCCGCACCTATGTAGTAGCTCATAAAATACCCCCTCATTTTCTTTATGCTTTTATTGTACCATACCCCTATCAATAATTCCAGTAAAAATTATTGATTTGCTGAGAAAATTTGCCCGATGCGGGATTTATCAGTTCTCATATTTTGGATTCTCTGATTTTGGGTAATGTGGAAAGGCCTTTCTTCCTCATCTGCATCAGTCATATCCAAAAAAGAAAAGCATCAAAAAACCACCCTTTAGGGTGGTCTCTTTTTCTTTTAAGCACCAAATAGATAGATTTTATAAAATTATTGATCTCACTTATTCTTCGATTTGCTGTTCTTTGCGCCCTTTATTTTATTCCAGCATTCCAAACAAAAGGTTTAAATCCCGTCAATTCCTACACGATTTTTGGAGAAAATCATGCCACGCTTTCCTTGGACAAGATCGTAATTTTCAAGGTTTACTACATCATCAATTAAATGAAGGTCCCCTATATCTTCATTATCAACATAAATATACTTAGGCATTTTCTCACTATGCAAATCATAATATCTACCTAATCGTTTTGTAAAATCAACAAAGTTTTTCTTGTTATTAATGTATGTCCACGAAGAATATGCTCCGTAATTCATATCTAAATCCAGATATGCCGAAGGAAACAATGATGCTATTAAAACATTATCATCAGTTGATGCACTATTCTTTATTATTTGTAAGTCATCATATATTTCTTCGTATTTTAACGCGCGTTCCTTTGTCGTAATAATTCCTTTGGCTACACCAATAGATATTTTCGTGTCCAGCCTTGGAGTTATATAGTCCAAATAATTTCTCATACATCTAATAGTAAATTGGCTTCCTAATTGAACGCAAACAATTATCATCAATCCAAAAGAAACTAAGCGTTTAATTTTTTCAGATTCACTATTGAACTCTTTCGCAAA
The DNA here is from genome assembly GCA_045591565.1 of Clostridia bacterium. Taxonomy (GTDB): domain Bacteria; phylum Bacillota; class Clostridia; order UBA1381; family UBA1381; genus UBA1738. Next base: position 41,146 of record JAZNTB010000102.1, read on the forward strand.
AAGAGATATTAACAAAAAACTGCCCATTCCCGATATTGTCGTAGCCATAGAAACTGCCATTATGCCTGTATCTGAAGACTCATTTGAACAAATTGCAAATATAATGCCCGGAATCCATAAACTCGAGAAAACATTGAAATTCTTATTTTTAGTAAGAATGAATGCTTGTAATCCAAGAACAGTCAGTGGCATCATAATCACATTAAGCCTTGTAAAAAACCTAATCATTATATACGCCATCGTGAGACCCCATAGTACTGTCTGAATTGTAAAATACGCAAGTCTACGCTCGTATCTTTTCTTATCAAAAGCAGATATCACAATTATTAACATTCCAAAAACCGTTTGAATCGGAAAATCAACTACAAGGACTTTGATGATAGCAATAATCTTATTGGCAAATGGCAATTTTCTATACATAAAAATCATTTCGAAGGAATTGAAAACATTATCAAACCCAACCCAATGTAAATAAGTAAAAAAAGCTATTCCTACCAAAGAAGCTCCAATTGTAATATTTATAAATACTTTAAAATCAAATATTTTTGCTGATGCAAACGGCTTATCTTTTAATTTTGTAATATTAACAACAATAACAGCCAGTGCATAAGCCACATACAAAGCAACTGAATATGGTGAGGCTATGCCGCCAAGCGCCAAGGCAAATCCAGTCAAAACATCTGTAACCACATTCCCCTTTACCAAGAAGTAAGTTACAAACAAACAAAATAATGACAATGCCATAGCATTATATGTTATAGACATAGTATCCAGCGGGGTGAAGAGCATAAAATATAACATCACTGCCAAGCTTATCAGCCCAAACTGTTTAAATCTGCGATATATAACATACGAAACAAACAGCCACCAAATAACATATATGGTTCTAACAAATAACACCAATTCAATCGCAGGATTTCTTATAAGGGAGTGCAATTTAATAATTGGAAGATTAAAAAATGCACATAGTTGTGTCCCATTCCATTCATTTATGAAGAGCTTATCACCTTTTAGCAATCTATGACCCAAGGTTAAAACAAATGGTTCATCATTAAATATATATCCATACTGCATCTTCCAAAAAAGAAATATTGCTCCTAAAATAAATAAAATTGAAAAAATCAAGCTCTGCTTTTTAGAAACAGACTCAACGAATTTCATATTCTTCCCCCATACATTTTTTCGTAGTAATTCTGGTATTCTCCGTTTATTATATTTTGCCACCATTCCTTGTTATTCAAGTACCAATCAATTGTCATCTTGATGCCCCTGTCAAAATCAGTTTCAGGGACCCAACCAAGTTCATTGCTGATTTTATTTGGATTGATAGCATAACGAAGGTCGTGACCTTTTCTATCCGTAACATATGTAATCAAAGAATGTGGTTTTTTCAGAGTGTCCAAAATAATTTTTACAATATCAATATTTGCTCTCTCGTTATGTCCGCCAACATTATAGACCTCTCCCTCTCTTCCTTTATGGATGATAAGGTCAATAGCACGACAATGGTCCTCAACATACAACCAGTCTCGCACATTAAGTCCTTCTCCATACACAGGAAGCGGCTTATCTGCAAGTGCATTTGCAATCATTAACGGAATGAGCTTTTCAGGAAAATGATATGGACCATAATTGTTTGAGCATCGTGAAATTGAAACCGGGAGTCCGTATGTTCTGTAATATGCCAAAACCAGAAGATCCGCTCCTGCCTTTGAGGAACTGTATGGACTTGATGTATGGATAGGAGTTTCCTCTGTGAACAACAAATCCGGTCTGTCAAGAGGCAAATCTCCATACACCTCATCAGTTGATACCTGATGATACCTCTTAATTCCAAATTTACGACAAGCATCCATCAGGACCTGTGTTCCAAGTATATTAGTCTTCAAGAAAATTCCCGGGTCTTCTATAGAACGGTCAACATGACTCTCTGCCGCGAAGTTAACAACCATATCAGGTTTTTCTCTTTCAAACAAATTATCTACAAATTCTTTATCTGCAATGTCTCCTCTATAAAAGCTGAAATTTTCATTATCCATAATACCTTTTAATGTTTCAAGGTTGCCTGCATAGGTTAACATATCAAGACAAACAATTTTATAATCCGGATATTTGTTTAGCATATAAAAAATGAAATTACTACCTATAAATCCGGCTCCGCCCGTTACTATAATCTTCATAACTCTCTCCCGCTTTCTATAATTGAAAGTATGTATGAACCATAATCGGTCATTTTTAATTCTTCACCTATAGTTCTTAGTTGATCATCAGTTATAAATCCGCGTCTCCATGCAATTTCCTCAATACAGGAAACATAAAAACCTTGCATATCCTGAACTGTCTGAACAAATTCACTTGCTTTAATCATTCCCTTAGGAGTTCCTGTATCAAGCCAAGCCATTCCGCGTCCCATTTCAATTACATCAAGATTTCCTTGTTCAAGGTAAACATTATTTACCGCAGTGATTTCCAACTCACCGCGAGCAGACGGCTTTATTTTCTTTGCAACTTCAACCACACTGTTGTTATAGAAGTAAAGTCCCGGGACTGCATAGTTTGACTTAGGATTTTCAGGCTTTTCTTCAATTGAAACAGCCTTATGGTTCTTATCAAATTCAACAACACCAAAAGCTCTTGGATCCTTAACAGGATATCCAAAGATTGCTGCTCCGTTTTTGCTCAATTCCTTTGCGCGTTTTAAAATACTTGAGAATGCCTGTCCATAGAAGATATTATCCCCTAAAATCAAGCACACATCGTCATCTCCTATAAATTCCTCGCCAATCAAAAACGCCTGAGCAAGCCCTTTTGGTTCTGGTTGGACTGCATACTCAATCTTAATTCCCAGTCTGTTTCCGTCACCGAGAAGAGCTTCATACATACCAATATCCTGCGGTGTGGAGATAATAAGAATTTCTCTGATCCCTGCAAGCAGAAGTGCCGACAACGGATAATAAATCATCGGCTTGTCATAAATAGGCAAAAGTTGCTTTGAAACAACCTTCGTCATCGGATAAAGCCTTGTCCCTTTGCCACCTGCTAAAATAATACCCTTCATTCTACCCCTCCTAATTCCATACAAAAACAATGATACCTAATATTATAATAATATTTCCAATGATTTTTTTTACTGTTATTTTTTCTTTAAGGATAATACGACTTAATAACAGGACAAAAATGTATGTAGACGCAGCCACCGCGTGAGCATTTTTAAGTGGCACAAACCTCATACAATATACATTTATAACAAGCACTAAGAAAAGTATTCCATAAGATAGTATTACATATGGATTTAAATATTCAAACAACTTATTCTTATGCTTTTTATCGGCGCTTATATTAAGCAAAATCTGTGATAATGCAGAAAAGAAAGCATTTATTATGATTATTATATAATAACTATTCATTTTCCAAAGCAACCAAAACAACACCAAATATTATCATCGCCGTACCAATAATATTATGTATTGTTATCCTTTCATTGAATATAAGTGCTGAAAAAATAAGTGTCCAAATCGTTGTAACACTCTTGTTAGAATATGCAACAGAAGCCTTAAAGGGTTTTATTGCCTGTTGCCATAAAATCGCATATACACCCAGATTGACTATCATAAGTGCAAATATTATTATATAATTTAATGATAAAAACTCATATGTTGATGCATACTTTGATAAAATTGTCGTTGCAGTATATAATAAAATACAAAGATGCAAATAAATATAATTAAAAATTTTGTTCTTTTTCATTGATAAAACTCTCTCTGATTTTAATAATATTTGCAGATAACAAAACTCAACACCTTTCTAGAGTTCCTTCTCCATACAGATAACCCTAAAATTAGTTGTGTCCTTTAAGAATAGTTCCTTATATCCCATTTTAATATAAAAATTTACTGCCTGTACACTTTTATCATAAACATCCAGACGAATTCTTGTTTTATTATTTCGTCTGCAAATCTCTTCAATGTAATTCATGCACGCAGTTCCTATACCTGAGTTTACAATATCTGGATTTACGGCAAGCTTACTTAAATATACTGCACTTTCGTCCGGAATTTCTTCGAAATAATAACTGGTATCTTCCGAGAGCATAAATGTCGCAATGTTTTGATTCTCTTTTTGTACAATATAAACATCCTTATTTTCGATATCTTGTGCAATCTTTTCCTTGCTGTACGGTTTAGACCAATGCATAAGACCAAAGGTTTCAACCATATATCTTCCAGAGGCTTCTAAAATCGAATAAACAATTTCTATCTGGGGTTGGTTTTTCTCTGTTATTTTTATAAACTCCATTATTCCACCTCAAAAATAATATTTGATTCAACACCAAAATTACTTCCATCTACAATGATTTGCCCCACTCTGTCAGGACCAACCTTAAATTTATTTACAAAGTCCCCGACCTTATAATCAAAGGAAACCTCTGCCGAGCTTCCATCTTTTTCTATGTATTCCTGTTTTTTAATAATTCCACTTCTATTAGATGTAAGTAACTTTGCGGCACACGGAGTTAATGTTGAATACTCAAAATCCACATTGCAACCAATTGCGGTTTTTATGATTTTTTCGTAATAGTTAAATCCATAATACTTGCTTATAAGCTCCGGAATACAGGTTGCTCCTGCACGCCCACTTGCCTCAATAATATATGCTTTTTCATCATCTATTAGCACATCCATATTAACGGCACAATTGTTAAATCCCATTGCCATCACAACTTTTTCTATCTGGTTTTGAATATCCTTTGACAGCTTATCAGATGCTTCAAAAGGAAAATAATGACCTATCGGGACACGGGAATATCCGTTATCAAATGTCATTTTTCCATGAATGGCATTAAGAACAATTTCATTATTATAAACAAATAAGTCTATGCCGATTTCATAACCGTTTACAAATTCCTCTGCGATAATATAGTCTTTTCCTGAATATTTCAAAATCTCATCAAATTTGTTTATGATTTCCTCTGCAGTTTGTACTTTTGTAACACCACGACTTCCTGAGCTATCTACCGGTTTTAATACAACAGCTTTTTTTGCGGTATTTAGAAATTCTACTGCATCCTGAGCTGTTTTTGCCTTTATGAAATCTGAAGTTCTTACTCCGTACTGCTTAAATGCCTCTTTCATAAGAAATTTGTCTGTTGCTTTATTGGCAGAAGATATATCAAGTCCGCACAAATTCATCTTTTCACATACATATCCTATAGTTTTAACAGCAACATCTGTGCCTGTTGTGCATATTCCGTCTACCTTTTCACACAAGGCTATTTGCAGTATTTCCTCGTAATTTCTTGTATCTACATAGTAACACTTGTCCGCCAATTCAAATCCGGGATAATTCCCTTCTATACTGATAACTATGACATACAGTCCCATTGACTTCGCTTGTTTTATAAGCGGAACCTGATAAATTCCTGCTCCAAGAATAATAATTTTCTTCACGCCTGTACCATAGCCTTTCCTTTACTAAATGTTATATTTCATGCAGTTTTAAAAACTTGTGCCATTTCTATTCAAAATTTTTCTTGCTTTTTATAATATATTGTGGCTGATTGTTTTGAGCAAGATACATTCTCCCTACATATTCTCCAATAAGCCCCAAAAACAGGAATATCATACCTGAAAAAATAAAGATTGCAACCATTGTGGAGGGCCATCCAATCGCCATATCCGGATTTAAAAGCTTTCTGATAAATATTATTGCGCCTCCCAAAAGCCCTAAGATTGCTGATATGTATCCTAAATAAGTTGACATACGCAATGGTATAACTGAAAATCCTATTACGCTTGACCAAAGTCTTAATAAAGCTTTGAATGTATATCCAGACTCACCATACTCCCGTTCAAAATGCTGTATTGGAACACAAGCAATATCTTTTGTGGTCCTGATAAAAAGTCCTTGCAGATGCGAATAGCACCCCTTATACTTTATAACTTCATCAATAACAAATCTTTTTGCAATCCAAAAGCTTGAGTTCTTCAAATCTTTCGGTTTGTTAATCAAAATCCTGACAGATAAATGATTCAGATAACTAAAAAAGTTTCTGATAAAGCTGTGTTTCTTTTCCGGATAATATCCATAGACAATGTCATGGCCTTCATTAAATTTTTCAAAAAGCACTTCAAGTTGCGAGGAATGCGTCTGCCCATCATCATCCATTCCTATAACAATGTCACCGCTACAATTATTTAATCCTGCCATTATGGCATTATGTTGACCTACATTCTTGGATAGCTCAATAACCTTTACATAACAAAACTCATCTGCCAATTCCGTCAATGCTCTTGTTGTTTTTCCATCATCAGGGGAACAATCATTAACTAAAATAAATTCGTAGTCAATGGTTCCAAGTCTGTCCATTTCGGCAGCTGTATCAGCCACTACTTTTTTTATAGTCATATCAGACTTATAGCATGGAATAACAATTGAATATTTGCTCATATCAAACACTCCTTGACGCTATCAATTACATATTGTACTTCACTTTCATTTAAATCTGCATACATTGGGAGTCTTAACAACCGTTCTGAATATTCCTCCGTTATAGGAAGGTCCCCCTTCTTATACCCAAAAGTAGTACCCATTGGTGATGAATGTAGCGGTATGTAGTGAAATACCGACTGAACGCCTTTCTCTCTCAGCTTTATTATCATCTTATCCCGTATGTCTTTGGACGGCAAAATTATATAGAACATATGTGCATTATGGGATGAGTATTCCGGGATAAACGGTCTTATAAGTTTTCCGCCCTGTTCCAAGTCTTCCAAGCCGTTATAGTAATGATTCCAGATGGTTAGCCTTGCTTTCATAATTTCGTCAAAACGCTGCATCTGTCCATATAACATCGCAGCCAAAACATCAGACGGCAAAAAAGACGAGCCGACACTCCTCCATGTGTACTTATCAACCTCACCTCTTATAAACTGACTTCTATCCGTACCTTTTTCTCTTATAATCTCGGCTTTTTTAAATAGCTCCTTATCCTTAATAATTATTGCTCCACCTTCACCCATCGCATAATTCTTTGTCTCGTGAAAACTATAACAGCCCATATCTCCCATAGTACCTGCAGGTTGCGTACCTTTATAATATGACCCCACCGCCTGAGCAGCATCTTCAATAACCAAAAGATTGTATTTTTTTGCAATGCTATTTATCTTGTCCATATCACAAATTACACCCGCATAATGTACAGGATATATTGCTTTAGTCGCAGGAGTAATCAGTTCTTCTATTTTATTGGCATCGATGTTCATTGTTTCTTTTTCAACATCACAAAAAACAGGCTTTGCACCCCTTAATGCAAATGCATTAATTGTTGATACAAATGTATATGACGGGGCTATTATCTCGTCACCTGGTCCGAAATCTGAAATAATCGATGTCATATCCAAAGCATGCGAACAAGATGTTGTGAGCAGTATATTTGATATCCCAAATTTATCTTTAAAAGACTCGTGAACCATACGGGTAAATTTACCATCTCCACATAGTTTAAGGCCCGATATTGCTTCAGCGATATATTGTTTTTCAAGATCTGTTATACTGGGTTTGTTAAATGGTATCATCTAAAATCTTCCCCTCAATAATTATTTTAAGATACAAAACCATGCGCACATAAACTGCAGTTTAATTTTAGCACACCTTGTTTACAAACGCAATATATATTAGAAAATATTTTTGTAATTGTGTGTTTTAATCCCGTATGTTTTCCGTGTCTTCTACAAGTGTACATATAAAACAATTTTTATACTCTTTCTCCTTCTTAATCAAGACTTTCTTGTCATAATGTTCTTGCAATGCCTTAGCTAACATATCGGCTTCCCCATCACTTTTGCAAACAATTTTTACTTTGCTGTCAATCAACGACAAGTATATACAATCTTTATACTCTTCTAAATCGTAATGTTCCAACAGGCTATACCAATATGGTGAATACACTGTCCAGCCACGATAAATGCTGAACATTATATTTTCTGCCGGGGCCTGCGGGGACCGGATAAATGATAAATTGTTTTCAAGATATATACCATTCACCGGCACATAGTTATAATATTTATCATTCTGGATATATTCTATAACCTCATCTTGATCCGTAACTTTTTGGTCCGGCAATCTGTAAACTGACACCCCCACAAAAAGCACAACCGCCAATATTAGCACTACTTTTTGTAAAATGGTTTTCTGCCTAACACTAAAAAACTCGATTTTTGCGCGAAGGAAAGTATGTAACAATAGTATAATCCCAATAAATACAATCGGCTTTACAACGCGTTCAACCCCTCTTTTTCTGAAATACAGATATAAAATAGCGCCCAAAACAACAAAAACATATGAAAAAATTTCTTTTCGTTCCTTTCTTCGGGCAATAAATAATATGATTGACAAAATTAAAAATATCAATACAAAAGGTTTCTTTAAGACTGCACTAAGTAGATATATTGGATTCAATATATACTTATCTGAAAAAGAAAAGGATTCTGCAATAATCTTGGCTTTTTCAGTGGGAAAAATTGTTTTGTCACTATAATGAAATTTTTTAAACAGGTTTACATCATTTTCGGAAATTCCATTTGCATCAAAATATTCCTTATGTTTATCATAATATAAGCCCCCACTATCGGTACCGGCAGCTCTATACCTGTTAAACTCAATATAATCAGTTCCTGCAAAAAGGTTTTGTACATATATGTTCTGCGTCGTTTTTAAAAACATATTTGTGCCTGCAAATAGAGTTACAATGACAATCAGCACGGGAATTGTTATCCTTTTTTGCATTACGGCAAACAAACATACAGGCGCAAGAACCAAACACGCACCCACAACAAGATGATTTCTCCTAAAACCCAATCCAAAAAAGAACAAAACTAATGAAACTATAATAAATTTTACCGCTTTTTTATTTAATTTCGGTACATTATCAACTATAACCAAAACGGCGGCAGCACAACAAACAAAAGCAACAACTGTAAATGTAATACCAAAAATCATATATATCTGCAATATACTAATCAGCAAGATTGATATTATTTTGTTTTCATATTTTTTTATATTATAAAATAAAACTGAAAACGCTAAAGTTAATGCCATCAATAATGTAATTCCATAAATATTTAGTTTGGGAAATGCGAGCGCCGCAAATCTCATTATCTTGCCTAATATAACTGAAATAAACACTAAATATTCGCTGCCCGAATTGTATTGTGCACTATGAACTATATTTGCAAGAGCAAGGTCATCTCCCGCTAAATCATACCATGGATGAAGAAAAACCACAGTTACAATACTTGTAAAAAGCGGCAAAAAAATATAATAGTATTTTTCTAAAAAAAATATAAATTTGTTTCTATTCATTACTTTCCCTCTCATATTTTAAAAAACCCTATCCCAATAATTTAGCAAATAATCAAGTAATAAAACCGATATATAACTACTTATAAATATATAAATAATTATACAATTTTTCCAAATAATTGTCAACGAAAAATTCCCACAGATGCTATCACTGTATCAGCAATTACTAAACTTTCACTTATTAACAAACCGGGAAATATAAACAGACAAAAACTCCTCGCAGTTTGAGCAGAACATAGATACGCAAAACGGACACCCTTTGGGTGGGTTTTCGGTGGCTTTCGAGTACATAATAGATGCAAGTATATTTTTAATGATTTGACAACTTCGTTGTCATGAATTGGTTTCACCATGAATTGTTGCTGTCGCAACATGAATTGAATTGCCTTTTTTATGCACCGACAGGTGCAATTCATGAGCCGTAAGGCTCAATTCATGAAATCGTAGATTTCAATTCGTGCCGTAAGGCAATTCATTGAAAAAAGCACCGACAAAGTCGATGCTTTTTTCTGGCTCCTCGTGCCCGGCTCGATACCTGCCGACAACAACAGACAGAATCATAGTCGCATAGTTTCACTCCAGCTCACTCTGCTCCTTGCTTCTTCCGAACTCACACTCCTTTCATCCGCCACTGGCGGCAGTCGTGCTCGTTCCAGTTAACAGCCCGCGGCTGTCCTGATGCAGTTATTTCGACCAAAGCAAAATAGCCACCAAAAAAACCACCCTTTGGGTGGTCTTTTCGGTGGAAGAGCCGAACGGTTTAGATGCCACTATTTATTTTACAAATTTACATTCCCAATTTCCTGTTATGTGGAGAGGTGCATCAGCTTTAGAAAGACCATACATCTTTTCAATTGTGATTGTGTATTCTTCGCCTGATTTGAGCTTTGCATCGTCTATCGAAAGATTAACTACTGCCTTGCCGTCATTTATAGTTCCCTTGCCGGAATATTCGGGATAACATTCTAATTTTAAAATCTCACCGGTTGTCTCGTCGAGCACCATATAATCAGAAAGCGCAATTTCCTGAATGTATGCAAAAGGTGCTTCGTTTGGCTTTTCAAAAGTTAATTCCAATGGAATAATATTATTACCATTATCTGTTGTTAGTTCCATAGCATTAACTATAATTTCGTTTGTTGCATTTTCATACTGTGTTCCAGTTATAGCTCCGTCAAAACGAATGATGTCGCTGAAAAAACCTTTAATCGAATTTGCTAACGGTGTCATTGTAACGGTTATAATGCAAAGTGCCAATACTGCTGCGATTGAAAAAGTTCTTTTCATAGTGATTTTGGGTTTGCGCATAGTGTTTACCTCCATATTCTTGATTTCTTCATTCAGGTCGAAAGGAGCCTGCATGACACTTTTTGTTGTTTCAGCGTGTTTTCTTAATTTGTTTTCCAATTCAGATATTCTCATTTTGCATCTCCTTCCAGAATAGTTTTAAGTTCGTTGAGTGCTTTTTTAGTTTTGTATTTTACGGTTGAAACGGGTAATTTCAATGTACGGGCAACCTCATCAAAAGTC
>JAZNTB010000103.1:0-2308 GCA_045591565.1 Clostridia bacterium
AAGTCTGTCCCAATTCATTATTTCGCCTCTCATGTAAAGAACATACGGCGGCGAAGGAATTGTACGGAGAATATCAGGATAACGAATATCGTCATATGCTATTATCTGTGTATCTGTTTTAGCAGTTTCCAAAACAATCTCGTTTGCCATCTTCAGGCTTTTGTCCTTTAACGCCTTCTTTACATACGGCTTAACTCCCCAGATTCCATCAAAGTCCGTTGCATTATAGATTTCTTCAACAGTATCAAACTGTTCAAGCAATGCTGTAATATCAGGATTTGTTATTCCTTTCATCGTAGTAAGCCATACCCAGCACAGCAGATGCTTTTCCATACCCTCACTCCAAGCAATAATACTCATAACTTATACCATACTACAAAATCTCGAAATTGTCAAAGATTTTTTTAGACGCGCTTTAATTTGAAGGACTTTTTTCTTTTGCTTCATATAATAATAGCGCAGCTGCCACACCAACATTTAGAGATTCAGCCCTACCCCATATAGGTATTTTTACACATTGGTCTGATAAGTTCAATATCTCCTCACTTACTCCATTTGCTTCATTACCGACAACGATAACTGTCTTTTGAGAATACTTCGCATCTCTATAATCTACTGTATTATCTGACAATGCACCGCTAAACACTTTATATCCATTGTTTTTTAAATTGATAATATCACTTTCATCAAGGTCTTTTTTGATATTTACATGGAAGAATGACCCCATACTCGCCCTGACAGTTTTTGGATTATATATATCTACAGCTTCCTTTGAAAGCAGCAATCCGCAATCTACGGCATCACATATCCTGATTATCGTACCCATATTACCGGGATCATTTACCTTGTCACAGTAGAGGTAGAGGTTTTTATCATAGTCATTACCGGTATCTTGTGGCATATTAATAACAGCCAGCATTCCTTGCGGTGTATCTGTATCACATAAGCCGGCAAAAAGTTCATCAGGAACGACATATAGGTTCTCAAATAAAATCTCATCTTTAAGGCGCTCTGTAACAACAATGCAGTCTATCTCTGCTCCGGCATCTACCGCATCCCTCACAGATTTTATACCTTCAACCGTATATTGTCTGTTTTCTATCCTTGCCTTTTTAGACTTTAGCGATTTAATATATTTATATTTTTGATTTTTTGTAGATGTTATTTCTTTTATCATATCAAAATCACACTCTTATAATGTATCCTTCTTTTCTTGGTTTTTCCAAAGGGGTCACATCTGCATATCCAAGAACACAATGCCCTATCCCCTCATAGCTATCATCAAGTCCCCATTTTCTTAAAAGCTCTTTGCCCGCCTCTGTCATAAATTCCTCTTTTGCGCGGTGAATCCAACAGGAACCAATCCCTAATGAATGAGCCGCCAGCATAAGGTTTTCCATAACAAGACTTCCGTCCTCTTTATATGTATTTACATTTTTGTCTGCAAGCACTATCAAAACTGTCGGCGCTCCGTAAAACGGGTCAGAGTCTGTACCAAGAATTTCTGCATTCATTTTTGAAAGCATATCTATAGTTTCCCTGTCCTGTACTACCACGATTACAGGTGATTGTCTGTTTCTGCCGGTAGGAGCGTATGTTCCTGCCTCTAAAATAAGTTCAAGGTCCGTATCCAAAATCTGCTCCGGCTTATATTTTTTAATACTTCTGCGTGTTTTTATACAATTTAAAACATCATTCATAAAACTATGCCTCCTTACCGATTTACATATATCCTACAGCAATAATCAGCAAAAAACAAGCCTCAAAATACCGTTATCTGGGACTTGTTTTTTTGTTTAGATTTTATTATCAATACAGTATATAATTTCTTCCTGTATTTCATCAATAGTGCGGAGTTTGCCATCCTTTACACATGAAATATGCTTCCATCCAAATTTTTCCGAAACATATTTTGCATTTTCATAGCTTTTTTCAAGATAAGAAAAATCACGCTCATGTATATCGTGTTCTTGCTCCGGTGAAAACTTGTTGTCTCGGTTTTGCATAAGGATCCTGCCATACTCAGGTGGCATATCAAGGAAAACTGTCATATCAGGTTTCGGGATTTTATAAAGATTAAATTCAAAATCAAACAGCCAGTCAAGGAACTTTTCCTTCTCTGTCAAATCCTCTATCTTACTTGCCTGATGTATCATATTTGAAGAAACATATCGGTCTGCAATTATTATTGTGCTTTCGTCTTCATAGTCCTTATGCCAATCGGTACGAAAAGTTGCAAATCTATCTGCTGCAAACAAAGTAGATGCGCAATATGCGTTGACATCATCTGCGTTCTCACCAAATTCAC
>JAZNTB010000104.1:0-3496 GCA_045591565.1 Clostridia bacterium
GTTGTGTATAGTATGGATTTTCAGGTTACTCCGCATCAGCTTAGACACACATATATTACAAATTTACTGCTTGCAGGAGTGGATGTAAAAACTGTTCAATATCTTGCCGGACACGAACACGCAAAAATCACATTGGACATTTACGCACACTTAACATATAATAAACCTACAGACTTAAAAGACAAAGTTAATCAAGCGTTTTCGGGTTATTTTTAAGGTTATTTTTTAGAAGAGTGGTTATAAACGCCTACAATATTGGGATATTTGTTGATAGAGAAAAAGAAGTACGGACTCAAGGCTGCTCGTCGTGCACCTCAGTTCAGCAAGAGATAAAAATACAAACACCCACTTTGTGGGTGTTTTATTTTTACCCCATTGAACTTCGGGCACCTCGGCACAGCACTCGGTGCTCGTGGCTAAAAACAGTCCACCGGACTGTTTTCTTGTATAACGAAAATGGATGCACATTTCTGCATCCATTAGTTATTTTTTCGATTATAGAGATATACTAAAAGTTCTCGTATCAACAAAAATATTTCATAAAGTATATCAAAAAACAAAAATCGATTATTCCAATATGGCGTTCTTAATATAATAACCCGTTTATATTCACCGCAACCTTCACACAACTCCGGATAAAAAGAAAGAATATAGTCGCATGGGTGAGTTTTTTTCTGATTTATACGATTGTAACACTGAACGCAAAACTCAGCCATTTTATAACATCTCCAAACACTAACAAATGTCGGTATATTTTATATTATAATACAGTATACTTGTTTTGCCAAGAACAAATGTAGGTGATGAAATGAGAAGGATTTTAGCTGAGCGCTTGCGTGAGTGTAGAAAAGAAAGAGGTTTAACACAGGGTCAGGTTGCCATATATTGTGATATTACAGAAAAAGCGTATCAAAATTACGAACTAATGACAAGAGAACCCAAGCTGGAGATTCTCATAAAAATAGCTGAATTTTTTGAAGTGTCTTTAGACTATTTGGTGGGTATAACGGATAAAAAATCCATACAGAAATGAAATCTGTATGGATTTTCTTTTTTATATCTTCTCAAAAAATGATTTCATAACATTTATCAGATTGTCAGCCGCCGCTTGCACAAACTCGGTGTACGAAAGGTGTGAGCTGCCGTCGGCGTTGTCTGAGATTGAGCGAAGTATACCGAATGGTACTTCGTTTTTATAACAAACATGCCCGATTGATGCGGATTCCATTTCGCAGGCAAATGCGTTAAAGGTTTCAACAAGATATTTTTTCTTTTCGGCGCTGTTTATAAACTGGTCGCCTGAAACAATCTTTCCGCAAAGGGTGTGGATATTGTTCTCGCTTGCGGAATCAAACAGCTTTTTTGAAAGCTCGCTGTCGCAGGGAATGTCAACAATGTCAAGTCCTGAAATAAAACCTACGGGGTCGCCGAGGGGCGAGGTGTCCATATCGTGCTGAACAACCGTGTTCGCAACAACTATATTGCAAATGTTAAGCGACGGCTCAAGTCCGCCTGCTACGCCGCTGTTTATAATAAATTTTGGCGAGTATCTCAAAATCATTGTCTGGGTGCAGATCGCAGCATTAACTTTACCAACTCCGCTTACGGCAACCACGGTTGGGTGTCCCCAAAGCGTTCCGCAAACAAATTCTGTACCGCTTATGGTTTCGGTACTTTTTCCAATCATAAGCTCCTTAAACTTGTTAACCTCTACATCCATTGCTCCGATTATACCTATCATGAGTTATCCTCCGTGTAATTCAAAATATAACAGCCCATATTGTAACCTATTTAATGTAATTTGTCAAATTAGCCTGACAGTAGTTATCCGAACCTGATTTTAAGTGGCTGATTTTCGCCTAAACTGTGTTAAAATACTCGCTAAGCCAACAAGGATTAGCTCCGTTTTTGCCTTGTTTAGACAAAAACCAGCTCGCTTAAAATTCTTCGACCTAAAAAGGATGGAATTTTGAGTAGGTTTTAGTGCGGAGGACGCAGACAGGCTGTCGCCTTTCAAGGACGACAAACTAAAAAATACCTAAATTACGCCTTTTTAGGCAGGTTTGGATAGCTAATGTCAGGCTATGCACACATCCAACGGTGGAGGAGTTTTAAAAGCATTGTGCCAAAACTCATACGGGGGATTTCTTCGGATGCAAGAATATCGCATAATGCGACTTTTTCCCCGTTTATTGTCAGGGTGGAAGTTCCTATTTTTTGACCCTTAGCAAGTGGTGCTTTTAACGGATCATCAAGAACTGTTGCAACATCTACCTTATCCTGATTACCCTTTTTTACAATAAAACTCACATTTGGGTCAGCCTGCGGCGTAACAGTTTCAATTTTTCCGCCAACAACAGGTCTTGGTTCGAGTGTGCCTATTTTCTCGGCGGCATTGACCACCGAATAGTTTGCAAAACCGTAGTCAAGCAGCTTGGTTGCACTTGCAAAGCGTTCTGCACTGGAGGGCGCAGCAAGCACAACAGCAATCAGCTGCATTCCGTCACGCTTTGCTGTTGCTGAAAGACAGTATTTTGCCATAGAAGTTGAGCCGGTTTTCAGCCCATTAGCACCCTTGTAAAAACGAATTAGCTTATTGGTGTTAGAAAGTCCAAACTCACCACCTCGCAATGTATCCATCCAGATAGTGGTATAGTCCAGAATTTTTTGATGCTTTAAAAGCTCTTTGGAAATCAGGGCTACATCCCGTGCCGTGCTGTAATGCTCAGCGGTTTCATTAAGACCGTTGCAGTTAATAAAATGTGTGTTCTTACAACCAAGCTCTGCGGCGCGTTTGTTCATCATTTCCACAAAAGCAGGCTCTGTGCCAGCAATAAATTCCGCCATCGCAACAGCTGCATCGTTTCCGGACGCAACGGCGATAGCTTTCAACATATCCTGAACGGTCATTTCCTCGCCGACCTCAAGAAAGACCTGTGAGCCTCCCATTGATGCGGCATAATCGCTGGTGGCAACCTTGTCTTCAAGCTTTATCTTGCCGAAATCTAAAGCTTCCATTATAAGAAGCATAGTCATTGTTTTTGTAACGCTGGCAATCGGTAGCTTTTCATCTGCATTCAGCTCATAAAGCACTTGACCGCTGGCGGCCTCCATAAGCAGTGCCGAGGGGGCGGTTACCAGTTGAGCGGAAACATCTGCATTTACCTGACTTATGATTTCTGCGCTGGTAAAAGAACAGAAAAGCATTGAGACCACGCAGATAATGCTTATCACTTTCAATAGTATCTTCATAATAAAATCAGCCTTTCTTATTTAATGGTTGTATATTATATATGAAGAAAAACAGTCAATATTCGTCTTTAAATAAAGCAAAAAAAATTTTTAATTTTTTTGTAAAAAAGTACTTGACAAAGGGAAGTAGATGTGTTAATATAAACGAGTTGCGCCGAGCGACGGGGTGAGCCCGAAAAAGAAATGAAAAAAAATCAAAAAAAGGGTTGACAAAAGTTGTCCGGTGTGATATATTAGATAGGCT
>JAZNTB010000105.1:0-3725 GCA_045591565.1 Clostridia bacterium
TTGTGTGCAAGAGAAATCGGAAGCGGCATAAGCTCCGGAGTTTCGTCGCAGGCATAGCCGAACATCATTCCCTGGTCTCCGGCACCGATTGAGTTGCCGACATCGTCCTCTCCGACTTTGTTCTCAAGACCTTTGTTTACACCGATTGCAATATCAGGAGACTGCTCGTCTATTGAAGTAACAACGCCGCAGGTGTGGCCGTCAAAGCCGTACTTTGCTCTGTCATAGCCTATTTCAAGCACAGCCTGTCGAGCAACCTTCGGGAAATCCACATAACAGCTTGTTGTGATTTCACCCATTATTGATACAAGGCCTGTTGTACATGTGGTTTCGCATGCAACTCGTGCCATCGGGTCCTGTTTTAAAATTTCATCTAAAATTGCGTCGGAAATGCAGTCGCAGATTTTATCGGGATGTCCCTCTGTAACCGATTCCGAAGTAAATAACATTCTTTTCATATTTTTTCTCCCTTATTTTACGCAGTTTCTACATTATATAATATAATACCACATATTTTACTTTTTTTCAAGCGTATTATATAATTTCCAAGAAATATTTTTGAGGGGAAAAAATGAGGAAAGAAAAGGAAAATCCGCCCATTTTCGTATGTGCATAATATACAAAAAAATTAATTAAAAATATCAAAACTTTGTTAAAAATTCTTTATAACAAAATAACACAAAACACTTGAAAAAACGGCTTATATAATGTATAATGGTAATGTTGTGACACTTGACAAACGATGAAGCGGGAGGTTGCGAACCTTATGAGTTCGGTTTTTCCGTGGAGAATGTCCGATTCATGAAACCGGGCGACAGGTCACGCTGCATAGGTATTAAGCAATTGCAGGACAGGTATGTTCTGTAATAAGCTTGAGTTGTGTACTTTTGCGGCTAACTCCCCGGATGTATCCAAGCTTTGGATAGTTCGGGTTTTATTTTGGGTGATGAAGGAAACACCCGGCGATGTTGAAAGATATCGCGGCTGTCGTGCAAGTGTTGAGCGTCAAAGAAAAGGCGCCCACAAGCCAATTAAATTTTATAGGAGGGAAAAAACATGGCAGCAACTCAGAAAATCAGAATCAAGTTAAAGGCTTATGATCACGCAGTACTCGATCAGTCAGCTGAGAAAATCGTTGAGATTGCAAAGAAGACAGGTGCTAAGGTATCAGGTCCTATCCCGCTACCGACAGACAAGGAAGTTATCACAATCTTAAGAGCGGTTCATAAGTACAAGGATTCTCGTGAGCAGTTCGAAAGAAGAACTCACAAAAGACTTATTGATATCGTTGTTCCAGGTGCAAAGACTATGGAAGCGTTATTCAAAGTGGATTTGCCTGCAGGCGTTGAATTCGACGTTATCCAGAAATAAGCAGGTACCAAAAAGTGCAGTAGCCCCAGGGCTATGATGCAGGTCATGTTCCCGGTTTGCTTTTGCGGGAACCAATAACTGACAAGAAAGGATTGAAAAGAATGAAAAAAGCAATTTTAGGCACAAAGCTGGGTATGACTCAGATTTTTGCTGAAGACGGAAAGGTAATCCCTGTTACTGTTGTAAAGGCAGGTCCTTGCACAGTTGTTCAGTCAAAGACAGTTGAAACAGACGGTTACGAATCAGTTGTAGTAGGCTTCGGTGATGTTAAGGAAAAGTCACTCAACAAGCCTCAGAAGGGAATATTTGCAAAGGCAAATGTTGCTAACAAGAAGTATTTGAGAGAATTTAGATTGGAAGACACATCTGCTCTTTCAGTAGGCGACGAAATCAAGGCTGATATCTTTGAAGCAGGCGAGAAAATCGATGTTTCAGGTATTTCAAAGGGTAAAGGCTTTGCAGGTCCTATGAAGAGATGGGGACTCCACAGAGGTCCTATGTCTCACGGTTCAGGCTACCACAGAGGATCAGGTTCAATGGGAGCTTGTTCAAATCCGGGTAGAGTTATGAAGGGCAAGAAGCTTCCGGGACATATGGGTGTTGTTAAGGTTACAATCCAGAATCTGGAAATTGTAAAGGTTGACACTGAAAACGATTTAATCCTTGTAAAGGGTGCTATCCCTGGTAACAAGGGCGGACTCGTTACAATAAGAAATAGCGTAAAGGCGTAACGGAGATCGGAAAGGAGGAATAGAATATGGCTACAGTTGCTGTATATAACATGGAAGGCGTTAAGACAGGCTCTATGGAAGTTTCCGATAGCATTTTCTGCGCCGAAGTGAATAAATCAGTATTGCATACGGTGGTTACAAACTACCTGGCAAACCAGAGACAGGGCACACAGTCCACAAAAACCCGTACAGAAGTACGCGGCGGTGGAATTAAGCCTTGGAGACAGAAGGGCACAGGCCGTGCAAGACAGGGAAGTATCCGTGCTCCACAGTGGACAGGCGGTGGTGTTGCACTTGGACCTAAGCCACGCGACTACAGATATAGCATTAATAAGAAGCTAAAGAAGATTGCTCTAAAGTCTGCTTTATCTGCAAAATATGAAGCTTATGAAGTTTATGTGGTTGAAGATTTGAAGATGGACGAAATCAAGACCGCTACTATTGCAAAGATGCTAAAGGGTATGGAAATCAACTCAAAAGCATTAATCGTAACAGCTGAGTGTGATGAGAACATCTACAAGTCAGCAAGAAACATCAAGGGTGTTACACCTACTTATGTAGATGTATTAAACACATACGAGGTTTTAAAGCATGACAAGTTCATCATCTCAAAAGATGCTGTTGCTAAGATTGAGGAGGTGCTCTGCTAATGAAATTCGCACACGATATTATCAGAAAGCCAATCATCTCTGAACGCAGTATGGAGGTTACATTCGATAAGGAAGGTAACGAAATCAAAAAGTACACTTTCGAAGTACCGACATCTGCTAATAAGGTAGAGATTAAAAAAGCTGTTGAAGAAGTTTTTGGAGTAAAGGTTGCAGCTGTTAACACAATCAATGTTACAGGCAAGCTTAAGAGAATGGGCCGCTATGAAGGCAGAAGAGCTTCTTACAAGAAGGCTATCGTTACCCTGGCTAAGGGTTCAAAGACAATTGAGTTCTTTGATATGTAATTTAAGAAATAGGAGGAAAGTATAATGGCTATCAGAAGTTTTAAGCCTACCTCTCCTGCAAGAAGACATATGACTGTTTCGGATTTCTCCGAAATTACAAAGTTTGAGCCGGAACGCTCACTATTGGCTTCAAAGAAAAAGAATGCAGGTAGAAATTCATATGGTAGAATTACTGTTCGTCACAGAGGCGGCGGTAACAAGAGAAAATACAGAATCATCGACTTTAAGAGATTAAAGGACGGAATGCCGGCAACTGTTATCGGTATCGAGTACGATCCGAACAGATCAGCAAACATTGCATTGATTCAGTATGAGGACGGTACAAAGGCTTACATTTTAGCACCTATCGGCTTAACAGACGGCGATGTCGTTGTTTCAGGCGAAGGCGCAGATATCAAGCCTGGTAACGCACTGTTTATAAAGGATATCCCTGTTGGTACACTTATCCACAACATTGAGCTTTATCCTGGAAAGGGCGCACAGCTCGTTCGCTCAGCAGGAACATCAGCTCAGCTTATGGCTAAAGAAGGCAAGTATGCAACAGTTAAACTTCCTTCAGGCGAAATGAGATTACTCCCTATCGACTGCCGTGCTACAATCGGTCAGGTTGGCAATGCAGATCATGAGCTTGTACACATCGGTAAAGCTGGTAGAAAACGTCACATGGG